>CALKXD010000153.1 GCA_938003855.1 uncultured Granulosicoccaceae bacterium | reverse complement strand
GAGATTTGCTACAGAGCCTGTGCTATTGGTCAGATCAATAACCATTTGGTAGGTGGTGTCTGTCGTAATAATTGGTGAGATCGTCACGCCGGACGACAATAATTGTTCTGCACCCTCGTCATTAAATAACTGCGCACCCTCGGTATCATCTCCATCCGCTTCGGTGTTTTGATCCGAATCCAGATCATCATCACCTGCAATATCGCCTAAAAACAGATCCGGACTGAGTAGATGATTAGGGCCAAGGTTATCGTTGGTTGATTGATAGTCGCCCGCGCCAACACCGGAAGTTGTATCCGGCGCGTCACCATAATCCCGCCGTAATACAGGTGTATTACAGGCAGCCAAAGTCGCCATATCAGCACTTATATCCGCATTACCTGATACATCACCAGCGCTGCCATCTGTCCAGTACACGAGCTGATCCAGATAACCTGAGTAGCCTATTCCCGCATCATTAAATGCATTACTACCATTATTGGCACCAAGACCATGTTGATTTGTATGAGCTCCGAGTTGAAGGTCTGTTACGTCTGCCGTTGTCCAGCTTTCTGTATCAACCGCAACACCATCAATGAACAATGTTGCCAGAGTTTCTGTTGCACTAGTCCCGGTACTATTAAAGGTCAGGCCAACATGATGCCAACCGCCATCTTGAGGGAAAGGTGCGCTAAGATTGAATTGAGTACCATCACGAAGAGCCGCTTCCAAGTCAGTACCAGATAGACGTATAGAGACACCATTGCCACTACCACCCTCATCCCAGATTATTTGATTGCCGGTAAAGCCATCCGGGCGTATCCAGAAAATCACGGACATTTGATCAAAGGCATCATTGAGGAAATTGGTGGTTCCCGCATCATCCAGCTCAACAAGATCAGTTCCATCAAAGTACGGCGCGCTCGAACCCGATACATAAATATCGGAACTGTAATCAGCCGTAACAAGTGTGTTTTCGCCTCCAGCGGGGTTATGAGCAGGGCTCGCAGCACTGGTATCAACAAAATCTCCATCCAAATCGTAGCGGGCATCGGCTGTTGGGTAGGTACAGGCACTACCGGCCACATAAATAGTTAACGGATGATCTTCAACTTCACCACTTTCAGCAAGACCATCGGGTTCAGAAGTCGTGATGGTCGAATCATTGGTAAAACGTAGCCGCAAATAGGTGTTACCTGCGGTTGGCGAAATGCCGGTCCAATTCAATGTGGCTGTATCGAGAGCTGCGCCGGTTGTCACCGTGGTGGTTGCCGCCTCGCTTGAGTCAAAAGCGCCATCACCGTCAAAATCAATCCATCCGATCAAATTGGCGGTTAAGCCTGTGGTATTACTGACTTCAACATCCACAGAATAAGAGCTGTCAGCATCGGTCATTGTTGGCAAGCTAAGCAGACCGTCTTCATCGGCCGCACCGGTTGAATTGTCGTCCGAGAGCGTTCCGAGCTCTTCATCGGCAACCGATGCACCCATAAAAATTTCACGAATCAGATAATGACTCGCATCCGGGTAACCCAATACGGATACCGTCGGTGCATCACCAAAATCCTCACCACAGGCACCGGAAAGATCCACCAGATTCGGATCGTAATCGACCTCTACAGAATTACCATCACCAACACCAGCGCCAATCGGGTTAAAGATCCCCGTGGCAGGTTCGTTAGTGCCCGCATCACCCCCTTCTGTACTTAATGAACCAACACTGACACCCGATGCAATCAAGGCTGCACCGCCACCGCCGCCACCGCCAGGGCCCTGGGTCTCACCACCTCTTAAGGGCAAACCGGTGATACCGCCTGCGCCACCATCGGCTTCAAGCGTAACAAAGGGATAACTGCCTGTATCCGCCAATACGAGAATAGAGCCGCCCGCACCGCCTCCGCCCGCACCATCACGTCCGGTGTCACCGCCATCGCCGCCATTAGATATGAGTGTCAGACTACCGCTTCCCTGAATCAGACTCGCTGTACGGATAAGGATAATGCCGCCGCCGTCACCACCGCTGGACTGTGCTGTGCTGGAGTTATCTGCAGCGTTATTATTACTTCCGGCGCCACCGCCACCGCCCATAAACAGGCGGGACTCATAATCGGGGACAGTTGACTTGGTTAAGGGTGTCCCTGCATCTCCACCGACAGGCCGGGATCCATCACCATCACAGCCATAAAAGCCGTCGTTTGCGCCCGGGGTACTTTCTGGCGTAAATTCTGTACAGCTGGTACCGCCTGATGGATTGTTGTAGTAACGGCCATAACTGGAGCCACCTTCTCCACCAAAACCGTAGTTTGAACCACCGGCACCACCAGCATTGTGCTCATCGCCACCACCACCGGCATTACCCGGACCACCTCTGGAACGCGTTAAACCATTCGGGTAGCCCATATCACCGGCAAAACCCTGATCGGAGCTGGTGATATTCGCCGACTGACCATCGAAACCGCCGGAAACCGTACCGCCGCCAACCTCTTCAGGTGTACCGGCAATCCCTTCACCTTTATAGGCTCCTAAGTGTCCGTTACCAGACGCTGCATCTGCGGAGGCATAACTATCCTCACCAACGCCATTCGTTATCGGGCTGATAATGCCCGAACCACCGCCACGGAAGCCGGCCTCCGAAGCATCAATCGTTACGCCATCAATTTGCAGCGTGTTCACAACATCAACAACATACACACCGCCCGTACGGCCGTTCCATTCAGTCACCGTTCCGGACCCCGTCATTGTGTAATTAAAAAAACGGGGAACGCGAATTACCTGAAAGGTTTTACGTGCAGTTGAGGCCGTCGCTGCACCGGAGTGATAGCTGTACACCAATGGATCAGTCAGGGTAATAGTCGATCCAACCACTTCATCGACGGTCACAAACTCATAGAGCCCTGTACTGTTTAGTGCGGTATAGCCGCTACCATCATCATCGCCGGTTGTCCCATCTCCATAGGCATCGCTATTGCTGTTATTAATATCCGCATCCTGCATCTGAATCACTAAGAGCGTATCGCCTTCAACAATGGCTGATGTATCTGTTGTTGAGGTTTCGATTGAACTGGATCGAACAGAACCAACTACCAGAGTTGTTGACCCGGCATTGCCTGACTCGCCCTGGTAATAGGTATTTTTAGGAATACCGGCAGCACCGGGCGCACTACAGACTGCGGCAAGAACCGGAGAACCTATTAGTAAAATTGAGCAGAAAACCAGAAATTGAAAGACCCATTTAGTCTTCTTCCCGGGCAACCTGCATCGCCTTTTTTCTATACTCAGTAAACCACTAAATATCATAATTTTCTGTCTTTAGTATCCTGGAGCTAACCAGAT
>CALKXD010000152.1 GCA_938003855.1 uncultured Granulosicoccaceae bacterium | reverse complement strand
TTTTCCTGATTTACATTCTACATTCAACCTGATTTCGACAAATGGGTTGGCGAGCGTGGTCTGAAATGTGTCTAATTTGTTGTGAATATACAACGTAATATTTTTATACGTTTAGTTTATGGCACTACCAACTTGTCGAATTGCCCCACGAGAAAGGCAACGACTGATCAGTTCAATTTTTACCAGCGAATTGTCCCTCGGAGGACTTATTTAATGAAACTAGCAAGATCATTTGGAGCGCTCGCATCCGCGACGGTAATCATCGCCTCCCTGTCGGCTTGTTCGACCGTGGGCAAAATGAAAGACGGCGTGACGGGTGCCGCAGGCAAGGTAGCTGATGCAGCTTCGGATACTATGTCCGGCGACGCCGACGACGCCATGGCAGAAAAATCCAAAATGCTGGACACCAAGGCCGCCGAACTAAACAAACGAGCCGCAGATCTCGACAAGCGTGAGTCAATGCTTGCCGCCAAAGCCAGCGAGGCCGGCAGCTCTAAGGTTGCTGCAGGTGGCAACTATGGCGCCGGTGACCTGCTGCCACCCGATGCAAAACCGGGTCAGTGCTTCACTCGCTTGTGGGTACCACCCAGATATGACACGGTCACTGAGCGAATTCTTGTTGAAGAAGAAGGCATGCGCATTGAAGTTATTCCGGCCAAATACACGACCACAAAAAAACGCATCCTGACTAAAGAAGCATCGGAAAAGCTGGTAACGGTTCCCGCTACTTTCAAAACCGTCAAAGAACGCGTACTGGTCAAAGCGGCAACCAAAAAACTGGTCCAGGTACCCGCTGTCTACGAAACACTCAACGAGCGAGTTGTTGACAAGCCAGCCCACACAACCTGGAAAAAAGGCACTGGACCGATTCAGCGCATCGACGAAACTACCGGCGAAATCATGTGCCTGGTCGAAGTACCGGCGACTTACAAATCGATCAAAAAACGCATTCTGAAAAAGCCCGCCAGCACCAGAGTCGTTGAGATACCAGCGGTCTACAGCACTGTCGACAAGCGCGTTACCGCGACACCGCCAACAACGCGAAAGGTCATCATCCCGGCTGAGTACAAAACAGTTTCTGTCACAGAAGAAGCCTCACCCCCAAAAGAGCGAAAAATCAAAATTCCAGCAAAATACGCCACTGTGACAAAACGCAAGTTGGTTAAAGACGGCATGATGGACTGGCGGGAAATTCTCTGCGATACCAACATGACCCGTGATCGCATCACCAACATTCAGAATGCATTGAAAGCGGCCGGCCACAACCCCGGAGCTATCGATGGTGTCATTGGCGGATCTACCATGAAAGCGGTAAATTCTTTCCAACGAGCCAAGGGCTTGCCGGTGGACCAGTACCTGAACATCGCCACCGTTCGTGCTCTGGGTGTCTCACCTATGTAACACCCACTACATGTAGTGGCAATTAGTTGTCAGAAAACCCGCACCAGCAACGGTGCGGGTTTTTTTATTTTTTAACTTCCTAAAAGTCAATATGTTGTTACCATTAAGCGACGCGTGTCGCTTTTGCAGTCCATCAAAAGAAGCTTCAGCAAAGACACATGGACGGGCGACAAATAGGTCACAGATACCGGTGTACTAGAAATGATACTCGTCAGAAGCAGGGCGTGCGAGGCAGTGGTAACGATTTTCCTGCTGCTGTTCTCGCTGATTCGGCCCGTTCAATCTGAAGAAATATTCGACGTAACAGTGATGCAGCAAGAGTGGCTGCAGTATGGCGACTACGCCTATCGCACCACCCTGATGCTCGGCAATCGCGCGGAAAATCTTCTGCTGAATCACAGCACCGCTTTCCAGAATCTAATCATCACCGACACGACAGGCAAGCCCGTTGAGACTGCTGGCAATGTCCCGCAACTGGCCTACGAGGGTGTGGTTGAAGACATCCCCGGTTCCTGGGTTCGCATCGCCATACAAGACGGCCTGGTCGATGGCATCATCGACATTGGCAAAGAGCGGTACTACATTAACTCCAGCCGTGGCCTGCTGCCGAGCCGCTCGCAAATACGCAAGGCTCTGCATGCGATCACCTCGGTCGACACCCTGGTGTACCCCCCCACGCCGCACCGGGACCTCTATGATCAAAATCGCAAAATACGCGAAGTAGTTGAAATCGACATCAACAATGACCTCGCCAACAAACCCGGCGCGGTTACGCGCGTTGCCAGTATTGCTATCGTGGTCGATAACCTCTATGACGAAGCCCACGGTGGTCGCGGCCTCAACAACGCAATCTCAACAATCAACTCCGTGGACGGTTTGTACCGGGAGAAATTCGGCCTGGCACTGAAAGTCGAGCATGCAATCATAATCACAGACAACGAAACACTGAATCTGGCAAATGTTCCACTGGAAGAAAATCTGGCCCGATTTCGTGACTATCGCTTTGGTACCGATTTACTCGAGCCAGAGCTAAGCCTGGTGCATTTATTCACCGGTGCCACCCCGAGCGATGATTCTGTCGGGCTGGCCTACATCGGCTCGGCCTGTCGGACAGACGGCTACGACGTCAGCGTGTCCCTGCCGTTTCGCTACCCGGTACTACTGACGGCGCACGAGATCGGACACAATCTCGGTGCGCTGCATGACGACGAAACCGACCTGTGCAAGGGCAGCACAGACCAACTTATGTATTCACATATCAGCGCCACCACCACCGAAGATTTCTCAACCTGCAGCAAAGACGCCATTAACCAGGGCCTGCACTACGGCAGCTGCCTGATCGATGCAATCGATGCTGGCTTGACGCTTGCCCTCGAAGGCACCGACACGTTCACCGCCGTTATCACCAACACCGATCAATACCGGGCCTTCCCGGAAATGCTGCTCAAGGTGGAACTCAAAAATACCTCGATTGCCGCTGCCCCTGCATTTTGCGAAATCGAAGCGGCAACACTGCTCGAGTGCGCGGTGCCAGCGACTGAAGCCGGCGAGAGCTTCAAATTGTCTTTTACTCTGCAACCCGAAGGCACTGACGAAAAAAACATCGCAGCGACAATTGAGGCGATAGCATTTATCGACCCGCAACCAGTCAACAACAGCGCAGAGATTGTTATCGCGGCCACCGAAGAGACGCCCGATACGCTGGTGATTGCCACGAATGATGACTCTGGCAGTTCCAATACACCACCAGCGTCAGCGGGCAGTACCGGTGGTGGCTCTGGTGGCGGCAGCGTTGCATTGCAACCGCTGTTTGTGCTGTTACTTGTCCTCGGGGCGATCAGCAGGTCCAATCACACCCGCCGCAAGCACTGGGGGTAGTGCCGGTAATAGCACTCCGGCGGGGGCTTTATGACCTCGACTGACAACCGCCAGACCACCAACCAGTCAGGAACGACGCGCGACCGATCGCTGGGCAATATCGATTAATCCCTGCTTATAGATACTATCTGACAGCGGCTCAATGCACTCAATCGCGGCATCCACATGACTTTGTGCTTGTTCGTAAGTGCGTTCTATCGAACCTGATTTAATCACAAGACCGACAATCATCTGCAACCGCTCACCATTGTCTTCCCGACTATTTTCAGCACCGTCACTCAGCGCCTGGCGGACTAACTGACGTGTCTGTTCGTCACCGTCCTGCATGGCATAGATCAGTGGCAACGTCGGCTTGCCCTCGGCAAGATCATCCCCGCAGTTTTTACCCAACTCCGCACTGTCTGCGGTGTAGTCAAGTGCATCGTCAATCAATTGAAATGCGATTCCCAAATGAGAGCCATAGCCGGCCATCGCGCGCTCGGTGTCAGAATCTACATTCGCCAATACTGCACCAAGCTGAGTTGCCGCCTCGAACAACTTGGCGGTTTTTGCACCGATGACTTCCATGTAGCGCTCGACTGAGACATCGACTTCACCGATGTTGAGCAACTGCATCACTTCGCCGGCTGCAATGGTATTGGTAGCGGCTGACAATATTTCCATCACCCGCATCTGCCCCACTTCGACCATCATTTCGAAGGCACGCGAATAGAGGAAATCTCCTACCAGCACAGCTGCCTCGTTGCCCCATACCGCGTTTGCAGTGTCCTGGCCGCGGCGCATAGCGCTGGAATCGACGACATCGTCATGCAGGAGCGTTGCGGTGTGAATAAATTCGATGATCGCCGCAACATTCTGGTGATGCTCGCCCCGGTAATCGTGCGCCAGCGCTGAAATGAGCACCAGCCGGGGGCGCAAGCGCTTGCCACCCGCCCCGATGATGTACGCCCCCATCTGACTGATCAGCGCAACATCGGATCGAAGCGCCAGCTCGATTTTCTGGTTGACTCCTTGCATCTGCAGGTTTGTCAGTTCATCAATTCTGTTGGCGGTCATAGAGGATTGTCGCCATGTCGAAATGGCGCGCCACCCGGATGAAACCAGGGCATATTCAATTGGAATACAGCGGCAATTGCGGGATCAAACGATTGACTCATGATTGGGGGCGTTCTATCATATAGGGCTTTCTGCGTGTTTCGAAATACATCAGTCATGGCAAACAGACTCTGTTACGCCGTTTCGTTTGTCGCAGATTCAATAACACGTCAATACTGCAACCTGCGAGTATCGGGCGCAACAGTATATTGGCTTTGGCCGCGTTGTTGGCACAAAGTTTTGGTGTAAACCTAATATTGTTTAATTATCAGTATGGCGTCAGAGCACGTCATGTTTTAACCGGCAAACTGCCCGGTCACAGGAATCGATTCAATGGCACATAAAAAAGCTGGTGGTAGTACACGTAACGGTCGCGATTCAGTCTCCAAGCGACTGGGCGTAAAGAAATATGGTGGCGAGGCAGTACTTGCCGGCAATATCCTTATTCGTCAGCGAGGCACCAAGGTGCACGCAGGCGCGAACGTGGGCGTTGGCAAGGACCACACATTGTTCGCCAAAGCGAATGGATTTGTGAAATTCCATACTGGCGGCCCGAAAAACCGCAAATTTGTCAGTATTGTCGACGCGTAAGCGCCACCGCAATCTGCTGACAGTCAAACCCCGCTGAAGCGGGGTTTTTTATTTGAACCCCCGACCCACCAACTTTACCAGGCGACACCCACAGTGAAATTCGTCGACGAAGCCAGGATAAAGGTCATTGCCGGTGACGGTGGCAACGGCTGCATGAGTTTCCGGCGCGAAAAGTACGTGCCCCGCGGCGGCCCTGATGGCGGTGACGGTGGTATTGGCGGTAGTGTCTTTCTGATCGGCGACGGCAATATCAATACGCTGGTCGATTTCCGCCACATCCGCACCTACACCGCTGAGCGCGGCAGTAACGGTGCTTCTGCGAATTGCACTGGCCGCGGCGGCGAAGATAAATTGATCGCCGTACCCGTAGGGACTGTCGCCTATGACCGGGACACCGGGGAGCAAGTAGCCGATGTTGTCAGCGATGGTCAGAGAATACTGGTCGCCACCGGTGGCAGACACGGCCTCGGCAACACACGCTTTAAAAGCTCAACCAACCGCGCACCGCGCAAAACCACGCACGGCACGCCCGGTGAACGACGCGATCTGACACTGGAACTAAAACTTCTGGCAGACGTCGGCCTTTTGGGCTACCCGAATGCTGGAAAATCCTCTTTAATCCGCAAGGTGTCCGCAGCCAAGCCAAGGGTTGCCGACTATCCGTTTACCACCCTGCACCCGAATTTGGGCGTAGTAAGCATCGAGGCCCACCGCAGCTTCGTGATGGCAGACATACCCGGCCTGATAGAAGGTGCCTCGGAAGGGCAGGGCCTCGGCATCCGCTTTCTGCGACATCTGGCTCGCACCGGACTCTTGCTGCACATCATTGATCTGGCTCCCTTTGACGAACACGACCCGGGCAAAGGTGCCGAACTGTTACTGGCAGAGCTGGAAAAATTCGGCGCTGGACTTAACGACAAGCCCCGTTGGCTGGTATTTAACAAAATGGACTTAATGGCTGAGGAAGAGTGGCAGGAGAAGGTTCAGCAGACGCTGGACTACCTGCAATGGGAAGGCCCATGGTACGGCGTCTCCGCCGTCGACGGACGCGGCACCGGGCAATTATGCTCAGATATTATGCATTATCTGGAAAATCGCGATCCAGCAGAAAATGACTATCTGCTCCATGACAACAGCGACAAAGACCTGTTCAGCAACCTGCCGACCGCAGGGACAAACGTTGATCACGATGATTTCGACGAAGAAAATCTGAACGACCCGGAATGAACGCCACCAGCTACCGAGGACAGCGCTGGGTAATAAAAATTGGCAGCGCTCTGATCACCGCAGAAAAAACCGGATTAAACCTGGATCTGATCCGGCACTGGTGTGAGCAATTTGCCGCATTGATGAACGACGGGCTTGAAATCGTGCTGGTGTCATCCGGATCAATCGCAGAAGGCATGCACCGACTTGGTTGGCACACCCGCCCTAATTCAATCCACGAACTACAGGCCGCCGCCGCCGTCGGTCAGATGGGACTGGTAAAAACCTACGAATCAGAACTAAAAACACACAAAATTCCAACAGCCCAGGTGCTGCTGACCCATGAGGATCTCAGCAACCGCAAGCGCTATCTGAATGCGCGCAGCACATTGTCAACTCTGCTGGGCTTATCGGTGCTGCCGGTAGTCAACGAAAACGATACCGTCACGACCGACGAGATCCGCTTCGGTGATAACGACAACCTGGCAGCGCTGGTCTCGAACCTGATCGCTGCTGATCGTCTGGTCATATTGACTGATCAGGAAGGTCTGTTTGACTCCGACCCACGCAGCAACCCTGCCGCCAAACTGGTCGAAAGTGGTATCGCCGGTGATCCGAGACTACTTGAAATGGCCGGCCCGAGCGGTAGCGCGGTCGGCAGTGGCGGCATGACCACCAAACTACTCGCCGCAGAACGTGCCTCTCGAGCCGGCACTGAGACAATCATAGTTTCCGGTAGAATCACCGATGTACTGCTCAGATTGAAAAACGATGACAAGCTGGGCACTTACCTCAACAGCGACCGCCCAAAACTGGATGCGCGAAAGCAATGGCTGGCCAATCAGTTACAGGTACGCGGTGAGCTTGCAGTGGATGCGGGTGCACGTGACAAAATTGCTGCCGGAGCTAGCAGCTTACTGGCAATCGGGGTGACTGCCGTAAACGGGCGTTTCAACCGGGGAGAACTGGTCTCGTGTGTTGATGCCGACGGACGTGAAATTGCCAGGGGCCTGGTCAATTACAACGCTCAGGAAATCGAAAAACTACTTGGCTGTCATAGCAAAGAGATAGAACAGAGGCTCGGCTATATCGACGAGCCTGAATTGATCAATCGCGACAACATGGTCAGCGTCTGAGATGCTCAGTCGCTGTCAATGCGCTCGAAATGGATCAAAGAGCTCTTATTTGCTGGTTCAAACGGCTCTTGTGCCGGGCAGCCTTGTTTTTATGTACCAGGCCTTTTCGCGCCATGCTATCGAGCACTGGAACCACATCTTTATAAGCATTCTGAGCGGCTTCTTTGTCACCCGCCTCAATTGCGTAAACAACTTTTTTAACGTGTGTGCGCATCATAGACCGCATACCAGCGTTGCGGGTACGATGATTCTCAGCTTGACGGGCACGTTTTTTGGCTTGCGGCGAGTTGGCCAACTCATTCTCCTAGATAAACAATTTCAAAAGCTAACTCGCTAGTATCGTTTGTGACCCATTCATTGTCAACCAGCCCTGTCATGTTTTTATCCCCGGCCTGTACTGGTCGTGATCCCGTGTCCGCCCCGTGAGCACTCAGAAACCCGGCCAACGAACAAGTCTGATGCGATCCGGCAGCATCGTCAGCGGCATGACGATGATTTCCCGGGTGCTGGGCTTTGTGCGCGATCAGGTATTTGCCATTTTTCTGGGTGCCGGTCCGATGACCGATGCCTTTTTTGTCGCCTTCAAAATCCCCAATTTTCTGAGACGGTTGTTTGCCGAAGGCGCATTTGCGCAGGCTTTCGTGCCAGTGTTCACTGAATACAAGGAGACTCGAAGCCGCCAGGACATGATCGACCTGGCCGCAAGGGTCAGCGGCACACTGGGACTGATTCTGCTACTGATCGCTATTGCAGGCTCTTTGTTTGCACCGCAGGTGGTGAGCCTGTTTGCGCCGGGTTTCGAGTCCGGCGGCGAGCGTCAGCAACTGACCATTCAGATGCTGCGGATTACCTTCCCCTATTTATTTTTTATCTCACTGGTTGCCTACGCTGCGGGAATACTCAATTCGTTCCAGCGCTTTGCCGTACCGGCCTTAACCCCGGTGTTTCTGAACATCAGCCTCATCACTGCAGCACTCTGGGGCACGCAGTTTTTCGATGAGTCAATCATCGCCCTGGCATGGGGGGTATTTGCAGCCGGCGTCATCCAGTTGCTGTTTCAAATCCCATCGCTCCACAGACTCGGGTTACTGGTGCTGCCGCGATGGGGCTGGCGCGACAGCGGTGTGAATAAAATACTGCGGCTGATGCTGCCCGCGATTGTCGGATCTTCGGTGGCACAGATAAACCTGCTGCTCGATACCATCATTGCCTCCTTTCTGGTCGCCGGAAGTGTCAGCTGGCTCTACTACGCCGATCGGCTGGTGGAATTTCCATTGGGGGTATTCGGGATTGCCATCGCCACCGTCTTGCTACCGCGCCTGTCCTCAATACACGCGCAAGAGCAGCAGGATGAATTTACCCGGACCCTCGATTGGGGTTTGCGGCTGGGCATGCTGATCGCACTACCCTGTGCTGCAGGTCTGTTTCTGTTGGCCAGCCAGATACTTACCACGCTGTTTGGCTATGGTGAGTTCAGCGCGGAAGACATTCAAATGTCGACGTACAGCTTGTGCGCCTACTCGCTGGCGCTGCCCGGCTTTATCGTCATCAAGATTCTTGCACCCGGTTTTTTTGCACGCCAGAACACCAAAACCCCGGTACGCATCGGTATAATCGCAATGATAAGCAATATGGTTTACAACGTTGTACTGGTTGGCAGTATGCTGGCACTGGCGCTACCGGCCGCCCATACAGGACTCGCCCTGGCAACCGCTTTATCTGCCAATCAACAAGCCTTTATGCTCTATCGGCAGCTGCGCCTTGAAGACGCCTATCACTGCAGCCAGAGTACCGCTGGCATCATCGGTCGTGCCGTTGTGGCGACCGTGGTTATGACGATCACCATCGCGATGATCACACCGGATACCTCCCACTGGCTGGCAATGCAGGCAATTCAGCGTGCCATTCAGTTAATCGGTATAATTAGCGTTGCTGTTACAGTTTACTGTTGCACCCTGGCTGCTTTGGGTGTGCGCCCCAACGACCTGACGGTGAATCATCACCGCGGCAAAGCTAGAACGCATTAACCGGACCTCTTGCACTTGGAATTAATTCGCGGCCTGCACAATATTCGCAAGCATCATCAGGGCGTCGCTGCCACCATCGGCAATTTTGACGGTGTTCACCTGGGCCATCAGCATCTCATTAGATCGGTGTGCGACACAGCGTCGCAGCTCGAGACCGCTGCCTGCGTAATCAGCTTTGAGCCGCTTCCGGCCGAGTATTTTGTAGCGCCGGAAAAAGCCCCATCGCGGCTGATGCATTTACGTGAGAAATCCCGGGCGCTGGCGGCCTGTGAACTCCCGCAATTGTTGCTGCTTAACTTCAACAAGCAACTCGCCGGCACCGAAGCATCCGACTTCATTCAGCAGGTGCTGATAGACGGCCTTAACGTTAAGCACCTGCTGGTCGGCGACGATTTCAAGTTTGGCCGCAATCGCCGGGGGGATATCGAACTGCTCAAGCAGGCTAGTGACCGTTACGGATTTACCTTACAACAGGCAAGCACCTACCTTTACCAGGGTGAGCGGGTCTCCAGCACACGGATACGTCAGTTACTGGCGGCTGGTGAGCTCGGCACTGCTGCAACTCTGCTCGGCAGGCACTATGCTCTACAAGGCAGAGTCGAAACGGGTGCTCAACTTGGTCGGACGATCGGATTTCCAACAGCCAACATCGCGCTCGAAGCAGCAAACCCGCCGTTGCGGGGTGTTTTCGCCGTTACCGTGGACACCGGCAATGACAATGCGCTGCCGGGCATTGCCAATCTGGGAGCCAAACCCACGGTCGATGGCACTCGCGTGACACTGGAAGTACACCTGCTTGACTACGCAGGCGATCTCTATGGCAAGCGATTGCGCGTGCAGTTTTTACACAAGATTCGCGATGAGAAAAAATTTGCGTCACTGGGTGACCTGACCCGGGCAATTGCCTCGGATGAAGCATCAGCCAGAGACTGGTTTAAAGCCAACAACTGATACTAAGCTTCTCTAGCTGACAAAGAAGAGTTAAGCCGCATCGAACACATACTGAATGCACTACTGAGATTTCACGGTGAGTAACTACAAACATACTTTGAATTTGCCGAAAACAGAATTCCCAATGCGTGGAAATCTGGCCAATCGCGAACCTGAAACGTTGGCGAAATGGGAAAAAATGGGCATCTACAACAAGATTCGTGAAGCCTCTGGCGGCCGCGACAAGCAGTTTATCCTGCACGACGGCCCCCCGTATGCCAATGGTGACATCCATATCGGCCATGCGGTTAATAAGGTGATCAAAGACATGATCGTCAAAAGCAAGCAACTCGATGGATACGATTCTCCCTATGTGCCGGGCTGGGATTGCCACGGGCTGCCCATCGAAAACAAAGTCGAATCCGAAATCGGCAAGCCCGGTGAAGATATCGATGAAGCAACCTTTCGTGCACGCTGCCGCGAGTATGCCGAACAGCAGATTCAAGGGCAGCGGGAAGACTTCAAACGGTTAGGGGTTTTTGGCGAATGGGACAACCCCTACCTGACGATGGCTTATGAAAATGAGGCTGGAATCGTCCGCTCACTTGGCCAGATGATCAAGCAGGGACACGTCTACAAGGGTACAAAGCCGGTGTACTGGAGTATCGGTGCACGATCCGCCCTCGCCGAGGCGGAAGTTGAATACCACGATAAAAAATCCACCTCTGTCGACGTGAAATTCAGTGCAATCAACAACGCCGAATTTCATCAACTCTGCAACAGCACCCGCACAGAGTTGCCGATTTCAGTTGCCATCTGGACCACAACCCCCTGGACGTTACCCGGCAACCTCGGCGTCGCAGTTCATCCTGAACTCGAATACGCTGTTGTCGAGTGCGACATGGGTCAGGGGCCCGAGGCCATTTTGTTTGCTGCAGAGCTGGTCGAGACTTGCATGAATCGCTACGAGTGCAGCGACTACCGCGAAATATCACGATGCAACGGGGCCGCACTTGAAGGTCAGTTATTGCAACACCCGTTCTACGAACGCACCTCGCTATTGGTGCTGGCTGACTACGTTACTACCGAAGCGGGCACAGGCGCTGTACACACGGCCCCGGACCACGGCGTCGACGATTTCTATACCGGTATTAAATATGATCTGGGGCTGTTAAACAGTGTCGGGGCAACGGGGGCGTATGAAAGTTACGTTGAAAAATTCGCCGGACAGCACGTCTACAAGGTCGAAAAAAATATTCTCGATGAACTTACCACGCACCATAAATTACTGAAGAGTGAATCCTTTCTGCACAGCTACCCGCATTGCTGGAGAACCAATACGCCAATCATTTTTCGCGCAACCCCGCAGTGGTTTGTCAGCATGGAAAAAGAAGGCTTACGTGAAAACTCGCTCGCGGCGATCAAGACGGTGCGCTGGGTACCTGCCTGGGGTGAAGCACGCATCGACGGTATGATCGCCAAGCGCCCCGACTGGTGTATCTCCAGACAGCGTTTCTGGGGCGTCCCCATCACATTATTTGTGCACAAGGAAAGCGGCGAAATGCACCCCGACAGCCTGGACCTACTGGAAAAAGCCGCAACGCACATAGAAAAAGGCGGCATACAAGCGTGGTTCGATTTAACCACCGAGGACTTCCTGGGCGCAGATGCAGATCAGTACGAAAAATCCACCGATGTACTGGATGTCTGGTTTGATTCCGGCACGACTTACTCACATGTACTGCAGAAACGTGGCTACGCTTATCCGGCAGACATGTATCTGGAGGGGTCGGATCAGCATCGCGGCTGGTTTCACTCATCATTGCTCACCAGTGTATCGATCAACGGCATTGCCCCTTACAAGCAGGTGTTGACGCATGGCTTTACCGTCGATCAGCAGGGCAGAAAAATGTCTAAGTCTGTCGGCAACGTTATCGCACCACAAAAAGTGATGAAAACACTTGGCGCAGATATCATCCGCTTGTGGGTATGTTCGGCGGACTATCGCGGCGAAATGAGTGTCTCTGACGAAATCCTGAACCGCATGTCTGATTCGTATCGTCGTATTCGTAATACCATGCGGTTTCTACTGGCTAACCTGAACGGCTTCGATCCCGCCGAGCACATCGTTGAAGCAGACAAACTGCTGGCGCTCGATCAGTGGGCGGTCGCTACCGCCGGAAGTTTGCAGGAGGAAATCCGCGAAGCATTCGATCACTATCAGTTCCACACGGTGTATCAGCGATTGCATAACTTCTGTACCACTGAGCTTGGCGGCTTCTATCTTGATATCGTCAAAGATCGCCAGTACACCACACAGGCCGATAGCCACGCCAGGCGATCAGCACAAACGGCCATGTACCACATTGCAGAAGCCATGACGCGATGGATCTCACCGGTTCTGAGTTTCACCGCAGAGGAAATATGGCAGCAACTGCCCGGTCAGCACAGTGACACTATCTTTACCGAAACCTACTACGAGGCACTGCCGGCGTTACCGGCCAATGCTCTTCTAACAACCGAAGAATGGGGGCGCATCATTAAGCTGCGCGTCGAGGTGTCACGCGCCTTGGAAGTGCTCAGGGTAGACGGAAAAATTGGCTCGTCTCTGGATGCCGAAGTTGCCCTTTACTGTGACGAGGATATTCACAAATTGCTCGGTAAACTTGATGATGAGCTCAGATTTGTCCTGATCACCTCCTATGCTCATCTGAATCCCCTGGACACCAAACCGGACAATGCGGTTCAGGCAGAATTAGAACACGGTGAATTATGGATCGACGCCAGCGCATCAGAGCACCCGAAGTGCTCGCGCTGCTGGCATCACCGCTCAGACGTCGGTAGCAGCGAAGCGCACCCGGATTTGTGCGGCCGCTGTGTCGAAAACGTCGATGGCGCCGGTGAGCCACGCCATTTCACCTGACCGGGATCGCAGCGTCAGGTACTTTGGCGCGGCATCGCTGTAGAGAATAAAGAAAGAGCCTTTATGAAAAAGATCTATTTTGCTATCGCCCTGGCTATCATTGTGATTGATCAAATCACCAAGTGGGTGGCTAATACATCACTGACACTGCATGAGCAGAATCCTGTGATGCCGTTTTTCAACTGGACTCTGATGTACAATTACGGGGCAGCATTCAGTTTTTTAAGTAATGCAGGTGGTTGGCAACGCTGGTTTTTCACTATCGTTGCCGCCATCATCAGTATCGTTCTGGCGGTCTGGATTGTCAGGCTGAAGGCGCACGAGAAATGGCTTGGGCTGGCACTGTCTTTAATACTCGGCGGCGCCATCGGCAATTTAATAGATCGCCTAATATTTGGCTACGTTATCGATTTTATACAATGGTATTACGATCGCTTCTACTGGCCGGCTTTTAATATCGCTGATGCAGCAATTTGCGTCGGCACCGTGATCCTGCTTGCCACGTCGTTTAAAAACGAGCCCGACGACGCAGCTGCCAACACCACCAGCACCTCTTAAAAAATCACCGACAGCATCAGCCAAAGAGATTCAGCAGCATGGAAATAGTCATGGCCAACCCCCGGGGCTTTTGCGCCGGTGTCGATCGCGCTATCGAGATCGTTGAGCGTGCAATAGAATTGTTCGGTGCACCGATTTATGTCCGCCACGAAGTCGTACACAACAAATATGTGGTCGACGGCTTACGCGACAAGGGAGCTATTTTTGTTGACGAACTCCACGAAGTTCCAGACGACAGCACCGTCATCTTCTCTGCTCACGGAGTACCGCGCAGTGTTGAGGTCGAGGCCGAATCACGCCAGCTGCGCGTATTCGATGCCACCTGCCCGCTCGTCACAAAGGTGCATATCGAAGTCGTTAAATACGCTCAGGACGGTCGTGAAGTCATATTGATCGGCCACGCCGGGCATCCAGAGGTAGAAGGCACAATGGGGCGCTACGACACCAGCCATGGAGGCAAAATACTGTTGGTGGAAACCCCGGGAGACGTTGACACCCTGGAGGTTACTGACCCCTCCAGGTTAGCGTTTGTATCACAAACCACTCTGTCGGTTGACGATACCCAGGAGATCATCGCCTGTCTGCAGCAGCGCTTTCCGCACATTAAAACACCGCGTAAGGACGATATCTGCTACGCCACTCAGAACCGCCAGGACGCTGTAAAAGCGCTGTGCCAAACCTCTGATCTTCTGTTGGTGGTGGGTGCGTCAAACAGTTCCAACTCCAATCGGTTGAGAGAACTGGGCGAGCGCGCAGGGCTACCTTCTTATTTGATTACCGGTGCCGGTGATATCGACGACCAATGGTTGAGCTGCAAGCGAGTCGGTGTTACCGCCGGCGCATCAGCACCTGAAGAGCTCGTCCAGCAGGTTATCGAGCACCTGAAGCAACGCGGCGCTGTGGTAGTCACCGAACTGGCCGGAAAAGAAGAGAACATTACTTTCAGCATTCCAAAGCTACTGCGCACTTTGTGACATGGCACCAGCCATGCGCGTCAAAATTGTACAGGTAAATCAATAGATTCCGCTGATGTGCTCTACGACACGGTATAAGTCTTATCTCTAAACATTACTGAATCCCCGCCGATGGATGTTCCAAAGCATTGTAACAACCAACATTGGGCGTAACTACGTGTTCAATTTCGACTCCAAATCATCGGCGGCAGTAGACACCAGCGCAAACGACATGGGTCAGCTTCTTGACCTTGCATCGCGTTTGTCGCCAATCTCAGAGCTCAACGAGGCAAACCGGTTAACGATTTGCAAATCAGCTTCTGTATTCAATATGAATCGCTCATCGGACATTGCGGCCAATAAAGAGCATCGCTGGTTCACCTACCTTTTGGAAGGTCAGGTTGATGTTGTCAACGCTCGGGACAAAGACGATTCCGAAGCTCTCTCGGCTGGTTCAGACCGCGCGCTGCAGCCGGTGCTCAAAGAGTTTACCCAGCATCATTCGGTGCGGACAAAGACGACTGCCCAACTGGTCCGATTTGGCCGCGAACTGTTCGATATTCTGCTCAACGAGCAGCAGAAAACTGCCACCAAGGTGCACGACATACACGTCACCGAAAATGACAACATCATTTTCGACGATATCGTGCTGGCCTTCGAGCAGCGTAACGTATCACTTCATTGCCAGCCGGATACCGGCCAGAGAATTTCTGCACTGGTGCAAAAAGGCTCAATGGGTATACCGGAGTTGTCTCATACTCTGGCATCAGATCCAGCGCTGACTGCCCACACACTGCACGAAGCCAACAAGCTCGCCGGCACCGGTGAAACCACTCAAACCATGCGCGGTGCCATTACCCGGCTTGGTGTCGAGAGTGCCAACGCGCTGGCCGTGAAGATCCCTTCAGAGCAAAAGTGGCAGGCAGCTAATCCACTGTTCGAAAAACACATGACAAACTACCAGCGACGCGCCACCCTGACGGCTGCGATCTGTAAGGTATTCGCCAAATCTGTACCTCATTTGTCCGATGAGCGGGCGCATTTAATTGGATTGCTGGCCGACGTCGGTGAGTTGATCGTCCTGGGACACGCAAACAACCACCCGGACCAGTTCAAAGATGCCGAAGCGCTACAGGCCTCTGCTCGCAATTTGCGCGAGATCGTCGGCATGTGGCTGCTGGGTGCCTGGGGATTCAACAGCCACTTCATCGAGGCGGTGGAATTGTCTCGTGATTTCTATCGAAACCACACCGGTGAGATTACCTACGCCGACCTCGTTACCGGGGCACTGCTGACAGTAGAGAGCGAAATGCCCGAGGGTGAAAATAAATCGATCCCGAGCGTCGTCAATCTGCTGCTGCCGAGAAAGCTGCAACAGGCAGGCATCGATTTGCAAAACCCCAAGCAAATTCTCCAACAGGCTGCCGTCGAGCTCAAGACACTTCACCAACTGCTGAACTAAGCCATTCCCGGCGGCGGGACCTCAACCCGCCGCCCAGGCCAGGCGAGCATTGCTCCGCCACGCCGCCCGCTGTAGCGCTGGCT
This sequence comes from uncultured Granulosicoccaceae bacterium, assembly GCA_938003855.1. GTDB lineage: Bacteria > Pseudomonadota > Gammaproteobacteria > Granulosicoccales > Granulosicoccaceae. The sequence continues at coordinate 35,451 of CALKXD010000152.1, read as the reverse complement.
ACTCAACCACCATTTCCCGGCGATTGCCGCTCTATTGTTGCTACTCTGTCATTGACCTCCTTTGACACACTGCAACAACTATCCTGCTGGTCAGCAAACTGTGCAGGCACCATGATATAATCTCCGTTTTTCTGAGCCTTCAAGCAGTGCAGCGAAGCACTCTGTTGGTGCTTTCACAGACTGGCCAGAAGCGCTTTCACCGGAGACCCTTTGGTGATTACAAAAACGATGGCCAAGATTGTACTGGCCCTTTTGTTAGCCACGCTTGCCGCGTGCACCACACTACAAACAAAACCGGTCAAGCCGACAGTCCAGCTCGTCAGCATAATTCCGCTGAATATCAGCTTGACCGAGCAAAAACTGCGATTCGAGCTGAAAATAACCAACCCCAACAATTTTGCACTGCCGGTCGAGGCTGTTAATTTCATTGCCCGCTTCAACGACGCAGATATTGCAAGTGGCAAAAGCACTCAAATAAAAACCATTCCAGCCAACGGTGAGGGCACACTGACCCTCGATGTAACCGCTGGCATTGATCGACTGATAACCACCTTAAAAACCCTGCTTGAAGGTCAAACACTCAACCTCGACTACGAGCTTGCAGGGACCGTGGCTGTGAAAAACTGGCCAAACCCCATTCCTTTTGATGTCACCGGTGCTATGGATCTGACCGACGTCAACGACTCCTGATCCTTATCCCGACTCGACATTTTTTACCCGACGGTGACAGTGTTTCCGACGGGAGCAACCAAACAGGCTAACAAGAAATGCTTCCTCCCGTAACCAACCACGCGGCACGTGTGAACCGGCAACCGCCGTCAGAAAAAAAATTCAGGCTGATCAACTTTGCCAAAGAATCGTTGAAGCGTCCGTCACTGACTGGCGCTATCGCACCGTCTTCCTCGTTTGTTGCCAAACGCGTAGTCGAGCTCGCGAACCTCAACGATGCGAAAACCGTGGTGGAGCTGGGACCGGGGACAGGCGTTTTTACCGAGCAGATAATCCGCACAATCAGTCCAGACACCAATTTTTTCGCCATCGAGGTTAACGAAGCCTTTGTTGATGCCACCCGAAATCGTTGTCCGCAGGCGCGCGTCTACCACGATTCTGCTGCCCGGCTATCACACTACTTAAATGCCAATTCCTATGGACTCTGTGATTGCATTGTTACCAGCTTGCCCTGGACCATATTCGATGCTCCGGAACAGGATCAGCTACTGGAAGCTATTTCAGCTTGTTTGAAACCCGGTGGGCGATTTATTTCGATTGTCTATCTTGGTGCAAAGACACGTGCCCGCGGGCGCTACTTTATTAACAGCCTTCCGCTGCACTTCTCTACCGTACACAAGACTCAGACCGTCTGGCAGAATCTGCCGCCAACCCAGGTATATTGCTGCAGCAAGTAGCTGCCGCAGTCCACCCGAAGACGGAATCAGCCCCCATGCAAATTCACCCGGCACTGTTCAAAAAGTGGTGCGTGTCATTTTACAAGAGACACTTCAGCGCAGGCAGCAGCAGCCCGAAGCCGATTGAACTGTTTCCGGGTGAGACAGAGATTTTCCGCAAGGGCACCGTGCTCGTCACAAACACCCGCCTGGCCTATATAGACCCGAACGATCGCATGTTCAAAACGTATATGTTTGAGCACATGATCAGCCTGCATAAAAACTACTACCGGGCTACACCAGTCAACCGTTTATTCTGTAAAGTACTTTTACTTACTTCAACGCTAATGCTAGTTGTCGCTATTGCCATTGATATATTTAAGGAGACATCGCAAAACTATGCCATTGTCTACCTGCCGATTATGCTCGGTTTTTTGATTGGCATGCTGGTGTGGCGTGATATGCGACCACGCTACACAATGCAATGGAAGATGCGTGATGGCACCGAGGACAAAATCAGTACCGAACCGATGTATCGCGAATGGCTGCTTGGCAAGAGTCAGCGTGAGGAATTTATGGATGGACTCGCACAGGCCATGAATCAAGCTATCTCGGCAAAATCCTGGTGGCCGGGGAATAATAACTCTGATCCGGCATCGTCCGATGACACGTCCGAAGATCCGGAACACTCCGAGACCGGCAAGCCGCGTCTAAGATTAGTCACCGACAACTATCAATAGAAAGTAGACACCATGCGCGCCGCAGTAGAAGACTTCAGGCGGTTGCTATACGTTGTGGGACTGATCATACATATACGATATAGTTGGCCCACACATCGCATCATCACAGGGATTATATGGCTGGCGAAATAGACTGGGGACACAACCGCAACCGTGTCGCAGCGCTAATACTCGTAGTCGGCGGGCTGCTACTGATCAAATCCTTCTTTGGTGGCCTGCCGGGTTTGGCTAACTCACCTTTGCTCATCTTCAGAGTCACCTGTGTAGCGGCCATCAGCTATGGCGTACACGTGCTGTTGCACCCTCGCGCTATTGTGATGTTATTCCTTGGATTCTCTGCCGGAGTTCCAATCCTGCTGATTTTTTCATCCCTGAGTCTGTGGCTCGGCGAAGCGGGAGTGAAAAAGTCAGCAGTAACCTATTTTAGTTGGGCGGCACTGGGCTATTCATTCAAATTTGTCTGGGCTCCATTAATCGATAAACTGCCTCTGCCATTGCTTACTCGCAGCCTGGGTCGGCGTCGAAGCTGGTTGCTGCTGTCGCAGTTTGCCGTAATTGCAGCCATTCTCTGGATGGCGATGACCGACCCGGCACAGGGGCAAGGCAGCTTAACTGTCATGGCGTTCGCCGCAGTAGCATTGGGCTTTTCCTCAGCGACTCAGGACATCGTCATCGATGCTTTCCGTATTGAATCCGCCGGCCCTGAACTCCAGGCATTGCTGTCCTCCACCTACATAGCCGGTTACCGCATTGGCATGATCGTGGCCGGTGCAGGTGCTCTCTATCTGGCTTCTCATTTCGGGTCGACCAAAGAACTCTACAGTTATGCTGCGTGGCAGAACACCTATGCGATTATGGCCGCGGTGATGCTGATTGGCGTGGCCACCACGTTAGTGGTGCGCGAGCCTGACAACCCGCGTGCTGACCAGGATCACTACCAGGCATCTGACTACCTTCGCTTCCTGTTAGTGTTCATGGTCGCAGTTATCGCGTTTATCGCAGTGTTTAAGTTTAGTTCCGATCTCGTCAGTTCCACCAGGTCAGCCCTGGCAGAGTCACTCAATAACCGACATCTGGCGGCCTTTATCGTGTCCACAGTCAGATTGACCTTTGCTGCAACAGTAGCCTGGTACGTTGCCCGCGGACTGGTGAGTGCCGGTGTCGGAAATCAGCAGATGATTACAGAATCATATGTTGATCCTATCAGGGACTTTTTCAGCCGCTACGGCCCGGGAGTCGCTTTCCTGCTGTTAGCGCTGGTTGGTTTGTATCGCGTCTCCGACATCGTGATGGGCGTAATCGCGAACGTGTTTTATCAGGATTTAGGCTACACCAAGCAACAAATAGCCAATGTAGCCAAAGTGTTCGGGCTACTGATGACCATCGCTGGTGGCTTCCTTGGAGGTTTTCTCGCCATGCGCTTTGGTGTTATGCGTATTTTGTTTTTAGGGGCCGTATTATCCGCCCTGACCAATTTGCTGTTTATCGTACTGGCCGGATCAGAAGCCAGCATGCCAATGCTGTTCGCGGTTATCGGTGCAGATAACTTATCTGCAGGGCTAGCCAGTGCGGCGTTTATTGCCTTTCTATCAGCACTGACCAACATCTCGTTCACCGCGGTTCAGTATGCAATCTTCAGCTCCTTGATGACACTGTTTCCCAAAATTCTAGGTGGATACTCGGGATCGATTGTAGAGTCGATTGGCTATGCAAACTTCTTTACCATGACCGCTTTGCTGACCGTTCCGGTTCTTGTCCTGATCTACCTCGCCCGCAATAAGTTCAACGATACTGTTATCGTGCGATAGGCATCTGACCCGCCTTGCGGAAATGTGCATAGCGAGTACGGTGTTCGAATCAACTACACGCCACATTACCCCCTATAATACGCCGCGCGATTGGTTGCTATAGCGTGCCGTCAGAGCATGATCGCTGTGCAGATGTCCGGCCGCACATATCGCTAGGTTTCAATCTCAAAGTCATAGTCGATGGTCAGTGGCGCATGATCGGAAAATCGATCATCACGATAGACCGACGTTTTTTGCACGCGATCCCCTAATCCCGGCGTGGTGATCTGATAGTCGATTCTCCAACCGGTATTATTTGCCCAGGCCTGACCTCGATTGGACCACCAGGTGTATTCGTGCTCTTCCTGCTCCAGTCGGCGGAAGGCATCAACATAGCGGTGTTTGTCAAACAGTTCTGTCAACCATTCGCGCTCCTCCGGCAGGAATCCAGAGTTCTTTTTATTGCCACGCCAGTTGCGGATATCACACTCTTTATGTGCGATATTCCAGTCACCACAAAGCACATACTGACGACGTCTTTTCTTGAGCTTCAGCAGGTGCGGCATCACGATGCCCATCATTCTGATTTTAAATGCCTGCCTGACATCACCTGAGGATCCCGACGGCATGTATAGAGAGACAACTGAAAGATTGCCATAAACAGCCTCAAGGTAACGTCCCTCCCGATCGATGTCTTCATCCCCGATTCCGTAGATCACCCGCTTCGGAGGGTGTCGACAATACAGCGCAGTGCCACTGTAACCCGGTTTTTCAGCATCGTGTAAAAACCGGCTATACCCGGCCGGATTAAATATCTCGTCATCGAGTTGATGCTGCTGTGCCTTGGTTTCCTGCAGGCAGACCACATCAGCATCCTGTTGCTGCATCCAGCTATAGAACCCCTTTCTCGACGCGGCGCGTACGCCGTTGCAATTTAACGTAATGATTCTCATTTGGGGCCAATCTATTCCAGTCAGGCTTAATAATCGCACAATTGCGGACGGTTATGCAGGCTGCCTGAGTCGACTTGTCGTCAGGTAGATAAATTACAAGACAAAAACAATACGCAATACTTCTGCAGACACTTAACTATCTCTCATTTCACCCGCTATATAAGGTTATTCGACGCGTTCAGCAGAGCGTACCCCTTACAAATTTCCTCAATGAGCCCAGGCCCGAACTGTGAAAAAGTGCTTTAAATCCTGCGCCGATGCTGCCGGCGGTGCAAAGGTTGTGACTATCAGCAGAAACCAAAGTGACCAGACCCGGCTGCAGTACACAGTATTTGTTTCCGGCATTATCCTCCTGGGCCTGGCCCTGCTGGTACCAGATCAAGCAAGCGCCCGTTGGTACAAATGGGTCGATGAGTCCGGCAATATTTCCTACCAGGACAGACCACCTCCAGCAGACTACGATGAGTCAACCCAGGTGCTCAACGGACAGGGAGTTACCGTCGAACGGGTTCCCAGTAAAAAGGAACGGCTGGCACAGGAAAAAAAAATGGCCGCGATCAGAGCAGAGCGGCAACATGATCAAATGCTGATCAAGTCGTTTCCGAGAGAGGTTGACCTGACCCGAACACGCGACAAACGCCTGGGTCATATTGACGGAACCGTATCGCGCATGCACGATCAATTGGTGATTCTGAATTCCCGGTTGTCGTCAATCGACGCGAAGATACGAGGCCGGGTTTCGAACGGGCAGTCTAAAAGCGCCGGTCTGGAATCCGACAGAATCGCGGTTATGCGAAGCATTAACAGCACCAATGCATTGATCAAATCGAAACTGCGTGAGCGACGCCAAGTTGCAAAAAAGTTCTCGACCGATCTGGCGCGGTATCGCGAACTGACCACGCATTCGGCCAACGCGGCATACAGCGAAAACTAACCGCGCGCCTGAACCCTTTGATGGCCTCCACCCGCGGTGCAGGCCATGATGGCATAACGTGGCTACGCGCTGATTATTTGCGTGCCCACGCCGTTATCCGTAAACAGTTCCAGCAGCACTGCATTTTCAACCCGGCCATCAAGCACTGTTGCTGACTCCACTCCACTCTTCAAAGCGTCAAGTGCGCACTGCACTTTTGGCAGCATCCCGCCGTAGATGGTGCCATCATCCACCAGCGAGCGGATTTCATCGGGCAACAGCCCCGTAAGCAGACCTCCCTGTTTGTCGAGTATGCCGGCGGTATCCGTCAGCAACAGGAGTTTCTCAGCACCAAGCACCGAGGCAATAGCACTGGCCACCAGATCTGCATTGATATTATAACTGCGCCCGTCACTGCCAATGCCGACCGGCGCGATCACCGGAATAAAACCACCGCTCTTCAGTGTTTCAAGAATTTCGACATTAACTGATTCCACCTCACCGACATGGCCAAGTGCGGACATGCCGGCGCTCTCGTCGACGCTTTCCAACACCAACGGCCGGGCTTTGATCAAGCCGCCATCCTTTCCGGTGAGGCCGACCGCTCGTCCACCCACCTGACTGAGTAAGGTAACTATAGATTTATTTACCTGTGCACCGAGTACCATTTCGACAACATCCATGGTTTCGGCGTCGGTAACGCGCATTCCCTGGACGAAGCGACTCTCCTTACCTAACTGAGTCAGCAATTGACCAATCTGCGGGCCACCACCGTGGACTACCACCGTGTTAATGCCTACTTGATTCATCAGCGTTATATTGCGGGCAAAGCAGTGCTTGAGGTTTTCATCGATCATCGCGTTGCCGCCAAACTTGACGACAATAGTCTTACCGGACAAACGTTGAATGTAGGGTAATGCTTCGTTTAAGACACGGGCTATGTCATGTGCTGCGGCTCTATCCAACGGTGCGGCTCCGGGGCTGATGTTAAGCCCCGGCGCCACCTGGATAGCGGAGGGACTAACTAGAAAGGAAGTTCCAGGTCAGCCTGAACAGCGAGCATCGCCGTTCTGAACTTTGACTGGATGGTATCAAGTGCTGATTGTGAATCAGCTTCAAATCGAATTACAAGGGACGGTGTTGTATTTGATGCCCGGACCAATCCCCAGCCATCACTGAAATCAGCTCTGAGTCCATCGATTGTGGTGAGTTTGGCGTCGTCAAAATTCGAATCGCGAGTGAACGCTTCCATAAATTTGTGGTGCTCGCCTTCGGCAAACTTGATACCGAGCTCAGGTGTATTCACGCTGTCAGGGATCTCGCCAAAAATTTCACTGACTGGACGGGGATCACGCGAGACAATTTCAAGTAGTCTTGCCGCAGAATAGAGGGCGTCATCAAAACCATACCAGCGCTCTTTAAAAAAGATATGACCACTCATTTCACCGCCGAGCGCAGCACCGGTTTCTTTGATTCTGGCTTTCACAAACGAGTGGCCGGTTTTCCACATTTCGGGCTCACCACCAGCCTCTTCGATGGCTTGTGGCAACAAACGCGAGCATTTCACATCATAGATAATTTTAGCGCCTGGATTGCGGTCAAGGATATCCCGTGCGTACAGGATCATTTGGCGGTCCGGCCAGATAATCTGACCACGGTCATCAATCACGCCCACGCGGTCCCCATCGCCGTCGAACGCCAGACCGATTTCCAGTGTCTCTGACTCAACCAGTGCCGAGATATCCAACAGGTTCTCCACTTTGGCAGGATCAGGATGGTGATTGGGAAAGTTTCCGTCAACCTCGGAGAACAGCTCGTGCACTTCGCAGCCCAGCTTACGAAACAAACCTGCCGCGCAAACACCGGCAACCCCGTTACCGCAGTCGGTGGCAATACGCATTTTACGGGATATTTTAACGTCGCCGATGATGCGATCGAGATACGCATCGAGGACATCCTGTTCTGAATACTTGCCGGCTCCACTGGCCAGGTCATCCGAAACAAGCCGCTGATACAGGGCTTGTATTCCGTCCCCAAACAAGGTGTCGCCGCCAATCATCATTTTCAGGCCGTTATACTCGGGGGGATTGTGACTGCCTGTCACCATGATGCCGGTGCCGGTATCCAGATGGTAAGTGGCAAAATAAAGCACCGGTGTCGGCACCATTCCTATATTGATAACGTCGCAGCCGGTACTCTGTATACCTTTTGCCAGCGCCTCCACCAACGCCGGACCGGACAGACGACCATCGCGCGCGAGCACTACAGTCGCATTGCCGCGAGCGAGTGCCTCACTGCCAAATGCCCGGCCGATCTGCTCTACGGCGGCTGGCGTTAAAGCATCCGCCACCACGCCCCGAATGTCGTATGCGCGGAAAATCGAAGCGTCAATATTCATCTACTACCTCTTGTTCAAGTCTGATTTTTTCATTAATAATTAGTGGTTGAGGGCAAAAAGCACAAAACCCGCCACAACTGAACCGTTGCTAACCAGCCCACGTATCGCCGGAATAGAACCGACATTTACCGACCCGATGACCCAAAGCCGCCTTCAGCTCGATCGGTTTGTTGAAATTCATCAACGAATGCAAACTCCGCCTGCACAATTGGCACAATGACCAATTGCGCAATTCGCTCAGCAGGCTCAATTCGGTACAAGGTCTCCGATCGATTCCAGCACGAAACGTACAATTGGCCCTGATAGTCAGAATCAATCAAGCCGACAAGGTTACCGAGTACAATGCCATGCTTGTGACCGAGTCCGGATCTTGGCAGTATCATCCCGGCCAGACCCGGGTCAGCGATATAGAGCGCAAACCCCGTTGGTATCAACACCACTTTGCCAGGCGCCATTTCGAGCGCTTCGTCGACACAGGCGTGTAGATCGAGACCTGCTGAACCATCACTGGCACGCTGCGGCAACGGAATGGATTTACCCAGTCGATCGTCAAGAATTTTTATCTGCATTGCGGTACTCATAAAGACTCTGTATATCGGCTGGCAATTAATTCAACCAGATCATCTGCCAACGTTTCTTTCGTGCGAGACGGGTAAGACGCCTGACCACTTTCCCCCCAAAACACTTCCACCGCGTTACTGTCACTGTTAAAACCGCTGTTTTTCACACCCACCAAATTGGCAACGATCATGTCGAGGTTTTTTTTCTGCAGTTTCCCGCGCGCATAACGCTGCAGATCCTGTGTCTCTGCAGCAAAGCCAACGCAATACGGCTTGTCCGGCAATCCGGCGACATCGGCAAGAATGTCAGGGTTTCTCTGCAGTGTCAGCGTCATATCGCCTGTGGATTTTTTTATCTTCTGATCCTGTATATCAGCGGCACGGTAGTCAGCAACGGCTGCGACAGCGATAAAGATCTGTGACTGACAGACTCGGGAAAGCACCGCTTCATGCATTTCAAGTGCACTGGAAACATCAACTCTGTGCACACCAGCCGGTGTGTCCAGATTCACTGGTCCTGCGATCAGCGTAACCTCGGCACCGGCGCTCGCTGCCGCCCGTGCCAGGGCAAAACCCATTTTTCCACTGCTGTGGTTACTGATAAATCGGACCGGATCCAACGCTTCACGGGTCGGGCCCGCAGTGAGCAGCAGACTGATGCCTGACAATAGACCAGCCTGAGTGATTGGTGACTCCGCCACAGGATTGCTGAGGCTCTCTATGAAAATTCGCAGCGCCTCTACAATATCGTCCGGCTCCATCAAGCGGCCAACGCCGGTTTCGCCACAGGCTTGCGCACCGGCGCCGGGTGCAAGCACCCTTACACCACGGGATTGCAGGCATTGCAGGTTTGACTGAGTTGCCGGGTGCTCCCACATAACGCTGTTCATTGCCGGCGCAACAATTATCGGCGCGCGAGTGGCAAGACAGACCGTAGTTAACAGATCGTCAGCGATACCGCTGGCGAGGCGCGCCATTGTGTTTGCGGTCGCCGGCACCACCACAAGTATGTCGGCCCAACGGGCTAGTTCAATGTGACCCATCCCTGCCTCGGCCTGCTCATCGAGCAGATCCAGATGCACCGGATTGCCACTAACGGCTTGAAACACCAGAGGCCTGACAAACTCACAGGCCGCCGCGGTCATTACTACCTGAATGTTAGCGCCGTGATCGCTCAAGCGCCTGATAACCTCGGGGCTTTTGTATGCCGCAATTCCACCGCACACCGCTACTAGTATGTTTTTGTTTTTCAAAGGCATGTTCACCATTGTAGCAATAAGAACATAGGAAGCGCTCCAAATACCCATTCATTACAGCGCAGAGATGACGACACGGATTCTGGAAGAACTGTGACACCGAGCAACGTTCTGGCTTTTCAAAAAACAAACACTGGCACTATGGCAATACCAGATGTACCCCGTAGTGAACAGCCGCGTGAAAAACTACTGTTACGCGGCGCGAGTATTCTGTCCGATGCAGAGTTGCTGGCAATCTTTGTGCGCACTGGCATCCCTGGCCGGAGTGCCCTTCAAATTGCTCACGATATTATCGACGAGTACGGTGGTCTGGTACCGCTGCTGAATGCGGATCAAAAAAACTTCTGTCGCACACGCGGCCTCGGGCCCGCAAAATACGCTCAACTTGCCGCTGTGCTGGAAATGGCGAAACGCTATCAGACGGGTCGCGCTGGTGAGCGCGAATTTCTTGAATCCCCGGATGCTGTAAAAAGCGTTATTGCGCTACACATGCGGGACCTCGAAAACGAAGTGTTTTCCTGCTTGTTTCTTGATAACCGGCATCGCTTGATCAACTACCAGGAACTCTTCAACGGCACGATAGACAGCGCCTCCGTGTATCCGAGAGAGGTAGTGAAAGCAGCACTGAAGCAAAACGCCGCCGCCGTTATATTTGCCCACAATCACCCTTCCGGTGTGGCGGAGCCCAGCCGGGCGGATATCGAGATCACCGCTAAGCTGAAAAAAGCCCTGGCACTGGTCGATATAAGGGTACTCGACCACATCATCGCCGGTGACGGATACCAGGTATCAATGGCGGAACGTGGCGACCTGTAAATACCTTTCGCCACCTACACCCCGGACAGAGAAAAGGCGACCCGAGGGCCGCCTTCTCAACAATCGACAATGGCTTCAAGCTGCCTTAGTTGATCGCTTCAACTCGAATCTCGACGCGTCGGTTAAGTCTGCGTCCTTCTTCGGTGTTGTTGTCCGCAATCGGAGCTGTTTCACCCAATCCTGTTGCTGTAATTGGCACTTGCGGGAATGAACCTTCCAGCTTGCCTTTTACTGTTTCAGCTCGACGCTCAGACAGCGCCTGGTTGTACTCAACCGAGCCCCGGCTGTCGGCATGACCAACAACGTCAACCAACTCGATGTCCTGGTAGGACTGCAGCTTGGTGATTAGAGTGCTCATCTCGCGATCACCCTGAGAGGTCAGCTGAGCCGAGTCGTAAGGGAACAGCGCCCGACCACTCAGCACAACCTTTTCAACACTGGCAGGCTCAGGAGCTGCTGCTGGTGTCGGAGCTGGTGGTGGTGGTGGTGGTGGTGGAGGCGGTGGTGGTGTTGCATCAGCGACTTCTTCCGCTTCCATTGTCTTTTCAGACATCATTTTTTCTTCGTCACCGCCACATCCTTCAGCGTCGTCTGACCAGCCTCCGGTTCTTAGGCAGCCATCAGCAGTTGATACACCACCACCGTTGACATAGCCCGCGTTTGCGGATGGTGCGCCGCCTGAAAATGTGCCACAGCCGGTCATTAGCGCAGCAGCTATGGCGACAGACAGGAGTTTTGTATGCATTGAATCACTCCAACTTGCGATTGCATGATTGAACAGTATTATTAAGTAGGGGTTATCCAACGAACGTCCTACTCGCCCATAGATTACACGCGTGCATGCGTGCTCAACTTGTATTCCGCTGCGTCAATAGTTGCACGGGTTTAAAAATACTACAAGGGTCAACCCCTCCTACCACGCAACCACGGCACAAAACCTTAATGTTTTTCGCTCGACGCACTGTCAATATCAAAAAACATACACGGCTGTATTAATCCTAACACAACTTAAAGCGCGGGGATCAACATTTCACTACACAAGAAATGTTAGCCAACATCTTTGTAACCTAGCCGGTTATACTGCGGAACACGCTTAGCGGCAGATACAGCGCCAAGTTTACGTGTTCAGAATTATTTACAACAACATCGCGCCTGCAACCTGTGCGCTGTGCGACGACACAGCAAAAGGGCAACTGGATCTTTGCGTCCAGTGCTGCCGGATGCTACCCGTGAATGGCAATTGCTGTGCCCGATGTGCCCTGCCGTTACCGCAGCGACCGACACCTGACCTGACAAGACAGGCAGATAGTACCGCACAAATCTTGTGTGGCCACTGCCTTACCTCACCAACACCCTTTGTCGAGACTATTGCACCGTACCTGTACCGGCCACCGGTCGACTATATGGTCAAACGTTTGAAGTTTGCTGGTGAACTCAAATACAGTCGTATTATCGGCGAATTGATGAGCCGCGCTGTATTGGCTCGTCCAGACAGGTATCAGCCTGACATTTTGGTGGCGGTTCCTCTACACCAGCAAAGGCTGCGTGAGCGCGGTTACAACCAGGCCGAACAAGTTGCAACTATTCTGGCAAAACGGTTGGCCATTTCAATCGACAGACGCAGCACAATCCGGGTAACCGCCCCATCCCCTCAGGCACAATTAGGTGCTCGAGCGCGGGACCTCAATATCAAACGCGCGTTTGAAGTTGTTGGAGATGTCCGTGGCAAGCGAATCGCCATCATCGATGATGTGTACACTACCGGCGCTACCTGCAGATCACTGGCGAACAGTCTGCATAAAGCCGGAGCGGCAGGCATAGCCGTCTGGGTCTTCGCCAGAACGCCATAGTTCGTGCCTATCCAGAAACAGGGGGTCGCGAGGATCATTCAGGGGCGTGAGATTTTGCCTATCCCATGGAGGTGCTTAGTTGCTCTTAAGTAACTACCTGTGGCCGGTAAAAGAGTGCGTGCCTGAGTGGTACGCAGTAGCGCTTGTTTCTGGATGGGCACTAGCTATTCAACCCGCGCAATTCAGCCGCTGGATTTGCCGGCCGGCATACCCGCACAAGCGCTACGCCCGCCCGGTCAATTTTGCGGATACGCCATCAGTACTTTTTTCAACTCGGGGTTTTCTAGAATCGTCGAACGCGCACAGGTAGATTCAAGTGCGCTCTGCAATTGATTGGCCTCTGTCAGAAGGGTATTTTTCTCAGCGGCGACGACCTGCAACTGGGCGTTGACATCGCTCTCGGCCTCAGCCAGCCCCTCGTTGACGGCTGCCTGCAGACCGGCATAGACCGAGTCCGGCACTGAGGGGATGAACAAACGCCCAAGCCCCCAGGGCACCAACCAGGCCAAACCCGCCAACATTAGCCCGTTGACCAGGAAATTCACACTGACATACGCACTTTCATCATCAACCCCGTTAATGAAACCATTGACCACCCGATATCCGATCCAGGCCAGTGCCGCGACAGGCAGCAACAGACAAAGGTAGCCCAGCACTTTCCCCGCGACACGCTGGTAGTGCGTCCCCGGGCGCACCAATGCCTCATCCAAATGACTTCCGAGTTGCTTGCGCACAGCCGCAGTGGCGGTTTGAACGGATCCGGCGGTAACCATTTCCAGTTTTTTATGCGGTACACCATGCGCCTGTGAATCCATATGGAACCGGGCCAGAGAGTCAGTCAGGCGCACGGCCGACCAGCTATCCCATAACATTTCGGCTTCCGCACGAGACGCTATTTGCCGTCCAATGGTTGCCGCATCCCCAGGGCCCCCCAGAGACTTAACCATAGAGCGCAAGGGGTCGAGCTGGTTTTTCGCGAAGCCGTTACTGAACTCCCGGAATGGAATATCCAGGTTACTCTGAATCGCATCGCGCGCATCCTGCCAATGCACTCTATAACTGTCTTGCAGCGATCCTTCGGATTGCACCTGATTGAGGTCATCTATTTGCTTTTGCAAGCTGCTGCTGGCGGTATACAAGCGCTGCAGCCAGCCACGTTCATCAAGTTGCAGCACATTTTTTCGCTCGGATAGTCGAGCGACAAATTCACCGAGATTTGCTGTCGCGTCAAGCTCATGAGCGCTGCTATTACTAACCGTGCGGAAAATCACCGGGTCTGAAAAGCCCGCTCGTACCAGCAATGATCGAAAGTCGCTGAACTGCTCCTCCACCGCCCGGTCCCATTGATTCATCACAAACAGCCAGCCGTGACGGTAACCATGCTCCAGCAGCAGTCGCCAGCCTTCCTCGTCTTTGTAGCGCTCGGGTGTAACCACATAGAGCAGTAAATCTATGTGCGGCAGCCACTGCATGACCTGATCACGATTCTGTGTTTCTTCGCTGTCAAAATCGGGCATATCAACCCACACAACATCGCGATAGATATCATTGTTATGGCGATGCTCAGAAAACTGCCCGACAGGGAATCCTTCGGGAAGGTGTGCAATACGCCGATCCGAGTGCAGATAAGCGGTTATTTCCATTGAGGTTGGTCGCACGACGCCGGTACGTGCGATATCAACACCGGCCAGCTTATTCAGCAAACTGCTTTTACCTACCCCGGTGCCACCAAACAGACCAACCACCAAAGGTCGATTGTCATTGTTGCCATCAAACAAGTCAGTCGGCGCAGTGGTGGTATAAGCGCTGGTGTCGACATCGGCGATCCAGCCCGCAGCAGACAACTTTTGCGTAAATTTGCGGGCATCGGCAAATAGCGCTCTTGCTTCCTGCTCAGACATCACCACGCTCCAGTTTTTCCTGTGCCGCTCGCAATTCAGTTTCTGCAACCTCGGGGATACCTTCCTGCCGGGCCACCGCAGAGAGCGGGTAAAGCGGGGTGCGCAGTTTGCGACTAATCAACGAGGCAACCTCCTTTTCCTGATAGCGCCGCAGATCATCCTGAACCGTTTGCATGTATTGACCGAGCGCTCCTTCCGTCAGCATGGTGGTCAACGACAACATCGCCGGGGCAATGATTAAATCAGCGGCTCCGAGTCCGCCGGACTTCACGGCTAGCACCACCGCCGCCGCATCCGCTGACACACGCGCCGCTCTCAGCCCGTTAAGAGTAGCCGGCTGCTCTTGCAGACGGCGGTACAAAGAGTGTGCTGCGCGTTCAATTTCTACCTGTAACAGCGTCTGATAGTTGTCGAGCCCGCTTTGGTATTTTTCCAGAACAGCGTCATTGCTTTGCGCGAAGTTGTCGCCGACCTGCTGCCACAATTCACGGTCAGTGGGCGCCAGCGTAATTTGACTGGCAAGCCGGGTCATTCCATGTTCGCCAAGTTCATCCAATACGCGACGCTCCTCCGTGCGTTCATCCTTCGGTCCTGACTCAGTGCGCGACTCCCGCGCCGTTGACAGCAGCTTTCTTACAGGCCAGGTCACAAGGTTGCGTATTTTACCGAGAGGCTCAGCCATGCCGGGTACCTCCAGCAGCACTAACAACTCGGCAAGCGCCAGTTGAAAAGTCTCGCGATACCGCGAGTGATCGAGGTACTCAGTGCGATAGCGTTTCAGCAGGTCATCGCAAGTGGTGTCAATGTGGTTTTTCCAGTCACGCCTAAGACGCAGTTGACTGTCGAGCGGCGCGGTCCACAACGACCATTGAGATTGCATAAATCGCACGGCATCGGTACGCAAAGCAACGCAGTCGCGGCTTATTTTTTCGTGCTTGAGCAGTTCGGCACTGACTGTCGCACGTATCCCGGCCATTTCAGCGCTGACCATGGCCGCATCGGTATCAAGACCATAATCATCTAAAAACAGCAATTGCGGCAGCGTTGATTTGCGTGGTTCATTGGCCTCTGCCAGCAACTGGGTATACTTTCGAGTAACAGAATCGGCAAGCTGTTCACGCACTTCAACCGGCGTTTTATTCATCACCAGCAGAACACGGGCATTCAACTGATGCAACAGGGATAAAAACTGCCAGACCGTTTTGTCGGCGTACTTTTCCTTGCTGACAACAAACACAATCAGGTCGGCTAGCGAAACGGCATGCAACACTGAGCGACGGTAATTAAACGACGCCACCGAGTCGAAATCCGGTGTATCCCACACCACGGTATCAACAAAAGGGTTACCGGCGACGGATTCCACGTCAGTAATTGAGTATTCATCGAGAATTTCCCGATCAAGTGCTTGCTGCGCTCGCGCAGACTGCTCACGAAAATAACTGGTGCTCCAGTCCCTCCCGGAAGGGTCGGCAATTCTGTCAGTGACAGCATAGCCCTGTAAATGTACGGTAAATCCGGCCATCGGACTGGCTTCTGCCAGTTGCTGATGCAGCAACTGATTGACCATCGTACTTTTACCGACCTGGGTTGGACCTATAACCACCAGCTGCAGCGGGCGCTGCGGGTACCGCTCACAGAGCGATACCTTATCAAGGGCCGATTCCGCCAGCGCCAGCGAGGCAATTGCTTCCCGGAGCTCGTCAACGTCGTCCTTATCGGCGTCCAGATCACTCGCCAGTGCCGCACGATATCGCGCCGTTAGCAGCGATAGAAAATCGCGCATCAGTGTCGCCACACCCGTGAGTCGTATGCACCGGGTTGCCTCACTGCCAGTTGTAGAGTCATTTTTTTCAAGTGATTATCGGGCAAGATAATGAGCAAATACACCCAGAAAGATTGCCGCGCCCATGTAGTTGTTGAGTAGAAAAGCCTGAAAGCAGTCCGCCGGCCTGCGAGTGCGAATCAACGTCCACTGACGGCCTACCGTCAGCAGCGCCAGGGCCAGGCCGGAAAAGAACAGCCAGGAAAGCCCGTTGCTGACTCCGATGGCAAACAGTATGAACAGCACACTGAACTGAACACTCATCACCATTGCGACATCATATCGGCCCAGCCAGATCGCGGTTGATTTAACCCCTAGTTTCAGGTCATCGTCCCTGTCCACCATAGCGTAAATGGTGTCGTAGGCAAGCGCCCACAATATGGCCGCCAGATAAATCCACCAGGCCATTGGCACAATACGCTCTGTCTGAGCGGCGCTCACCATTGGCACCGCCCAGCCAAATGCCAACCCCAGCACCAATTGCGGCCAATGGGTTACGCGCTTGCAAAACGGATAAACCGCCGCCAGCGCGACACCGACAAAAGACAACAAAATAGTCAGGCGGTTCATCGTCAGAACCAACGCGAAAGACATCAGGGCCAGCGTAGCGGCCACCAGCAATGCCTCTGCGGGTGTTACCCGACCGCTAACAATCGGGCGGTCTTTTGATCGGGCTACCGCACCATCGATGTGCCGGTCAGCATAGTCATTAATAGCGCAACCGGCAGAGCGCATCAGGAAAGTACCGCTCAGAAAGACCAGGAGCACCAGCAAATCGGGCTTTCCTTCTGACACAAGCCACAGCGTCCACAGCATTGGCCACAGCAGTAAAAATGCACCGATGGGCTTGTCCGCACGAACCAGGCGCAGGTATTGAGTAAGCCGGTCTGCTATCAAACCAGTCTGCATATTTCGCATACGTTGGGGTGTGTCGCCTATTGTATCGTCGGGACCGGCACAGGAGAACCTGTAACGACTTGAATGCCTGATCAAGTGACATTAAGTTTCACAAACACCAGAGTGCGACCAGCATGACTGCCGACAGTGACGACCGCACCCGGTGAATAATAAACAGATCAGATCGACAGCGCTAGCCGCCGCACAGTTGTCTATTGCTACTATAATGCCCTCAGCAGCCGCACACTAACAGCCATGCGCACGGCCAATTAATAAAACGGAGAGTATCCTTTGAGTTACCAGTACGACCTCATAGCAATAGGTGGTGGCAGCGGCGGTGTCGCCGCAGCAAGACGGGCCGCCAAACACGGTGCCAAAGCCGCCGTGGTTGAATATGACCGACTCGGCGGAACCTGTGTAAATCGAGGCTGCGTGCCGAAAAAGGTCATGTGGTATGGCGCTCATATCGCGCACACCATCCGGGATGCATCCGGGTATGGCTTTGATGTAGAACAAAAAAGTTTTGACTGGAACAAACTGATCGTAGATCGGGAAAACTACATTCGTCGCCTTAACGGTATTTATGAATCCAACCTGGAGCGTGAGAACGTGGACTATCTGCCAGGCCACGGATCACTGATCGACAAGCATACCGTCAAAGTCGGAGATAACACCTACACCGCAGACCGCATTATTCTCGCACCGGGGGGTACGCCGGTCATTCCCGAGATCGACGGCGCCGACCTTGGTATAACGTCAGATGGCTTTTTTGAACTGACCGAACTTCCCGAAAAAGTGGCCGTTGTAGGGGCAGGCTACATTGCCGTCGAGCTCGCCGGCATGCTGCACTCACTGGGCAGCGATGTCAGCCTGGTGATTAGAAAAGAACATTTTCTACGCGAATTCGACGAAATCCTGTCTTCGACCCTAACCGGCATCATGCACGACGAGGGACTGAAGGTTGTCAATAACACCTCACTTGCAAAGCTTGCCAGCAGTGATAAGGGAATCGCAGTTACCACCACAGATGGCCGCGACCTCGGGCATTTCGATCAAGTTATCTGGGCAATCGGTCGCCGACCACTAAGCGCCGAAATGACCCCTGAAAATGCCGGCGTCGAGGTTGATTCCAGAGGTTACATACCCACGGATAAATGGCAGGTCACCAACGTCGATAATATCTTCGCTATAGGCGATGTCACCGGTAGAGACCAACTCACCCCGGTTGCCATTGCCGCCGGCCGACGTCTGGCCGAACGCCTTTACGCCGGCATGACAGACCGCCATCTCAACTACGACAACATCGCATCCGTCGTATTCAGCCACCCTCCAATCGGAGCCGTTGGCTTGACTGAAGTTCAGGCCAGAGAGAAGTTCGGTGACACAGTAAAATGCTATCAGGCGACTTTTACACCGATGTATCACGCGTTCACACCGCATCCGCAGAAAACTGCCATGAAGCTTGTGGTCGTTGGTGAAGAAGAGCGCGTGGTTGGTATACATTTAATCGGCGCCGGCGCTGATGAAATGTTGCAGGGATTTGCCGTTGCTGTGAAGATGGGTGCGACCAAGCGCGACTTTGACGATACCGTTGCCATTCACCCCACAAGTTCCGAGGAACTGGTCACTCTGGTCTAGATCTGTTCTGCGCTATCGACGATTGCCCAACCCACAGACCGCCTGTGGGTCGACAGCCACCACCGCCTTCGCCGCACATCAGTGGTCGTATTCAGGGATAAAAAGCGGGACGCAATCAGGTTCCCGCCAATCTACGCGGTTAATCACTCTGCAGAATAGTCAGACGCCCTGCGAAGCGATCTTATCTTCTGTTAATTTATTTTATAGAAAGCCGGTTGTTTACACCGTATTGCCGTACCAACGCGACCCTGCACGTCTCGAACAAACCAGGCTCTAAAGCACTATTCAGCCGGGTCATCGAGCAATGCTTTTACCGACGCATAGTGGCTTGCCATATGTTGGTGCAATTTAGCAAACTGATGCTCCGATAGCTTACCCAGCTGACTATCGCCATGAAACATCTCAGCTAGACTCTCCGCGCGTTCAGCGCCCAGATCAGACTCCCCGGTAACGCTGTCCTCTGAGTCATAGCATCTATAGAAATTCTCATAAAACGCCAGCGGATCACCATTACTTAGCAGACTCGCAGCGCGCTCTAGCCACGGTTTTGGAAAGGCAGACCTGCCCGCCTCAGCCGCTGCGACAGCAGCCTCTGCACCTTGCCGGTCCAGTGCCTTTGCGAATGCTTCGATGCTGTAGCCTGCGGCTTCACGGAATTCCCGTAGCTTCTTACCTGACTCGCGAAGCACCTCAGAGGCATCACTGTCCGCAGGCTTACCCGACGACCTGGCATTGAGATCAACGCCATCACCGAGCGTGCGCCCCAGATCGCTGGCAATCGTTACAAATTGCCCTATCAGTCGCACCGCCTGTTCGCCGGCTTCGGAAAATTGATTTGTATCCCGGTGGTTGTTCTGCCACGGACCCGATTGATGTCTAGCCATTACAGCACCCTGATTCTTATCAATGCCTTATAGTTGGGGTCAAACAACGGCAATTACCAGATGTAAGCTGTAAATTGACGCAAAATCGACCAGACAGCAACCAGACGGGCACTCCGCCCTCCCCGACGGTTTATCACTCAGGTAGATTTTCCTGTGCACACCAGCTGTCAATCAGGTGCCGGGCTATCGAATCCTTACGGGGTAACTTGAATTCATTACTGTCATCTCCCCAATCACCGAATGTGCGGATTTCCGTATCCGTAAACCAGCGTGCTTCAGCCAGTTCATTTTCATCAATTACAATATCTGACGTCGTAGCGCTGGCGAGAAAGCCAAGCATGATCGATTGCGGAAAAGGCCACGGCTGGGAAGCCATGTAGCGCGGATTAACCGCAACGATGCCGGCCTCTTCATACACTTCACGGGTGACCGCGGCCTCAAGCGTCTCACCGACTTCGACAAAACCTGCCAGGGTTGAAAAGACCAGTTCTGCCCATTGCGGACTACGACCAAGCAAGCAGTAACGCTGTCCGTCATCAGCGACTCTCTCGACCAGCATGATTACCGCAGGGTCCGTTCTGGGGAACGATATTTTCTGACACGACGCCGACGAACAGCTCATCATGTGGCCTGCATTTTCAAGCTGAGTGGCTGACCCGCACAGCGAGCAGAAAGGGTTTTGCCGTTGCCAGTAAGTCAACCCTCTTGCATAGGCCAGTAGTGCAGCCTGGTTGCCGGGCAACAAGGGCCCGTACACGCGGAGATCGGCAAAGGTGGTGTCGTCCAGTTGACTCCATCGGGCTGCCTGTTGCTCGTCGCAGTCAACAGCAAAACAGGCGGTTTCACCGTCAAGCCCCAAAAAGCTACCGATATTATGTTGTAGGCCTGCTTCAGCAAGCTGCAACTGCGTTTTAACCACAGCACTATTGCTTGTAGCATCGATCAGGCTTTTCGATTGATGCACGGGAACCAGAACGGTCGACGGTTTCTCCCATAAAGAATGAATAATTTTTTCATCGCGCCGCAAATGATCGGCGCGATCAATCTTCATGTCGCTATAGTGCAGTGACGCTTTCAATGACTTGTCCGTTTAAAACAAGCTCAGACCTTACACGAAAGTACTAGAAAGCAAAATAACTGTGTCCTGCCTTAGAAGTTAAAACCAACAAAGCCGAGTACAGAATTACCGTTTTTGAAGTCTTCCACCGTGCTGTCTGCAAGCCTGGGTCTATACTCAATGCCCGTGTAGCGAAGCCCGAGTCTGACGCCACTGCTGCCGGAGCGTCGGTTTTGCCGGTAGTTGCTGAAATCACCTATGCGCACTGCATATTCCAAGGTGTAGCCAACCGCCGCGTCAAACTCTACATCGCCAGAGCAAACCGAACTGATATTGCAACTGTAATCAACCGAGGTGTGAGAAGTGATACCGACACCGAACTCATGCGGTCCATAACCACGCAACAACATACCGTCAAAGCGAATTCGTTCAAAGGAGGTATCACCATTTACCCGACTGGCAGAGTCAACCTGATACCCCGCTGTTAATCGTACACGGGTCCCGGGGTCAAGAGACAACAACAATCCACCTTCCAGCAGCAGCCCACCACCACTGCGCACTTTTTCAACATCGCCGTTATTATCGGCAAAACGGCCTATTTCATCGCCACCAAACCCCCAACCGCCACCGAGGTAGGTCGACAGGCTGCCGTATTGCATTGCGCGGGAGTTTTTCACGGGTCGCTTGGTATCAAGGTGGTCAGCCAGCGCAGGGGTTCCGGTTATAGAGAGTAATAGGCCGGCAACTGCCAATGGAATGAAACGCATAATAGATGTCCAGGTTGTGCGAGCAGGTATTTTCAATGATCAATGCTGAACAATGACTGTCCGCCAACACACCACCCTGGCAAGCCACAGCCTGACATCACTAAACATCGGCTAACACCGGCCAGTGCCGTTGATTTATCGGTAACGCCGTTTTCGTGCCGCTATGAAATCGTTATGATATTGCAGCACGCCCGATGGCTTTTTAGAATTCAACCGTACTTTCTACCAAACACCACTAGAGTAAAACTAATGTGTGGACGCATGAATATCTCCGACCACGAAGGCATACAGTGGCTGCTGAACGAGTTGGGCCTGATTCTCCCGGAAGAAAAGTTCACCCCTAAATACAATGTCGCTCCGACCGCGGCGCTATGGGGGGTCGCACTATCACGAACAGCGCTGACCCTCGAGCCAATGCAGTGGGGTTATATTCCACCGTGGGCGAAGGAGGGGCAATTCAAACGCCCGTTGTTTAATGCCCGTGCCGAAAGTGTGTGGGAAAAACCCTCATTCAAAAATCTGATACGACGTTATCGGGGAATAGTGCCAGCCAATGGTTTTTACGAATGGCGTCGCAAAGGCAAGGAGCGAGTAGCCCACCACATCACACTGAAGGACAGTCCGGCCATGGCACTCGGCGCGATAATTCAGGTGCATGCCGATGGCTATATGCAGTGCTGTCTCATCACTACTGAATCCAACGCGGAAATGCAATCCATCCATCACCGGCAGCCCGTGGTGATCGAGCCCGACAAAATGGAAGCATGGCTCAGCAATGATTCCCCCGAAAATATTAATCAGCAATTGGCACCATTGACAGACAACCGCTTCAACATCCGTGAAATTGGAGATTACGTCAACAACGCCCGCAACGACGGACCACAGTGCCTGGAATAATTCTCCACCGCTTACTCAGGCAACCAGACAGTTGCATCCCGCTTAATGTCAGTCTTAATTTTCAATAAAGCCGGCAATCAGCCGCTAACCCGGCATCCATAAGTACGGTGCCAGCTCTGGTTGGCGTCACGCTTCAAATCAACTTTGGCTTTTTATACAGTGCCTGCGTACCAACTCATCACGGCTGTCTGCACTATTGCACTGCTGCTGCCGCTGTTCTGGCAGGCTTCATGGCAGATTGCCGCCGTGGCCGTGTTACTTGCCACAATCATTTTGTTTGCACAGCAAAGACTGTGGGCACAGCAACAAACGCAACATCGCCGGAGCCGACTGCTTCGTCACCTGGGCAAAAGACAGGTCCACCAGAAACGTCTCCAGACCCGCGACGAATACCTGGCGCTGAAAATCTTAAATCATATTGTGCAACCTTCCGGACAACCCGTCCGGCATGCTCAGATCTGGCAAAAACCACTGCATCGCTTTTCCGGTGATCTGGCCATCGCCTGTGTCAGCCCGTGCGGCAAGTCGTACACTCTGCTAGCGGATCTCACCGGTCACGGCATCGCGGCTGCCATGGGTGCTACACCGGTCGCCTCGGTATTTCAAGCCACAGCAAAGCAAGGTTTACCCGTTGCTGAAATAATCCGGGAACTCAACAGCAAACTCACCGAAATCCTGCCGGCCGGTTTTTTTTGCTGCGCCGCTGTGATCCGAACAGACCAGAACAATGTAACAATTTGCAACGCCGGGCTGCCGGATCTGTTAATCGTTGGCGACAGTGGCGACATCATCGACCGCGTCCCCAGCACTGAGCTGCCGTTAGGGATTCAGGACTTCACCGATAACGTGAAGGTTTTCTCAAAACAGTATCAAAAACCGCATTCTTTGTACGCCTTTACGGACGGGCTGATCGAAGCGCCGGGCGCTAACGATGAATACTTTGATCTCGATCACCTTGAACGGGTGATTTCCAGCGAAACTGTGACCGATGGCAGACTCGAGGGGATTAAACAACGCTTCGAGAGTTTCGTTAAAGGAACCCACGTCAACGACGATATCTCAATTGTTGAAGTGAGGATCTGTTGACGAGCGTTGAGCCGGAGCAGTCTGCTGGCCCGGATTGTTTTGAGCGAAGCCTCCAGGAGAATTATTTCAACACATGAGACTTACTTTCTCATAATGGCGGTAAATTGGTTGGTGATGCTTCGGCGGATCCCACCCTTTTACTTTTTCCCCATGGGTGTCATTTCCGTGAGCCCGGGTCCGGCGAGGCTGCCTACCGCCGCGCCGTGACTGTTATGCCTCATCATTGTGCGCAGGGACACCCGTCTCACAGTAGTCGCAACCTCCATCAAACAATGGTTAAATCACCCTGACGATTCAATCCCTCAGGTAGCACCACGCTGATGAACCACCCTTGTTTTGATCAACCGGTAAGCCGCCGCAATACGGCGTCTATCAAGTGGAATAAATATGCAGACCCTGATGTGATCCCTATGTGGGTCGCCGATATGGAGTTTGCCACAGAACCCAAAATCATCGAAGCGATGACGGATCGATTACAACATCCGATACTCGGTTACACCAGCGCCCCGGCTGATCTAAAAACAGCGGTGATAAACTACCTGTCCGACAGGCACGACTGGCAGATTGATGGCGACTGGCTGGTTTGGCTGCCTGGTGTGGTACCCGGCGTTGCGGCAGCTTGCACAATGGCTGGTGATGTTAACGACGAAGTCATTGTCTTCAGCCCGATCTATCATCCATTGCGATACCTACCGGAAATGAAGAACAGAAACCGGGTCGATGTTCCACTGCAATACGTCAACCGGCGCTGGACCATTGATTTTGACGCTTTTAAAGAGGCCATTACTCCCCGCAGCAAAATGCTGCTGCTGTGCAGTCCGCACAACCCGACTGGCACAATGTTCTCGAGCGAGGAACTGCGTCGAGTGGCGGATATCTGCAGCGATAATAATATCCTGCTGGTGTCTGATGAGATCCACTGTGATCTGGTACTGCATCCAAGCAAAACGCACTGCCCGACAGGGCGCGCTGCCAGCGACCGGCAAAATAACATTCTGACACTGATGTCACCCAGCAAAACGTTTAATCTGGCTGGTGCAAATTGCTCGTTCGCGGTAATACCTGATCCGGCAATCCGCGAGCGTTTCAGCAGCGCATGCCTGTACACCGTGCCTATCGTCCCGACACTGTCATACACCGCCGCCCAGGCCGCCTACCAGCACGGCTGGGAATGGCATCAGGCACTGATCGATTATCTTCGCGGCAACCTCGCCACACTGAGAGCGGCAGTCGACGACATGCCACTGCTATCAATGGACGACATCGAATCGACTTACCTCGGCTGGATTAACACCAGCCGGATCCCGGTAGAGGATGCACACGATTTTTTCCTCAAGGCCGGGGTTGGACTCTCACCGGGAGCACAGTTTGGTGATGCAAACTTTCAGCGCCTCAATTTCGCCTGCTGCCGCGAACAACTGAACCAGGGCATCGAGAAAATAGCAAAGGCCGTCAATTCGGTGACATAGTAAAAGGCGCTGATACTAGCCTGATGGGAGCACGATATGCTTTTCGTGCAGTGCTTTCAGAAAAGACAGTGTCATGCGGGCGGTCGCACCCCACAATATCTCTCCATCATAGGGTGAAAAATACACCACCTTGACTGGTGCCTGACTGGAGGCACCATCGGGCTGAATCTGGCGATTGCGCAATTCGTGGTTAGAGGCATCAGCCAACCAGCTGAGCGGGATCGAGAAGATGCGATCAACCTCGGTCAGTTGCGGCGTGTAGGAATACGGCCAGGGCACCGAGCCGACAACCGGCGTGACGATAAAATTGCTGCTGGTCCGATACTCATCAAGTAATCCAACAATTTCCACGTGTGCTGCCGATAACCCCACTTCCTCTTCTGCTTCTCGCAACGCCACGGCTGTCGCATTTTTATCAGCAGGGTCGCGCCGGCCGCCGGGGAACGCCACTTGCCCGCTGTGTCGGTCACGAACGTTACTGACGCGCCGGATATACAGCAAATGCCAATCCTCATCCCTGCGGAACAGCGGCACCAATACCGACGCGGCAGTTGCCCGGGGTAACTCCCCGTCAACCCGTAGCAGCCGCTCGGGCAGATCCGAGCGCTGCAACAAGCCCTCGGTTTGATGTATCCAGTCAAGTGGGTAATCTGGCAATTGATCTCTCAACAACAGGTATCAGACGAATGATGTAACCAGACGGTTTCTGGCATGAAAGACGCGACAGGGTAAATGAGACGGTGGTATCAATCTAGCATAGTGAATGGATTAGCGATGCCTTCCGCACCCCTGCGGCTCACAGCTCCTAACACAGCGTGACGAATGAGACTACAACAGCAAGAATCAATTCCCGGCAACGACTTCGGCAGCACCCTGCGTGTACTGGTCGCCCAACAGGAACAAGCGGTCAGAGATGCCCTGGTGGAGCGTGTACACGATGCCCTCGGTGTACACGCTGACGCTGTCAACACTGCCAGCGCGGTCCGGAAGCTCCTCAGTGCCCACGAGGGCGAATTTGTGCTGGCGGTTGTCGACACCCGATTGCCCGATGCACCGGAAGGTGAAGTTCTGGAGGTGTTAACCAGTAATCAGATCCCAACCATAGCGATAACATCACAGGTCACCGAACCTGTCGCCACCCGTTTGCAGGACCGCCACATCATTGATTGTGTGCTGAAGCGCAGCGACGAGGACAGCGAATTGATCGCCGACCTGGTGACTCGCACCCTGCTCAACCACACCCGCAAAATACTCTTCTACAGCAGCAACGACTTCAACCGCAAAGTCATCCGGCAGATGCTCGATATCCATCGCTACACCGTTATAGATGTCCGTACTGAGGCAGATGTTCGCCGTCAGCTTGAATCCAATCGCGACATTTCACTGGTACTTATTGACCACCAGGCAAT
Source organism: uncultured Granulosicoccaceae bacterium (assembly GCA_938003855.1). Classification (GTDB taxonomy): domain Bacteria; phylum Pseudomonadota; class Gammaproteobacteria; order Granulosicoccales; family Granulosicoccaceae. The sequence goes on along the minus strand of CALKXD010000152.1, from coordinate 8,966 downwards.
CGAGCAGGACGAACTTGCTCTAATCAATAGCCTGCGCCAAAACTACCGCCGTGAAGACCTGTCAATCGCCGCTGTGTGCGACACACCGAACCCGGCTTGCACGGCGCGACTGCTGCGGGTCGGCGCAAACGATGTCATCAGCAAGCCTTATCAGGCCGACGAATTCTATTACCGTATCAAGCAGTGTGTAGAGTCAGTGGAACGGGTTAGAGAAATTAAGTTTTCCGCCACCAGAGATTCTTTAACCGGCATCTACAACCGCGACTACCTGTTCGATGTGGGGGAAAAAATATACGCCAGTGCCCAACGCGGTGATATCAAATTGTCGATGGCTATGATCCAGATCGACAATTTCGATTCCCTGACGACCTTACACGGCCTTGAAGTCAGTAATGAAGTGCTCAAGACCATTGCACCAATACTGCAAAAAGAGTTGCGTAAAAACGATGTACTGGCGCGCTACAATGCCGGTACCTTCGCGTGTCTGGCGGCTAACGTGGGCGATCACAACGCTATCATGGTGTTTGAACGGATTCGTCAACTCATCGCCAAAACACCCGTGCAATGTGGCGCCACCGTGGTCAACATTACCGGCAGTATTGGCGTCAGTACCTTCCCCGATGAAACGTTTCTGGCGATGATTGGAAATGCTCAGGAAGCACTCGACTACGCAAAAGAGCACGGTCAAAACTGTGTGCACGTAACCAACTAACACGCAGTTCTATTACCGGATAATCAGACGGGTACGCTACAACAGCCTGGTCTTCTGTACTCCGCAACGCTCACAGCGATACAACGTGATCAGTTTGCCGCTGGTTACGTCAAACTGTCGAGCGTTATCAATCTTCCACTTATGATGGTTGTTGGCGCACAGCGTTTTGCCTTTACTTTTCAGGCCAGGTTTTTTTTTCCTGAATTTAAGTATATCTGCCATCAGTATCCAATCGGTGACGAGTCGGGCTTCATCGCTTTGCACACCCGTAAACGTATTTTAATACGGAATGCCGCCACATCAGTGACTGTATCGACCTGACCGCGAACCGACCGGGCCGGAGATATCAATACGGGCGCTCTATCACAGTTGCACCTGCGCGTTAAATCCGTAAAGATGATGTTTCGCTGGCCTGATCCCTGACCATGGAAACACCGTACCAAACCGCTGATACTCATGCGATCCGCCGTATATTGAGCAAATACAAAAGCATTGCTATCGTCGGCGTCTCGAATTCACCACACCGGCCCAGCTATTTTGCCGCAAAATATATGCAGCACCATGGCTACAGAATCATCCCGGTAAACCCCCGCTACAAAACCGTACTTGGGGAAACCTGCTATGAATCCCTCGAGGCCATACCGGAACCGGTTGATATCGTTGATTGCTTCCGCCACGCTGACGAAATTCCAGCGCTGGCAACGCAGGCTATCTCAATTGAAGCCAAATGCCTGTGGCTTCAGCTGAGCATAGAACATCCACAAGCAGAAACCGCGGCACACAATGCCGGACTCGACGTCGTCTCAAACCGCTGCGTAAAAATTGAACACGCCCGAATCTTTGGTGGTCTGGGTTTCGCCGGTGTAAATACCCGCATGATCTCATCACGCCGCGGTTTCAGATAAACAACTAACACAACTCACGGACACCACATGGCCGATAGAGAATTTGCCGATGAAACCCTGTGCCTGCACGCCGGACAGATCCCCGATGAAGCTACCGGCTCCCGGGCAATGCCGATCTATCAAACCACCTCCTACGTGTTTGACGACGCTGAGCATGCCGCAAGCTTGTTCAACCTGCAAACATTCGGCAATGTCTATGCTCGATTGAGCAACCCGACCTGCTCTGCTTTCGAGGAACGGGTCGCCGCACTTGAAGGTGGACGCGCGGCCCTGGCCGTGGCCAGCGGGATGTCTGCTCAGCTTATTGCACTGCTGACACTGTGCAACCACGGAGACGAAATAGTTGCCGCACGAACACTCTATGGCGGCAGCTACTCGCAGTTAGAGGTCAATTTCAAAAAACTCGGCATAAAAACCACCTTTGTCGACCCGGATGATCCGGAAAATTTCCGCCGTGCCATCACCGATAAAACACGCTGCGTTTACGCAGAGACCATAGGCAACCCGAACTTGAACGTGCTGGACATTGAGGCCGTCGCCGCTGTCGCGCACCAGGCGGATATCCCATTGATTGTCGATAACACAGTATCTTCACCGTTTCTATGCAAACCAATAGCGCACGGCGCTGATATAGTTATCCACTCCGCTACCAAGTTTATCGGCGGTCATGGCACATCGATAGGCGGTGTTATTGTTGAATCCGGAACCTTCCCCTGGGACAACGGCAAATTCCCTGAAATGTGTGAGCCGTCGGATGGATACCACGGGGTGAAATTCTATGAGACGTTTGGTGACTTTGCGTTTGTTACCAAAGCACGCATGGAATATCTGCGAACACTGGGTCCGTCAATGAGCCCGTTTAATGCCTTTGCATTCCTGCAAGGACTGGAAACACTGCACATTCGAATGGAGCGACATTGCCAAAACGCCCTGGCGGTTGCCACACATCTTTCATCGCATCCAAAAGTCGCCTGGGTGAACTACCCGGGCATGCCAGGCAACAAGTACTACGATCTGGCGCAGAAGTACATGCCCAGAGGCGCTAGTGCGCTGATGTCATTTGGCATCGTCGGGGGCATGCAAAACGGTGTCAGGTTTATTGACGAAGTACAGTTCCTGAGCCACGTTGCAAACATTGGCGATGCCAAAACCCTGGTGGTACACCCGGCCTCAACAACGCATCGACAACTGAATGAGGAAGAACAACTCGCCGCTGGTGTCTCAGCAGATCTAATTCGACTCTCTATCGGCATAGAGTACATCGATGACATCATCTGGGATATCGACCAGGCACTGCAAAAGGTGGGCTAGACGGACGGGGTTTTTGCGCCGGCCATCAGGCATCTCTATCCCACTGAGTTGCAGAAGCATCCATTTCCGGTTAATTTGGCAACAGGTTTGTTGGGAAGCATACTTGTATTAACCGGTAGCTCTGGAGGACACAACCATGAAGACCGCAGCACAGCTACTCGCAGGCAAGGACCCGATTGTCTGGACAGTGGAAAAAGACAGTTCTGTTCTCGATGCGATCAAGATAATGAGCGAGAAAGAGATTGGCGCTTTACTCGTCACCGATGCAACGCAGTTGGTGGGAATCGTATCCGAACGCGATTACGCACGAAAAGTGATTTTAAAGGGAAAAGAATCTCACAACACCCTGGTCTCAGAGATCATGTCGTCAAACGTGGTCAGTGTCGGGCCGACTAGTTCAATCGAGCAATGCATGTCACTGATGACTAAAAATAAAATCCGCCACTTGCCAGTGATGGATAGTGGCCGAATTACCGGTGTTTTATCTATCGGGGATTTAGTCAAGGCAATTATTGCCGAGCAGTCCGACACCATTCAGCACCTCGAAGGCTACATAATGAGCTAAAACACGGCGCGGTGGATACGTCGGTCGTGTGAATTTTTTGTGAAACTGCCCGCGCTCGTGTTGCACGAGGCTCGTGCAACAAGCTTATTTTCGTCATTCGCGATAAACTATTGCTGCTAAACGCAAGAGTTTAAACGATGACAACACCTCAGCTTACGATAAGCATCATTCTGCTAATTACACTGGTGCTTTTTGCCTGGGGCAAATATAGACACGACATTGTCGCCATCTTTTGCCTGGTGATGGCAACCGTAGCCGGCGTCGTCCCTGCCGACGATGCGTTCAGTGGCTTTGGCCACGCTGCGGTCATCACGGTCGCTGCGGTACTTATCATCAGCCATGCACTGAAAAATGCCGGTGTGGTTAATGTTATTGCTTCGTACCTGACCCCCTTTACCAGCAATATCTATATACACATTGCATCACTGACCTGTGTGGTCACCGTGGCTTCAGCGTTTATGAATAATGTCGGTGCGCTCGCCTTGATGCTGCCGGTAGCAATTGCCACCGCCAATCAAGCGAACCGATCACCGGCATTGGTGCTCATGCCACTGGCATTCGGCAGTATCCTCGGCGGCATGACAACACTCATTGGAACCCCGCCTAACATTATTATTGCGAGCTACCGCGCTGAGATCAGCGGGCAACCGTTTTCAATGTTTGATTTCAGTGCGGTGGGTCTGCTGGTGGCAATCGTCGGACTGGCTTTCGTGACACTGATTGGCTGGCGCTTTATACCGGCCGACCGAAGCAGTTCGGACAGCGCCAAGGCACTGTTTGAAATTTCGCACTACCTTACCGAAATAGATGTGAAAGAGGGTTCCTCTGTAATCGGCGAATTAATTGTTAACGTTGAGGCATTCAATACCGAGCAAATTGATATTGTCGGCTACGCGCAGAAAAACGGTTTCGCACGACCCTTGCCAGCGGACTATATGTTCGCCGCCGGGGATATTCTGCTAGTCCAGGGCGACCCCACCCATCTACAAACAGTGGTCGAGAAACTTGGCCTGGCACTACTGACCAGCGCTTCAAACTCCTTTGTGCAACCAGAGTCCGACAAAGAAATTATGCTTGAAGGTGTGGTTGGACAGAACTCGCCCCTGATCGACAGGAGTGTCGAGTTTTTACGCGTGCAGACTCAGCGAACGCTTGCACTGGTTGGTATCGCGCGCAATGGCGAGACCATAAAAACCCGCCTGAAGCGACAGCGCTTCAAAGCCGGCGACGTATTAATGGTGTTTGGAAATGCCGACTCCATCGACAATCAATTTCACGATCTAGGCCTTTGGCCTCTGGCTAAGCGCCCACTGGCGCTCAACAGACAGCGCAAGGTGATTCCCGCCCTACTGGTGTTCGCCGGCGCTATCGCACTGGGAGTCGCGGGTGTGGTCACTCTACCTATTGCATTTTTAATTGCCATCGGAATCTATATCCTGATGAATGCTATTTCGGTACGTGAAATCTACGATGAGATCGACTGGCCGGTGATTGTTCTGCTCGGTGCGATGATCCCTGTAGGCAGGGCGCTGGAAAGTACCGGCACCACTGATTGGATGGCAAACGTTATTCTTGACGTGACGCAGGGCTTACCAGCGGCTGCGCTGCTGGCCATGGTACTGATCGTCACCATGTTTCTGTCCGATATTATCAACAACGCGGCAACCGCACTGGTGATGGCGCCTATCGGCGTGGCCATCGCCACGTCATTGGGTGTAAGCAGTGATGCATTTCTGATGGCCGTCGCTGTGGGTGCCTCATGTGCCTTCTTAACACCCATAGGCCATCAGTCAAATACACTGGTAATGGGTCCGGGCGGGTATCATTTTGGAGACTATTGGCGCATGGGCCTGCCATTGGAGATTATTATCATATGCATCTCCGTGCCACTACTGTTGATCGTCTGGCCGCTATAACAGCCGGCCATCGGCCTGAATCTACACCGGAGGGACGAAAGCACTCGCCTCTTGCCCTTCGACAATCGGTTTTAAGAAGATTTCCACCCGCCGGTTTCTCTGCCGGCCTTGCTCGCTGTTATTGTCAGAAATTGGCAGCGACTCTCCGTACCCGATGGTCCGTGTGCGACCGGGGGCCACGCCACGCTGCGCAAGATAGCCGTTCACACTGGCCGCACGTCGCTCCGATAATTTCTGATTATATTGCTCTGTACCGGTGCTGTCGGTGTGTCCCACAATATGAATCGCGGTCTCCGGGTAATCAGAGAGCACACCCGCCAGCTTGTTCAGGCTGGTCTGAAAGTCGGCTTTAATGTTTGCACTGTTCGTGTCAAACGATACTTCGCTACTCAGGTTCACTTTCAGGGTGTTATCCTGGAGTCGCGATATTTCAATCTCACGGTTTGCCCGCTCCTGACTCAGTTGCGCTTCCAGTTCCTGCTGTTGCTCATCCATATACCGTCCAACCGCGTTACCGGCCAGAGCACCAACGGCAGCGCCTAGAAATCGACCTTTGTCGCCATCTACCTGATGACCAAGAACAGCACCGGCAACCGCCCCGATTGCCGCACCGGTCTGACCGCGACTTAATGAATCATTGGTGGCACACCCACCGGTAATTAACGCCACCGCAAGCACGTTGCCGGCAACGACTGTATTTAAGCGGATTTTCATTTGTTTCTCCCAATGAACCAGGTTTCGACCTGCTCTGACTGTTAGCGGTCAACGTTAGCATTCATAGATAGACAGACCCTGAACATGTTTAATTCAACATTACGACAGGGTTAGCCGGAAAAGCAACGGGTACGGAAGCAGACAGCGGACTGCGCGCGAGGCACAGCCTCTGGCATGCATGTCCGGGCCACCACAGGCGCAAGCCTGCGGTGGCCCGGAGGTTACTTGCCCAGTATTTTGATTGCGACTCGCCGGTTAGCGTAGCGGCCTTCAGCAGTTTTGTTGCTGACCAGTGGGCGACTCTCACCGAATCCGATGGCAGACATACGACCCAGATCAACACCGCCGACATCCGCCAGGTAGCGCACGACTGTCTCGGCACGCAATCGCGAAAGCGCCATGTTAGATGTGGCTTCCCCGCGGTTATCTGTGTGTGATTCGATAACAATTCGCAGCGTCGGGTTGGCGGCAAATTCAATTATTGCAGCGTCCAGCGCGGCAGTCGCCGCCGGTGTCAGCGCGGCAGAGTTGGAGTTGAAGTTGACGTCTTTAATCACCCCGGAGTAAACACAACCGGTTTGATCAACTGACTGACCTTGCGCGGTTGACACGCAAAGATCCTGATCGTCAGGGACGCCGTCACCATCGGTGTCTGCCGGAACCACTGGCTCGACCAGTTGCGCCACGACTTCTTCTTCAACTGGCTCAGGCACAACAACCGGCCGTTCAGGCTCCGGTACTACCTCAGGCTCCAGCGGTACAAGCGCTACAGGATTTTCAACCATAGGCACTTCAGTCGCATCTACGTAGTCCTCAGATCCGCCAAAACGTTTAATTACTGCGAACGTCACATCCTGTGCATCAGCATCAAGGCTCTGCCATTCAGCGCGCACACCAAATCCATTGGAAAAATCATACTCAACGCCCACGCCACTTAGAAAATGCGTGCTTTTCAGGCGATTGAACGGAATAGTGTCACTGGTATTGTCGAGGTAGCCGAGACCACCTCGAGCATAAAGCATCAATCCCTGACGCGTAGCCAGGCCATCACCGCCCTGGCTACTGTACAGATACAACACACCACTTAATGCAGCAGCCTCGTAGTCAATTTCACCACTGATGGTACCGTTGGTTAATTCGGCGGCTCCAAGGTTCGAATACGATCCCTCGATACTCAATCGACTATTCACATCAGCACCGAGCAATACCTGTGCACCTGCACTGTTGCTCTCAGTTACCGTAAATCCCGATTCATTGACACGAGGCTCTAACTTGGACGACAGAAGCCCGATCCCCCCATAAATATCGGCAGTTGCCGGGGACATACCCACCATTGCCGCCACCACGGTGGCGAAGGGTATAACTGAACTTCTTTGTGAAAGCCGAGTGCCGCCTTTAACCATAATGCTTGTTACCTGTGTATTACCTGTTTCTGCGCCGACGCAAACCCAATGTTGCCATCAGAGCTGTCAGGAGCAGGAGTGGATCGAATGCCGAACCTGTACCGATGGCGCAACCACCGCCTTTCAAGCCGGTTTCTATAAGTGAGTTACCGGTACCGGATTGACCATCAACAACCGGATCATCCGAAACCCCGGATCCACCGACACTGTCGTCCTGCGAATCAAGAGTGCCATCAGCGTCTGTATCGGCTGGTGCTGTTATGAGTTCGCCACTATCGACAGAGGTTTCCAGAACATCAGCCAGGCCATTGCTGCCTACCGGACCATCAATCATGCCATCGTTATTAGTATCCAGTGTCGCTGCATCCGCGCCCGATTCAACCAGATCACTGGTGCCATCGTTATCTGAATCAAGATCGCGGGAGTCAGGAACACCGTCATTGTCAGTATCAACGTTACCATCACCTTCCAGTGCGTCCGGAATGCCATCATTGTCATCGTCGATATCGATATCGTCGGTGATACCGTCACCATCCGTGTCCGTGGTTACGTCATCGCCATTTGGTTCCTGTGAATCAGGGATGCCATCGTTGTCGGAATCACCCGTCTCATCGGCATCGAGAATACCGTCGTTATCAGAATCGGTATCGAGCGAATCCGGGATGCCATCGCCATCAGTATCGACCAGGCCGTCGCCCTCGTCAGCGTCAGAGATGCCGTCGTTATCGTCGTCATCGTCATCGCGGTCGAGAATGCCATCACCATCAGTATCCACTGGAGGCGTTATTTCCGGATCGATCTCATCTGCAATACCGTCCAGATCTACATCGGTACAGCCAGAGGTACTGATCTGCCATGACTGTGGCTCAGAAGTATCACTTCCGCCTTGCCCGGTTCCAGAGGTGTCTGTCAATACTGCTGTCACTGTGGAAGCCATACCCGCTGGCGTGCCCGGCTTGATGCGATAGGTAAGTGTCAGCGAGGGCCAGCTGACAAACGGGAATTCTGAAAATATGTCCGGGTTGGAAATTCCAGTAATACGAAATTTCAGACCCGAGGTTTCACCGTCACCATCAGTGACATTCTGCGCCCAGCCAATATGCGAGACCAGCCCGTCACAACCGTTCGCCGTGGTTTCTGCCCCCGGAGTAAAGCTGGGTGCGTTGTTCGGCGCAGCGGAAACCGACGTGCTGGCCAGAGTCGCGCCGATCGCTAGCGGCAATATCGCCAATTGGAAAAAAGCGGGTTTGATGGATTTGTTATTTTTCACAATCTGTCCTCGAAATACTGAAGTCTGTTGGTTCTGTGTACTATGGCCAACACTGTAACGAGTTTGAAAAATTGGCGTTTAGAACTGACCGTGCTTTTCCGCCACTAAACGTTAGCATCGATTTACGATGCAATTTGTATATTTTTCTTTACGTTTAGGCAACAAAAATA
>CALKXD010000151.1 GCA_938003855.1 uncultured Granulosicoccaceae bacterium | reverse complement strand
CTAAGTCAGCTTTCAGCCTATCTGACGTGGTTGGTTGTAAACAGATCAGATACTTCCGGCCTGATCGATTTTATGCTTCTATTCTTAACATTGCCCCATCAATTTAACCACAATTCTAATCATTGCGACACCATACAAATTTCACGCCCCCACCACGGACACTTCTCAGGGAGTATCGGAAAATAAACTACCCACCGGGTGATGTGCGGACCGGCTGTAAAAAATGCGTCTTGCACCTTAGCCTTAAGGAATAACTTCTCAACAAAAAAAAACCTGCCCACCGACAGGTCGGACGACACACCGGATAGTGTGCCGATGCATTCCCGACTTCAGTTACTCAGCTTATATCCAGTTCGATTTCCACACCCTCTACCCGCGGGTCATTGCTTGTTGCCGACACCGGAGATTGTTGATCATAGGGCTTGATGCTTTGCTCGAACTCAAAAAAGCATGGCGCGGGGTCGTATTTGTTCTTAACCGCTAGCAGTCGGTCGAAGGCACTGCCGAAGTACATTGATCGATAGTCACTGTCAGTGAGTGATCGACTGGGATAGTTCTGGTAGACGTGACCGTTAAAATAATTTTTCATACAGTCCCGGTAACCCTCCAGCCACGCAACCGCCGCTGGCTTTTCGGATTCGTCCTGCCAGAATACATCGACAAAAAAGTCCATATCGACGTTGCGGTGAATGAAGGCATTTTCACCTACTGGCACTTCATTTATCGCCCCGCCGTAAGGCTCTATAACAACAGTATTGGCATCGCATGGGGTGGTTTTGTAGTAGTCGACCACGTCTTGCCAATCGGCGGCGTAAAGTGGTTTCTCTATATAGCCGGCCAGCTTATCCTCCTTGGCACCGGTAGACATATCCGGGATCGGATAAGGGTTTTTATCCAGCCACCCGTCCATTCTGGCATACGGCAATAGGGTCTCCTGCTCCCGCAAGGGCCTGGCGATGGTATTCAGTGCTTCCAGTGCGCGTCTACCCTCTGCCTCTGATCCAATATACAGGCCCTGCAGTACAAACTGCTTCTGCCCCTGATAAGAAGCCAGGTTACCCATATACCCCAACTCAGGCGCCGCGCCTGTGCGCATATAGTCAGCCTGCAGCACTTCCAGCAAACCGGCTGCCTGGTCGATATCCCACACCCGTGCAAAACCCCAGACGGGTTCCAGCTTATGCAACTGATAGGTAATTTCCAACAGCACGCCAAAATTCCCGCCGGTACCGCCGCGCACCGCCCAGAACAGATCGTCATTTTCTCTGGCGCTGGCGGTGACTACCCGGCCGTCTCGAAGCATCATTTGAAATGACTGGACGTTGTCGCAGTTCATACCGAATTTGCGAGAGGTATATCCGTAGCCCCCGCCCTGCATATACCCGGCGACGCAAACGTGCTCACAGGCCCCACCGGGGACATGAAGTCCGTAGTCATTTAAATGTGCATTCAGGCGGCCGAAGTTGGTACCCGCGCCTACCCGGGCTAGTTTTCGCTGCGGATCAACGCAGACGCTGTTCATGCGGCTGACGTCAATCACCATGCCGTCGTTCACTGAATATCCGGCGGTGCTGTGGCCGCCGGCACGACAGGCAACCCGCAAGCTGAAAGCGCGGGCAAACTGGAGACTCAGGCGCACGTCTTCGACGACTTCACAGTACACAATCATCTGCGGATACGCCTGAAAAGCCGGATTGCTTTCCTGCCGATCACGGTCATAGCAGGGGTCACAGGGTAGTACGACGTTGCCGTACAATTCGCTATCGAGGTCTGCGATAGATTTAAAGTTTATGCCTGGCGTATACTGGTTGTTTTCAAAGGCGATTTTCCATGCCCTGATACGCTGTTCTGCTTCGATAATCCGTTGGGTCGGTCGATAGGCCATAATTATCCTCCTTCTATATTACGCCCTGCACTACACTGTACAATCCGGGTCAGCGGCGGTTGCGCTCCTTAGCCTCCCTCCGGACTCCGGTAAGGCTCAAGCATACTACCGAAATCAAAAATCGCATACTGACAACTGATCATTAATGCCACAATCATGTTTCAGACAGGGAAAAACGCACGCAACAGAGCCGGCACCGACGCCGGTGATTTACGCAGGCGGATATTTGAGGCCAGTGGAACCATGCATCAACTTGCTCAACCATGAATGACGTCACGCAGTGGCTCGACAAGCTGGGCCTGCAGCAATACGCGGCGGCATTCGAAGAAAACGCCATCGAACCGGAACATCTGCCGGAGCTGGACCATGACACCCTCAAGGAGCTGGGTATCAAGGCACTGGGGCATCGGCTTAGTATTCTAAAGGCCGCCCGCACCCTGGACATCACGGACCCGGCGGTCGGCCCCACCGACGCAAACGCCAGCTGGACAGACTCACCGGCCGAAGCCGAAAGACGACAGTTGACCGTGATGTTCTGCGATCTGGTCGGGTCGGTGGCACTTGGCGAGGCCATGGAACTGGAAGACTACCGGGAACTACTGGCTAATTTCAGACAGGCAACTGTCGAGACGGTAAACCAGCACAACGGGTTTATCGCCCGACACCAGGGAGACGGACTGCTGGTTTACTTCGGCTATCCAGCAGCGCACGACAACGACGCCATTCGCAGCGTCAGAGCCGGGCTGCAGATCGTCGCTGCTGTCACCAGACTCAATCACGGGCGTGACACCGATATTTCAGTCCGTGTCGGTATAGCCACCGGGATGGTGGTGGTCGGCGATGTCCTGGCCACGGCGTCGTCAGATAAATCGGAGCACGCGGCGTTCGGCACCACGCCCAACCTGGCTGCCAGACTGCAGGGACATGCCGCCCCCGATACCGTGCTTATCTCGGCGACTACCCACAGCCTGGTTGCTACGACTTTCGAAGTGTCAGCCGCTCGGGACCTGACCCTGAAAGGCATGCAGCAAAAAGTCCGCGCACACGAGGTCTTCAGAGAGCACGAAACCACAAAAACAGGCCGCTATGGAGAAATCTGGACCGAGGACAGTGAGCCGCTAATCGGTCGCGATGCAGAACTCCGGCAGCTCAGTGCCAACTGGCGGATGGCACAGGAAGGCGCTGGCCAGACGACCGTTATCTCCTCGCAACCGGGCCTGGGTAAAAGCCGCCTGATGCGCGCCATGCTGGGTCAGCTGGTCAATAGCACCAGCCACGTGCTGTTTTTTCAATGCTCGGCATTCCACGAACAAAGCACCCTCTACCCGCTAATAGATCAGCTCAGTCACCAGGCCCGAATCGCGTTTGGCGACTCACCGCGTACACGTCGCCGAAAACTTCAGGTGCTGCTGAAACGCTACCTGAATCAATCGGGCACAAAATCAAACGCCATCGAAAACGTTATAGATCAGGCCTGCTATACCACCGAGACCAACTACCAGTTTGACCAGCAATCAGAGCAGCGACCGGACGGGCTGGTTGACGTCCTCGCCGAACTCGCAAACGAGAAACCGGTACTGCTGGTTATCGAAGACATCCAGTGGGCAGATCCCTCTACGGCGACTCTAATTGACCTGATAAACACCCGCGTCGCAGAGCTGCCGGTCTATCTGCTTATGACCCACCGTGGCCAGTCCAGATTTGCTTTTTCTGCCCCTGAACATGTGCGTATCCTGCCACTGACCCTGCTGGCCCGAAATGAATCCGAGGCACTGGTGGTTGCCACGGCGAACGACACGCAGTTGAATCAATACACCATTGACATGATTTGCAAGCGCAGTGACGGGATTCCGCTGTACCTGAAGGAGATCACCCGTGAAGTCGTGCAATCACAAAACGAACAGCAGAAAAGCACTTCCCCGGGGCCGGAATCAGGGCAGCTGCTGGCGCCCATACCTGAACGCCTGCAGGACTCACTCATGGCGCGTCTGGATCGACTGGGCCCGGCCAAGCTAGTCGCCCAGCTGGGGGCGGTGATCGGTCGCCAATTCGAGCACGGAATCATTGTTGCGGTACTGTCCAGATCAAGCCAGGACCTCGCCGAGTTGCTACAACGGCTGCTGCAATCCGAACTGGTTACCGCCCAGGGCACCGCACCGAATGCGGTGTACTTTTTTAACCACGCACTGGTACAGGAAGCCGCCTACCAATCACTGCTGAAACCGGTCAGGACCCGGTATCACGCCAGCTGCGCACAAGTGCTGGTAAAGCTGTTCCCGCATGTTGCGCAAACACAGCCGGAAAGAATTGCCCACCACTATGCCAATGCAAAAATGGCTGTCGAGGCAGTCGACTACTGGTCCATTGCCGCACGGCGGGCATTGAGTCGCTCAGCGTATAAAGAGTCACGCCAGAGTGCCGATCGCGGTATCCGGTTACTGACCGAAATCGCCACGCCGGAGACACGTCAAGAATTTGAAATCACCCTACTCAACACCATTGGCCATGCCACTAATATGTCGAAAGGCAATGGCAAAAGAGAGGGCCATGGCTCTTTCATCCGCGCTGAGGAGCTCAGCCGTCAAACGTCAAATGACGCAGAGTTATTTCTAGCGTTGCTTGGCCTGTGGCGCGGCATGATTGCAAACTCCGAGCTGAAACAGGCCCAGGAAGTCGCCGAGCAACTGCTGCAAGCCGCCGGCACCGCGACCGGACCGGTACCCGGCATCGTTGCCCACATGACAATCGCAAATACGTATTTCCATATCGGTCAGTTTGAAAACGCACTGACCCATGTGCGTAAAGGCCTGTCGATATACAGCCCGGATCAGCGCAGCCAGATCGGGGCCCCGATGTTTATGATCGGACAGGATCCCGTCGTGTCCCTGGAATACTGCGGCGCGCTGTCGTCGTGGCTGCTTGGTAAACATACAGAGGCCCGGCAATATAACAATAGAGGACTGGCGCTCGCCAGAGAGCTGAATCAACCCTATACGCTGGGCATGGCACTGGTCTGGACTGGCATGCTGAACCAGTTCTCTGAACAGTGGGATCGCTCTGTCACTCAGGTCGAAGAACTGGTCAAGCTCAGTGAATCCTATTCACTCCCCTGGTCACTCGGTCTGGGACTCGCCATCAGAGGCTGGATCAAACTGAAAGGTGGCAAGGCGGAGGCGGGGATGGCTGAAATGCGCAAAGGCATTAAAATACTAGAGGACATGGAAGAATCCGGCTTCAGCAACTATGCCATAGGTCTGATCGCAGACGGCTATCGCATTATGGGCGAAGTAGACAAAGGCCTGAGCATGGTGCAGCGCTCAATAGACTGGTTTACCAAATCAGGCATGAGTTGGGATGCGCCCTATATGCTGCGGCTGCAAGGTCGTCTGGCACTAATGAACGATGACGCCACACTGGCAGAAAACAGTTTTCGACGCTCCATAGAATACAGCCGACGCTTATCGATGGTCATTCATGAGATCGATTCAAGCCTGCTGCTGGCCGAATTGCTGCACTCGACAGCACGCACGGCGGAGGCTGTTCAGTTACTAAAAAGCTGCACGCTACCGGACCACGCCGATCATCGCGCCAAGGTAAAAATAGTGTACGATAAACTGGCAGCGCTTGAGCAATCCCGCAACAAACCCTGACGGGATAGCGCCATGCAGTAACGGAGGACAGCACAATGAAACAGGGATTGTTTTTAATTTCGATCACATTGGCTGCATTCAGCAGCCTGGCCTCCTGTAATCAGGATGCCACAGATACGGCACCACAGCCGGTGGCAACAACCACAACGACAAGCAGCGGCGGGGCGGCACCCGTCACAGAGGCGCTGCTGTCCAGCCTGCCCAACGACATCAATCACATGGGGAGTCAATGCACCGCGGCTATCGGTATGATCAGACCGTTTAGCTGTCTCGACGGTGAAATCATACCTATCCAGGTAGACGGCATCAGTAAGACCGGCAGTGACCCGCTACCGGAAACCTGTGACCGACCCAGCTGGCTGGGCGGCAAATACACCTCCGGGTGCCACCCCAACGCCCGTGTTGGACGACTTCCCAATCTGGACGCCAACGGCCAGCCCGATGACGATGTACAAAACATATTTATCTGCCGACGCTATAGCTATGTAGAGTCACCGCAGGATCCCTATTTTGAAGATGTCGCCATCATCCAGCATCGCAAATCCACTGGCGACACCTGCTTTTTTCAACACGAACCTCCAGCGGACAACCAGGTCGAGAAAATCAACGCCAGCCGCGTGCCACCGCCCGCAGAACCCGCGGACAAAACACCGGAGACCTGCAAAACGCCCTCGGACCCCAATGCCAGGTGCAAGACCGCAGAACAGTTCTGGCTGCCGCCTGTTGAAGCCGCAGAAATCGGGTGCCCGCAATGCCATGCATCCGGTCCTTTCATTCGCTCGCCTTATATTTCCCAGGTACTGAAAGACGGTGAGCCGGTGGTTTATCCGGTATCGACCGACGCGGCAAACAATTATCGTCTGCTCGGTGCAGCCTTTAACCAATGGAATCCGCCAAAATATATACGCCCGGAAGGAAACAAATGCGTGACCTGCCACGTGGCAGGCCACGGCACGCGCTACGCAAGACTGCTGGCATTTAGTATCGGACAAACCAATCCGCCCGAAGCACACAAAGCGTATTGCGAAGCTCGAAATTTTTTCCCGCCGTTCTCTGCAAAGGCTCAGACCTACCCCGACTCACACTGGATGCCAATGGCGGTTGCCCACAACATGACGCTCGATAAATGGCGCGAATTCTACGCCGACTCAGTGGGCCAGATACTGGCTTGCCTGCCAACGGAAGAAGCTTATCTGAATTGCCTCAATCCGATAGGAAACTATAAACCGTTAAACAATACCGTGCCTGCAGACTGCAATATCCAGACATTCGGGCCAGCGCAATAGAGAATGCCAGACGGGTGGAAACTTACCTGGGCACCTCATGCGGTGACGCAATACCACAAGGTTTCAGATTGTTGAAGGCGTCTTAATAGGGTCACCGTGCCACAGACAGACAGACAGCCTGACCTGTCTTACGCCATGGATTGCAGACGTCAAATAGTAACCCCTAGCCAGACGTCTGCTATTCAGGCTTCGGGGGCTGCCATATGATGCCGTTGTCGCCAGAACTCCGAGTCCGGCCAGCGCCGTTCAAGCCCGTATAGATACTGATGCTGTTGCAGATAATCCCGGTACCATTGATCCCGCAAGGCCTGATGCTGATCGCCGGCAGTCCGATCACCGGCAAGTGCTTTGGCAATGACCAACCCGGCATTTATACCATCATCAAGGGATTTAACTATCCCTATACCGAGAACCGGATCAACGCTTGTGGCGGCATCTCCAACCGCCATCCAGCCGGGTCCGTATTGCGGCCATAGACGACCGGTGACTGTGGCTGTAGATTTCAACGACGCGGGGTCAAATCGTGCGCCGCAAAGCCCGCCGGACAGGTATCGGGTACCAGCCAGGCAGTCCAGCCAGCACTGCCAGTTATGCAGGCGCTGCCGGCTGAAATAGCTGCTGTCGCAGGACACAGAGACTATCATTTTGTTGTCGGGCAACCGTGATCTATACCACCACCCATACTCACAGGCCTCCAGCAGCGTCTGGTCACCGGGCGCAGAACTTTCAGGCAACGAAAAATACCCGTAAATCACGGTAAGCTGATCGGCTATTGTTCGATGCGCGCCTTGTTGTCGCGCTATACGGGCGGACAATCCTGTAGCGTCGACTATATAACCGGTCTCGACCTGCCGGTGACCGGCATCGGTCTTCACGGTGACACGCAATCCACTCCCTGCTGTGGTATCGGTCACCTCCTGACAGCGGCAGTTAACACAGACCTCCACCCCGCGTTCAGCAGCCGTCAGCGCCAGATGATGATCAAACGCACGGCGGTCCAGATGCCACCCGTTTCCCAGTGGATGACAGACAAAATCGTTATAGCCAAGCGTACCGGAACCCCAGCTAGACGCTGTGCCGGGTGTTCTAACATGGCAGGCATCGAGAAACTCGTGACTCATAGCAAGCCGGTTAAAGCACTGCCGTACGTCCGGTATCAGGGATTCACCGACACGCGACTGGCGGTACTGCGATGCTTCGAGGAGTAAAACAGAACTGACACCCGCCTGCACCAGAGACATGGCCGTCGCCGAACCGGCTGGCCCGCCTCCAACCACGATCACATCGTAGTCAGACTGCGAGGGCTGTGACTGCAGCACGCTAGTCGGGGTCAGACTTAGTCGGCCATGGGGCTACCGGCTGACTGGTGTCACCCATCAGACTGGCCACTTCAAGATAGGAATGCGGGTCGTAGTTTCGATTATCGTCAATAGCGGTTGCCTGAACCACAATACCGATATCCTGCCAGCGATTGACGATGGGCGCCATTGGCGCAAACCTGCCCTGCTCGCGAGGCACGGTAGATTCCTCCGCCCCCTTGCCACGCACAGACCAGCGCTGCTCGGGCAGTACGTCAGGACTGGTGACCTCACTGGCGAGGTAGACCGCAACCGGTCGCTGTGCCGGCCATGACCAATACAGAATGCCATTGTCAGCCGGATGCGTCGCACAAGAGTTATAGTCGGTGTGCCACGGTAGCGCCATAAATTTAGATAAATCACCAGGCTCCAGCCCCGCACCATTCTGAATGGCGCTGACCGGGGTTTGATTAGTCTCGGGGTTGTTTTTAAAATCCGGCACGTAACCGCCCGTAAGCAGGGGGTCCCCGCTTGTACTGCCTGCTGTGTAGTTTAGTGGCTTGTGCTTTACGCGAAAAGGACCGCCACCACTGGTACGCCAGTCAGTCACCCAGATAGCCGGATCGCGACCGCAGATACTCAATTCAATACCCGGACTCAAACGCCCGCCCTGACAATTGAACAATACAGTTTTATCGAGTGTTTCGCCTTCGTTCAAGGTGCTGTCAGGTGTTTCGATTGCCTTGCCGACACTCCATTGCCGGAGAAAAAAATACTGCGTTCTGCGCAGCGATAAGAAGTCGTGACCGGCATCCCCCATTGACAGTGGCATCAGCGATTGACCAATAGCCGGATTTTTATGCGCCGGATCGCGTATCGCGCTCATGCCGCCCAGCACACTCTCATGCGGATTGGTGGATGGCGTGATCGCGGCGGTAATCTTGTGATTGGTGATGCCCAGTTCATTTAGATTCGTTGCCCACCGGTGTAAGTCAGCGCTTCGCAGCACCGGACTGATGTGGGTATCAAACGATGGTTTGAAACCGTCTTGAAAGCCATCATCATCCGGGTCTGCCGGAGCCCGCTTGAAAATATCCGGTCGCAGATCCAGATGCCTGACCCAGACATCAAAGAGGTCATCCCAGAGAGTCACCGAATTGGTGATCTGCGGCGCGAAAGCAGGATCTGTCGCTACCACCCAGGCTCCCTGCGCGGCGCTAAGCGTAGTGCCATCGTCAAAGACAACCGTCGCGGTAACCGGGCCATCGGCACAGTCGTCGAACCAGCCATCGTTGTTGGTATCGTCTTCCAGCGGCGCGGGCTTGCCGTCAATCAGCAACGCGGCAGTACGACCATAGCCGCCTGTGA
Organism: uncultured Granulosicoccaceae bacterium; assembly: GCA_938003855.1. Lineage (GTDB taxonomy): Bacteria > Pseudomonadota > Gammaproteobacteria > Granulosicoccales > Granulosicoccaceae. Next base: position 57,098 of record CALKXD010000151.1, on the reverse strand, counting down.
CGATCAGCCTGCCGTGTTCGTCTGTTTGCAATTCCCCCAGACTGTCGAGGGTATCCTGCGGATAATAGATATCCTCACCGTTATCCCCCGGAAAGCGCTTGTTATAGAGATCCAGCTGCTGTATCCCTGCGTCTTTGACTATACTGGCTGGTGTTTGCCGGTCGAACGCCACAGCCGTATCAGCGGTACTACTGATTGCCCGTGGGCCGGGGTCGATCACCAGTCTGTTTAACCGATAGGGATCATTAATACCGCTATGACTACCGTCATTTTTATCACCCTTGCAGGCAGGGTTGCGAATTTCCGGCGTGGCCCCGTCTAGGTAGGCCATCACCCCTTTTTCAGTCGGCACCTTATACCAGTTGGCTTTTTTGTTAGCCAGATGCACTGACCATAATATTTCACGGACTTTTTTGCCATCTACCGTGTCGCCGACGTGGACCTCAACGCCTTGTTCCCCCATCGGGTAGGTTTCATTTTCCTGCACCGGATAGGCAAATAGTTTAAAGCGCGATGCCTGACGTTTAAGACGATCCTGATCATCACGCAGCTGACTGGCAACAACCGTTTGTGACTCGGTACCGGGGACGATAGGTAACCCACCGGTCTGATCAACCCCGGCTCCCTGAGGCACACCGGCCATGGTTTGGGGTTCGAGCAGATATTGAGGGGAATTCCCTACCCGTGCAAATCCAACCGATGGATGGATTCTGAATTGACTCGCCATGATTTCCTCCTTGTATCACGTGACCGCAGCCGGCATCAGATACACCCGACCGGCTGTGTGCTTTTTACCGCTGCCCTGCAACCAGTCGGCGTCGAGTCCACCGCCACATGGAGTCGTCAGTCACTGGCAGAGACAAAGTACCATTTTTTGGCCCGTTCTACACCACCGGAAACCGCCTCCGCGATCAACCGGTATTGTGCGGCAGGATCTAGAAATCAACCCACCTTGCTTCTGACATAACCCGGCACTGATAAGGCCACTAGCGCTACCTGATCGACTGTTCCATTTCCACCTTCCCTGACCGGACCATCAGCATTCAATGCCGGTGGCCAGATGAACAGGTTATTTTTATAGAGGGAGACCAGCGCTCTGGTGCGCGCCTGCGGGGATTGAGAAACCACCGGCCCTCAGGTGGGTGCCGGTGTGTGATTAAATACATAAGACTCAAGACACGCCTGTCGCCCGCCAAGCACCTCGATCCGCCGACTCTGATCCTCAAAGCAGCGGGCATTGACCTCATCCGGATCACAGAACCCGCGAAGTCTACGTTCACCTTCCAGCAGGGCATCTGCCACCCCACGACGGATGCTGCCATCCGCCAGATTGTGCAGTTCATGTGGATCATCATGCAGATTAAACAGCTGCGGTCGATGATCAACATAATGAACATACTTCCAGTTTTGCCATCGAACCATAAACGTTCCGGTGGTAGAACCGCCATCGTGATACTCACTGAGTATGGTGCGCTCGGGATCGTCAGCGGAATTTGCTATCCGGCGCAAAGAAACGCCGGGCAAGGCACGACTCTGATCATCATGCTTTGCACCGCACACATCGATTGCTGTCGCTGCGATGTCGGTCAGTGACACCGCCGTTGTTACTTCTTTTCCTGCAGTAAAACCGGGTCCGGCGGCAATTAACGGTACGCCTGCGGATTGCTCATACATTACCTGCTTGGTCCAGAACCCCTGATCCCCCAGCATATCGCCATGATCAGACATATAAATCACTACCGTGTTTTGCAGCTGACCACTGTTTTCCAGCGCCTGGTGGAGTTGCCCGACACAATTATCCATAAAACTGGTCAAGCCAAAATAAGCGGCTTTGGCTTCACGCATTTTTTGCTCGTCAAAGTATTTTTCATAATTGAAAAACTCACGCACCTTTTTAAGCTCTGCGTGTTGCGGTTGATCACCGTAGCCGACAGGTAACTCCATGCTGTCAGCTTGATAGAGATCAGAGAATGGCTCAGGGCATGTTAACGGATAGTGCGGACTGACCAGTGACACCACCGCAGCCCAGGGCTCAGTGGTACCTTTTTTTGCCGCAAGCCAGGATCCGGCAACGCTTGTGATGTTGTTGTCGTAGTCGGTGTAACTGCTGGCCCCCACGCCAACCTCTGCGGCAAGCTCGGCGGCGGCACTGTAAACCGGCGCATCGCGGCGCAGCAGGCCGACGGTCCAGCCAACGTTGCCCACCACATGCATCGGCAGGAGCTCTTCGACAAAGCCATTGTTATCGTCAGCAGAGCGAAAGTGCAGCTTGCCAATCGATGTGACAGGAACCCCCTGATCACTGAGCTGACGCATCCAGCTGCGCACACGGCCGTCATAGGGGGTGGCACTGTCCCAGTAACCAAGCTTGTTTATATAGTCGCCACAGGCAATACCGGCACGCGTGGGAACACACATCGGGGATGGCGTATAGGCATTGGAAAATAATGTGCCACGGCTGGCCAGTAGATCGAGATTAGGTGTCTGCACCTGCGCATGGCCGACGCAGCCCATGGCGTCCTTGCGATGTTCATCTGACATGATTACAAGCAGGTTACTGCACTGCCCGGCGTTTCGCATGGGGATCAACTCCTATCGATGAATGCAATCCAACGGCGGTCACTGGCGTATTGCCGCTGCAATAGGAACCGCGAGGTTTGTTACTATAACCGAATGACAAACAATGATCGCCTGACACAACAGCTGGCTTTTCTCACGGAAGCCGACAAACTTAAATCCACCTTGCGCGCCACCCGGCTGTGTGATGGCTCGCGACGTGAAAATTCCGGTGAGCACTCCTGGCACATTGCGCTTTATGCTATGACTCTGGCGGAACACGCCAATCGACCGATCGATGTATCCAGGGTGATCAGAATGCTGCTGATCCATGATCTGGTCGAAATTGACGCCGGTGACGTCCCGATTCACGCCGACTACGACCAGGCGGCACATCTTGCAGCGGAACAGGCAGCCGCCGCGCGGATATTCGGCTTGCTGCCGGATGATCAGGCAGCCGGGTATCGCCAACTCTGGGATGAGTTCGAAGCTGCCGAAACCGACGATGCAATTTTTGCAAAATCCATTGACCGGGTACAACCGGTGATCGCCAACCTTGAGACTAACGGCGGTACCTGGCCCGCGTTCAACGTCACCGCCGAGCAACTAGAATCACGTGTCGGCGTTAAGGTGAGCCGGGGCGCTCCGGCAATCTGGGCGATCCTGCAGGGTCGGATCAAAGCGTGGTTTGCCGCCTCTGCGTGACGCAAGGGGCGGCGGTTATGACAACTATGGACTGCCAGGCCGACAGCCGTATGATGACCAGGGTGCCGTACAATGAATCCGGACCGTCGGCACCACACTATCCCTGACGATATCCGGCGTCTATCAAGCGAGGAACAACATGGCCAATACAACGTTGCGCTCACTCTGCCAATCCAGCGGATTGAAAGTCGGCACCTTCATGTGCGAATTCAATACCCCGGGTATCGGCCACATTTTAAAGAACGGTGGCTGTGACTATGTGTTCATCGATATGGAACACTCGGGCTTTGATGTCGGCGCCATGAAAACCTTGCTGCGTTACTTTGAAGCCGCCGATCTGCCCGCCTTTGTGCGCCCGGCCGGCAAAGACTACTACGATATGGCCCGCGTGCTCGACATTGGCGCCGAAGGATTAATTCTGCCGATGGTAGGCAGCGGCGAGGAAGCCGCCAGAATCGTTGCTGACACCAAGTACGAGCCACGTGGCGGTCGAGGCGTGGCATTGGGTATAGCCCATGACCGCTACCAGCCCGGACCGGTCATCGACAAATTAAACGCCGCCAATGAACGCACCCAGATATTCCCGCTGATCGAAACCCGCGACGGTATCGAGAACGTTGAAGCAATCACCGCAGTCGACGGCATCGATGGCCTGTGGCTCGGACACTTCGACCTGTCCTGCAGCCTCGGCATTCCGGGTCAGTTTGAGCACCCCGACTTCACCCGCAGCGTCGATAAGCTACTGGCCGCCGCCAAGGCCGCAGGCAAACCTGTCGGCCGCGTGGTTGGCAACAGCAGTGACGGGGCAATTGCCTACAAACAGGGCTTTGATTTCATCGCTGTGTCGGGGGATTGCTGGTTACTGCAGGAGGCAATGACTCAGGCATCACAGTCCCTGCGCGCCAGTTGCGACGCGTAACCAACAGGTGATTGTGCCCCGGATAACTGCAATCCGGGGAGCGTTAAGTGCGGGCGTTGGCCATACCGTCGCCGACCGGTGAGGCCACGCTGTACCACAGCAAGCCAAGGTACTCATAAAGGACTCTGGCCGATAGCGTCAGCGCATCCATCCTCGGCAACCAATGGGCCAACCTGCGCCAGTCATAGTTTCCACCGAACTTGGTCGGTGCCGGTGTGACGTTGAATCCGGCCAGCTCAAACAACTTTACCGAACGTGGCATGTGGTAGGAATGCGTGACCAGCGCGATATCAGTAATCCCTTCAGGCAGCAGTATTTCAGCGGCGTACAAAGCATTTTGCCAGGTGGTTGTGCTTTTCCGTTCGAGCCATTGGGCCTGCAGACCAAACACCCGCTCAAGGCTGTCAGCCAGCACTTGTGAGTGTATGCTGCCACGCAGATTCATCGGGCCACCGGTCAGCATAATTGGCATTCCGGTGCGACGATGCAGACTGGCCGCATAATGCAGACGCACCAGCCCTTCGTCCGTCGGTGTCGATGATCCATACTCTGCCGCGCCATCACGGTGACCAGCCCCAAGCACCACAATCGCCTGTGGCTGCGAGGCTGCTCTAACGTTAAATGCCGGGTAATGATCTAGAGAAACGGCGAGTCGCCCGGCCACCACCAGCGTCGACAGCAGCCCCAGACTCAGCACCCCGGCCATCGCAATGACTAGCCCGCTGCGATAAAACCGGCGCATCAGCAACAAGCCGATCAGGATCAACACAATGTTGATCGCCGGAGGTACCAGGAACGTTTTTAACAGTAATCTAATCACCAATAATTAACCCGGTTGCAACGGTAGGCACATTGATCCATCGGCTGATCGATCCGGTTTTAACAACAATCCAAGGTATCGGCCGGGTGCCTGGAGTGCACCCGCTCTTTTGCCCGATCTGGCACCGGCCGCAAGCCGGCATACATCCGACGACCGTCACACCAGCCACACCGTCACCGCGATCGACGCCAGACTGTGCCGCCAATATAAAAACGCATGTATGATGCAGGAGTGAACGAGGAGAAAATATCATGCCATTGAGTGCCCGGGAAAAATCACACTACCAGACAAACGGCTATGTCGTGCCTGACTTTCAACTACCAGCGGATCAGGTAGCCTCCCTCAGAGACACGGTGGACTCATTGATTGCCTCAAACCCGGACGTCCGTCCTGAGCAACTGGTTAACGCACACATTGCCAAGCCTACCGCTGAAGGCGTGCAAGGCGCCGCCGAACTACTAGAGCTGGCTAAACACCCGCAGATTCTCGATCTTGTCGAATCAGCCATTGGGCCGGATATCATTCTCTGGGGCTGTCAGCTGTTCTGCAAACCCGCTGGTGACGGTATGGAAGTGCCCTGGCATCAGGATGGACAGTACTGGCCGATTCGACCACTGGCCACCTGTACGGTATGGATTGCCATCGATGACAGCCTGGTGTCCAATGGCTGCCTGCGAGTGCTGCCCGGCTCGCACTGTGATGAAACCCTTTACTCACACTACACCGATGATCGCGAACGGCTTACCCTAAAGCAGGCCATAGAACCGCAACACCTGGACGAAGACAAATTTGCCGACATAGAACTACAGGCCGGACAGATGTCGCTGCACGATGTCTATCTGGTGCACGGCTCTAACGTCAACACATCGGTCAATCGTCGCGCCGGACTGGCAATCCGCTACATGCCGGCCAGCTCGGTGTTCGAGCGCGATATCATCCAGCCGTCCGACAAATCAGGTTATAAAATCGATTTCTCAAAAAGACCGCTGTGGCTGTTGCGTGGCGAAGACCGCAGCGGGCGCAATAATTTCAGTGTCGGACACGAATAAACCATCGCAGGTAAAAACCCGCGGTGGATGATCGCTAGTGACCTCAGCCCGCCTGCCAGCCGTCGGTAGTCACCAGTGATCGTCAAAAACGACACTGCTTTCTGTCGCATCGCGTTGTTTGTTCAGTGGCACTGAATTTTTTGCACTGGTCGCTATTCACGCCAGATTAGCTCATAATTGTGAGCTCGGTTTAGCCGCGATGTTGGCTGGCACTGACACTGAAATTCAAAAATTACCCCGATCTGCCCATAACAGTTGTTACTACAACGCCGTGATATGAGACTTATGGCGGATTGGGTTTGCGGCAGATGTACCACGCCTCTGGTACCGTTAGACGCACGAACCAGAGACCGTTGATATGCGTGCCATAGAGACCAGGCACTCCAACTCATGTCTCATCCTGTGAGACCCCTAACTCATAACCCCGTCGCGCCTGACACTTCACTCGGAAGGCTCGATCGGTATCGGAGAATATTGTGATTAAAAAGTTACTGGCGATAAGCGTTCTTGCATTGACTGTGTCAGCATGTGGCGGCAGCAGTAGTAGTGGTGGTAGCACTCCCACCGATGGAACAGACGGTACGGACGGGACTGATGGTACCGACGGAACAGACGGTACGGGAGGGCCAATCGGAGGCGAGACCGGCGATTTCGGCGACACCGCAACTGCCGCCAACGGGCTCGACGCGACAACCACCGTATGCCCGGCCAGCGTCACCGGCAGCTTTACCGGCTGGGCACGGGTAAACAACACCTACTGCGCATGGGCCTGTCCGGGTGGCCAGGAAAACGCCGATGGCGATGACTGGGGATTTATCCGTGGCACCGGACAAACCTGCCGCGATACCACGGCCGCTGCGGGCAGTCAGATCACTGCAGCAATTTTTGCCCCCATCAACGGCTGCCCGACCGGCGGTTGCACACCGGGTTCGGCAACTGATTTTCCGCATGTTTACGCAACAGCCAACGCCGATATCGCCTCACTGGCGGGCTCATACACCTGCACGCCGCGGCTGTTTAACGAGACCAGCCAGATCTGGGAAGATGACGCCGCACTGGCGGCCTTTGCCCTTGTGCTGAATGACGATAGCACCGGGTCAGCTGACGGTGGCGCCAACACGACCTGGTCATTTGCCAACGGTGTACTGACTCTTGAAGGTGGACGGGTACTGAACAACGTGGCTGTGGGTACCGGAAGCCTAAGCGCCTGGAACAGCAACACGTCTTTGACTCGCTGCAGCAGTTAAGCCGGCATTACCACCGGCAGCCACACGGTTGCCGGTAGTCGTCGGGCGGAGGCATCGCGCAATGCGCTGCAGAAATAGACCACCGCGACGTCGCGATCGGTTAATCGCCTGAAAAAAACGACGCCAGCCTGCAGCTAAATCAAGAGCGTCCAAAGCCTACTCCAATGGCGGCGGGCTGACAGATGTCCAACCACCATCCACCACTAATGTCTGCCCGGTAATCTGGCTTGCCGACGGTGACAATAAAAACAACGCAGTATCAGCAATATCGCCGGGCGTCGCTGGCCGCCCGGTTGGCGTTATCTGCGACCAGACGGCATTGTAGTTTTGATCGTTCATCGTGCGCTCTGTCAGGGTCGCGCCGGGCGCTATGGCATTGACGGTAATTCCGTATTGTCCCAACTCCGCACCGAGACTTTTTGCCATCATGCGAATCGCCGCTTTCGACATCGCATAGGCGGTCAGATCGGGGTGATACTGAATCCCCGTCACTGACGACATCAGCAGTAATCGGCCACCGGCTATTGGCTGGCTGTCCGCCGCGGTGTTGTTCTGCGCGATAATCCGGCGTGCAGCCCGCTGCGCCAGATAAAAGCTGCCGCGCAAATTAATATCCACCAGGCGCTGGAAATCCTCCGGGGGATAATCCAGAAAACGTCCAAACGTGGTGATACCAGCGTTAGCAATGGCAAAATCAAGCCGGCCGAAGATAGCGTCCGCTTGATCGATCAGTGTGTCTATGACCGCAAGCTCACTGCAATCACCGACCACGGCCACAGCACGACCGCCCTGTTCCTCTATGGCGGCGACTGCCGCATCGGCCTGCTGCTTATCTGAATCATTGACGACCACACCAGCACCGGCGCTGGCCAGTTGCAGAGCTATCTGGAAGCCTATTCCGGCGCCGGCGCCGGTAACAACCGCCACGCGGTTTTCAAAGTTATGCATTTGCTTGTCGACTTTCTACCCGTATTTCACCCGCATGATACTGCTGCGGTGCGCGAGTGTGGAGTTTAACCAGCAGTCACAGCGTTATATGGATCACTGATGCGCATAACACAGTCACCCGTAACGGCGTAAATCACCTGCCCTGCTAACGCAACAGCCGCCGGCGCAACTGACTGAACAATCGATCAATCCGCAGATCTGTACCACGACGGTGACTGCCGACCAGTTCGTTTGCAAAAATCTCTTCGCACATGTGATAACCCAGCGCGCGATAGGCTTCAAACTGTTCTTCATCAAAAAACTGGTCAGCGGTCGATTGATGGGGGAAGGTAGGATTACGCCGTTTATAGTCCAGCACATCGGCAGGCTCGTTGCCGGTCATAGATGATTTAAAGTACAACAGGTGACCGACGAAACCCTCCGGGTAACGTATTGTCCCAAAGGCAAAGTGCGCATGAGAGACATGCTCCTCTGTCAACGCCAGCCGCGACGTATCGATCTCCAGATTGATCTGCAGATCCTGCCGCGCAAGGCGTATTACCCGGTTTATCGCGGACCGGGTCATCATGACATCAGACTCGCCATCAATGGCAATAATAAACCGGCAACGACGCCGCAGTAACTCAAACAACGCCAGGTTTTCTATATGCCCCCCGTCTGATAGATAAACATAGTCTTTATCCATGGTGGTGCTGTTGCGGTATTCACGCCATAAATAGATTAGTCCGGGGTGTTTAAAGAACCCGCTGGCGTCCGGCTTGCGCAGCCAGAAGTTCATGCGGATATTTGCCAGACTGAGCAGCTTGCCGGCAAAACCGGCGGAATTATCTCCCATCTCCGGTGACACTGCCGCCCCCGATACGGCCATCGCAGTGCCTAGAGTCACATCAGGGTTAACCGCTTCCATAGCAGTGGTTTCGTAGTAGCCCAGCTCATCACAGCCGGTGTATTTTTCACTGAACAGAAAGTAGTCCATACGACGCTGACTGGAGGTACTTTTATCCGAACGCGGCCCGTTAATAGTGGTATTGATTAAGTGATAGGGGTTAGCCGGATCGGCGCGTAGCTCCGACAACTTTTGATCAGCCGGTTTGCTGGCGATTGGCAGGTAGGTGTCACGCTTGATTAGATAGCCACGCGACAGGCGGTTTTTATAGAAACGATGCAAAGTGATTTTATTGACATCGAGAAACAACAGTATCACCACCATGGCTGCGAACGCGATGAACGTGCCGAGTGGATAACTGCCGAGAAATTCACCGATCTGTTCCGGATTGGCAATTAAGCACAGTGTTGCCGCGACAGTACCGGCCAGCAACAGCAGGGTGAACAACAAAACTGCCAGCCGGACGAGTAATGCCCCGATTGGCTTACCGGACAGCATCAGCCCCGTAATCGCCATCAGCACTGGCAGGCCAACGATCAGGCCGCCACAGTAGCCAATCACTCTGGCACTTAACACAACGTTATCGAGTGCAGTGACAGCACCATAGAGCAGCCACAGCGCAGCAGTTGCCAGCCCGATGACAAAGGTGGCGGTCTCCCATTTGGCCGCGCGTTCCGGCAAACCGGTCAACGCCACTGGCAGAAAGACCAGCAATACCGCCCACACGCCGGAGAGCGCAGCAAGCACACCGAAAAACCAGCCGCCGGTATAGGCAGACGTAAAGCGCTTTAGTGTGCTGTCGACCATCGCATCAATGCCGTAAGCACACAATGCCACCATCACCACAACACTCAACACGACCAGCAATTGCACCGCAATGCCGTACAGCACTTGCGTCGCCGGGCGCAATAAGTCTTGCAGCAGATACTTACTGTTGTTACGCAGGTGCTGCAATACCGGAGAGACTTCGCTATCGATACCGAAGGGATCATCGTCGCGTCCGAGGCCGACATTAACGCCTTTATTTGCCGGACTGTCGGCCAGTTTTTCTTTTTGCTCTGCGGATTCATTCAGGTAGCGACTGATCAGTGACCCGATGTAACCGCCGCCGGACACCGTTGACAGGTAGTCAATCTGTTGGAGCACACCGGTTTTGCCTAATCGCTGCACAACACCAAGCGCCAGCGTGGCAGATCGTATACCACCGCCGGAAATGGCAAGGCCTGCAATATCATTAAAGTCACTACTGGCTTGACCACGCCTTTGCAGCAACGCCTGACGCTCACTGTCGATTACCTGCACCAGAGTGGCAACGCTGGCATTGGTGATCGCATCTGTGGCGGCGTTGGCCGGTTGGTCGATGGTGGCATAAACCAGCGCATTCTGACTGACTGGCGTTTCGGTGTCTTGCCAGTGCTCCTGCTGATCTTCATCCTGCCATTCATTGATGTCTGCGATGGCTTCTTCCGACAACACGTCATCACCGCGCGCCAGCGCTCCGATCAATACCGTAAAGCGACGGATTCTGGCTTGCAGCGCGATCAGCTCGACGCGAAACTCACCTTTTATATCGTAGTTTTTCAGTTGGCCGCTAAGACTCTGACTGTGCCACTTTGCCGTAAACGGACGCACTACCTTGTTGAGAAAATAGATCGTCAGTTCGGAAAAGTGCCGGGCCTCTGGCAGGCTTTTGTCTTTGACTAACTCTCTGACCAGCTCAAACAGCTGATGCAGACTGTCGAGGGTAGCTTGCTCGGAACCATCGAGATAATGCAGAGGCTGTGTGGTTATGCGGGTGCGAAGCTCTGTATAGAGCAACCAGGCGGCGCGCTGATCATGTTCAGACGGGTTCCAGCGGCGACCACACAGGGCGGCGGGAAAGATACCCACATCTTCATAGCGCTGCTGCACAAACCAGTCATTCCAGCTTTCTATGTTAGCCATTGCCGTCCTCTCCCTGTTTGCTGCAGAGTGTAGCCAATTTAGCAGGCAAATAGCTACGCTCCCCGGCAACTGTCCTGATTACCACCTGTCACGGGACGGCAGCCAGATAGTGGCGGGGGGTGTCTTTGTGTTACGCAAAGCGCCGGCAGTTTCGACGTGTGTCGTAATCAATACGTGGCGTATTGACAGAGGCTGTGAAGGGCAATCACCGACACCTGCCACGCAGGTGCCGGCTCTCTGGTTTCTAGAGCACGGTATGGGTATCGTCGACGGATTCTTCGTCGGTATGCTCGGTGTCTATAAGCTCGACCAATTGCTCGACGGACAGCCGCGAACCACTGTCGGTCCCTTCAAGCAGGGCATTGGCCAGATCACGCTTTTGCTCGTGCAGATTGACAATTTTCTCTTCGATGGTGTTCTTCACAACCATGCGGTAAATCGTCACCGGACGCTTCTGCCCCATGCGATAAGCACGATCAGAAGCCTGGTCTTCCACTGCAGGGTTCCACCACGGGTCCATATGAATCACATAGTCTGCGGCCGTCAGGTTCAGCCCCGAGCCACCGGCTTTCAGACTGATTAAAAACAACTCGCCCTGACCGGCCTGAAAATCATCGACCGCCTGTTTGCGTTTAGTAACACTGGTTGATCCGTCGAGGTACTGATAACTGATACCCCTGGCATCCAGATGCTCTCGAATCAGCGACAAGTGACCGACAAACTGACTGAACACCAGGCAGCGATGATCGTTAAGAAGGAGGTCATCGACAATCTCTGCAAAGGCCCGCAGCTTGGCACTGCCACAGGGTGGATTGTCGGTCACCAGCGCCGGATGACAGCTGGCCTGACGCAAGGTAGTGATCTCTGCCAATACCCGGAAGCGCTGCTCTGAATCCAGATCGGCTAATTCACTGATACGCTGCAGCGCCTGCGCGCGCAGACCTTCATAGAAGTGGTTTTCCTCTTCATTGAACTCGACCAGATGAGTAATCTCGGTCCGCTCTGGCAGCTCGGTGAGGACTTCACGCTTCATGCGTCGCAGGATAAAGGGACGAATAAGGGTTTTCAGCCGGTCTCTGGCACTGTCGTCATCACGATGCTCTATCGGGTGCGCGTAGCGCTCTTTGAATTGCTGACTGGAACCCAGCAGCCCCGGGTTGATAAAGCGAAACAGATTCCACAGCTCACCGAGATGATTCTCTATCGGGGTGCCAGTGGCGATCATGCGAAACTCACCCCGCAGCGACATCATCGCCTGTGATCGTCTTGTCCCTGAATTTTTAAACGACTGGGCCTCATCAGCCACAATGGTGCGCCACTCGATCTCCTGCAGCAAGTCGATTTCGTTTTGCAGTACTCCGTAGCTGCAGACAAACAAGTCACCGGCCTGCGCATCGCGCAGCATTCGATGACGGTTGCCGTTGCCAAGCCAGCGCAAGCGCAGCGACGGCGCAAAACGCTCCGCCTCGGCCATCCAGTTACCGCATACTGAGGTAGGCGCCACCACCAGCGTCGGACCGCCATCGGCACGCAGCAACATCAGCGCGAGGCTTTGCATCGTTTTACCCAGCCCCATATCGTCGGCCAGACAGGCACCCGCCCCCCAATGGGCAAGACGCGCCATCCAGCGGAAGCCCTCGAGCTGATAGTCGCGCAGATTCGCCTGCAGTGCCGCCGGTGGATCAGGCACCAGCGCTTCGGCTTCACGCAGACGATCAAGCTGCTGTTGCCAGTTGTCGTCGTCCTGCAACACCATGCCGCGTGAGGCGTGCTCAAGCATCGGCACCGCCAGATCATGCGCGACACCGTCATCGCAGACGGCATTGAGGGCGTCGAGCTGCAGCCGCAGACGCCGGCTCAGCTGGAGTATTTTGCCATCGTCAAGCCGCAGGAACCGCCCGTCTGCCTTATCCAGTGAGGCAAGCAGTTTTTTCAGATCGATCCGGGTACTGCCAAAGGTGTTGCTGTCCGCCTGAGTTAATTCTATAGAGCCGTATTTACCGGCCTGCCCCTTGTCGATTTTCAGCTCACCGGCCACATCAATGCCATTACGCTGCGAACCAAAATGCACCTGCATGCTGTCGCAGTCAATCATAGAGCTCAGCGCAATGCGCTCACCGGCAGGCCATAGCAGCGCGACCTTGTCTCCCATGTCCTGTAGGGCCGCCAGTACTTCCAGCGCCTGCTCGGTATCAGTGATCGACCATTGCCACCCCGCCCCGCCGTTTGGCAATGGCAGCTGATTTATAGTGTCGCGTGATTCACTTAGCTCGGTGTCGAGGTCTCGCTGCGTATTGCTGGGTCGGTTTCCAATCATCGCGAACAGCCCGGGCTTGCCTTGTCCGGGCAGAACACAGGGCCCCTGCTCACCCAGCGGATAAAGACAGGCCGCAACATCAAGGCCCGCATCCAGAGGGCGCAAATGAAAAGACAGCCTCGTCAGGGCACTTACCGTGTGGGCATCGACAGTGGTGATATCCGAATGCACCTCAACCAGCGCCGCCATCGAGCGCAAGGATTCCAGCACCGATTCAATGGCGTCCACCGGCACAGTCAGCCCCTGGTAGGTCAGTGCCCGCGCCAGATCCAGTTGCCCCTCGGTGTAGCGATGTATTGACAGCGTATTGTCCTCCCACTGGCAACTGAAATCGCTGCTGGATTTAAACGAGCTGGACGGAAAAGGCTGCATGGACAGGGAAATTTCCTGCAGCGCGTTGTCGGTCACGACGTGCAAGGCCGACTCAGTCACCTGCATCGATACCCGTACCGGTTCGTCGAGCTCGCTATCACAGCGAAACAGTCGCGGATGCTGCATGATCAGTTGCAGCGACTCGACATCCGTCAGCTCAAAGCACTTCTCAAAATACAGGGCATGATTAAGCTGCAGCTGATTGCGCAGGTGCGCGCAGAGTTTTAGATCGTGGTCGCAAAGGAAATCCAGCGTGCCGCACTCGTCGAGTAACAGCTTCAGCGGAAAACGCTTGCCACGGGTCCAGCGACCACTTTTTGCTGACCGTTGTTCACGTGGTTCAATGCGAAGGCAACCCTCCGCGGCTTCCACCCACCAGCTCATTCTGCGGTTGCCGACGTTGTCCACACTGCCCGAAACACGCGCATGACGATTGACAGCCAGCGTTAATGCATCCAGACCGGACTGCCAATCGGTTTGCTTTTGATAGACAGTCAGCAACCAGCCGGTGGAACGAATTTGCGGCTGAAATTCACTGTTCTCGCGATGTACTCCCTGCGCTGACAGCAGTGTCAGAGCTTCATCAACAAACCAGTGCAAGCCAATTTCGGAGGCTTGATCCACATGCGAGACAAGCCGCGCCACAAGATTCTCGTCAGGCTTCTCGCCTAACCAGTGCCTGCAGAGATTCAGGAACAGGTCGAGCCAGGGGCTGGCGTCGATATGCAGACCACCGAGCCAGATTGTTTGACTGATCTCACGCTGACCACACACCACCCGCATGAAATCGGTCAGCACCCTGAGCACCGGAATGAAAGGGTCGCCTGCATGCTGTGACTGATATTGGTTGGCCAGCGTGTTGAGCTGATCAACCAGAGCCTCTATTTGCTTAGTGTCCGCACTGCTGAAACTGCCGTCACTGTCGGCAGATACATTCTGGGTTTTCAGCTGCAACAACGCCAGTGCATACACCACCGCCGACAACCCGGGTTTCAGTGTGGCGGGGATCGCAGAGCGACCAGCCGCTGAAAGGTCATCGGGATCACCGCAGGCGACCTGATAGTGGTCGACCACCCGCTGTGGCTGATGCGCAAAAAACGCCAGCTGGGCACGCACTGCAGAGGCCGCAGCGCTGGTACTGCCATCGAGCCAGGCAGACATTTGATCGAGCTGACTCTGCTCGGTATCACCACACAAGAGCGACAGCTGTACCCCTGCAAACAGTACCTGCCACTCAGCCGCAGTCGGCTGTGTCAGGTGCGGCTCGGCAAAGTCCCGGTGCTTTTGCCGGCAGTCACGTAGAACACTCTCGCTCCAGTCGTGATGACGGCCATCAACGCCTGGTTCAAATGCCACCGCAGCGGCCAGCAGGCGCTCTGCGCTTGCGTCAGTGGAAGAGTTGCTGCGTCGTTGCAGTGCGGGCAGCTGCAGGGGGATTTCTTCTTCTACTACATCATCAATGTGATACTGATTTAGCACGTCTGACTTTTGCTCTTTGTCGCTGCCGAATGCGCATATCTTAGCCCCACCACACGGCAACTTAGGCATTAGTTTAAATGAGATTGCAGACCTGTCACGGCTACCACTGACGGCTAGCACGAATTACTATAACCCTTCATTACATAGACACTAGGGTCAGCATTTATTTATTAAATTTGACGCGTTTTCCCTCTTGACGGGAAAGCAATTTACAGAGTGGCGTCATGCGCCTATTGCCTGCCAGTAACAAATCAACACTTGCAATACACGGCCACCGGCTTTCGACGATTTAAAGCGGTCGCGGGTCAGGCGGCTTCGCGATGCAGCGAGGATTGATTTATCGCCGCGACCACCGCTGGCAACTCCGAAGCGGGCACTGGTCTTGAGTAATAGTACCCTTGAATGTAGTCGCAACCCAACGCCGTAAGCTTCTGCAGCTGCAGGTCGGTCTCAACACCCTCGGCCACCGTTTTTAACTGTAACTCACTGGCCAACATTACAATCGTCTTGACCAGTAAATGCTCTTCCGCGGCATTACACAGTTTATCGACGAACGACTTATCTATTTTCAGGACGTCAAGCGGCAGCTCTGCAAGGTACTGCAGTGATGAGTAGCCGGTACCGAAATCATCGATCGCAATTTTAATCCCGCAGCTTCGCAGCTGAGCCAGTTTATTGACGACCATCGCGACGTCTTTCATGACCACCGACTCAGTGACCTCTAGCTCCAGGCAACTGGCGGGCAACCGGTGCTTGCCAAGCAGGTTAAAGACGCCCTGCACAAAATTCTCAACGCTGAACTGTCGGGCAGAGATATTTACCGCCATACTCAGTGGCAACCCACGTTGTAAAAACTCTGCACATTGCCGGCAGGCCTCATCCAGCACCCAGTGGCCAATGACTTCAATCAGACCACAGCGCTCGGCCGCCGGGATAAATTCTGCGGGTGAAATAAACCCAAGCGTCGGGTGGTTCCAGCGAATCAGCGCCTCGACACCGTCGACTATACCCGTTCGACCGCAGACCTTGGGCTGGTAGTAGAGCAGAAACTCACCGGCCTCAACGGCACGGTGCAGATCGAGCTCTGTTTGAATGCGTTTTTCATGGTATTCGAGGTGGGACTTGTTAAACACCGACACCCCACTTTGCCCCGCCCCCTTGGCATGGTACATGGCAAAGTCTGCATGCTTGAGTACCTCCTCAGAGGTGCACGCATCACCAGGGTAGAAACTGACGCCGATGCTGCAGCCGATATCAACCTTCAAATCCTGTACCGGCACGCTGACACTTAAACTGGCGTTGATTCGCTCGGCAATAGCGATGACCTCTGTGCGCTCACCCGGCGAGGATATCAACGCTGCGAATTCATCACCGCCCATGCGTGCCAGCACGTCCGTCTCAGCCATATGACTTTTGAGAATTTCAGCAACCTGTTGCAATAAGCAATCACCGACACCGTGACCGTGGTAGTCATTTATATTTTTAAATCCGTCGAGATCTATAAACAGTACGGCGAACCAGTCTTCGGTGTCTACCAGACGTTCTACGGAATACGCCAGTAGCTTTTCGAAGCGGTAGCGATTAGTGAGTCCGGTCAGGCTGTCGTGGTAGGCCTGATACTGAACCTTCTCCATTAACTCCCTGCGCAGCAAAGCAACCGATATCTGTGCGCAGACTAATTCAAACAGATGACGCTCTCTGACAGAGAAGTCAGAGCGCTCCAGAGAGCGATGCGCAAACAGCACACCCCACGATTTATTTTCATAAACCAATGGCAGGCACAGCGTTGAACCAAGCTTCCATCTGGCCCGAATTCGATGCACCTCGGCACTTTCTCTTTCATCATTGACACCACGCCGGATGAACCCGGTCTTTTGATGAACCACACACCAGCGTGCCACAGAAGTCGCCACCACCTTACCGCCAGACTGCATAGTCGGCACGATCGCATTGTCGATATTCTCCCAGGCCGCCAGAGGCGTAAAGGAATTATCGTCCTCAAGCTTGTACAAATGCACTTTGGTCGAATCAAACACGTCTATCAATGTAATACAGATCTGATCAATAATATCGTCAAAACTAGCAGCACCATAGATTGCCCGGCTGATATTGCTGATGGCCTGTGTACGTGCCAGCTCAGTCAGGGTATTTTCATACAGTGTGGCATTCTCGATGGCAACCGAGGCGAGAGGTGCAAACATCTCCAGCAGATCAACCTGATTCTCTACCGCAAAGTCATTGCTCTCATATAAAATACCAATTACACCAATCACTTCATCACACAACTTTAACGGCACGCTGCACGCCTGCCGTGCCGTTGTAAGGCCCGGGAGGCGGTGCGGATAGTTCTGATAATCGGGTACGCATACGGTCTGCCCGCTCGCCCATACCTGACCGCCAATCCCTTCACCGTGTCTGTGGCGCACTGACTTCAGGCTTCTGAAGTTATCATTGGCCGCTACGGTCTCAAGGTAGTCTCCGGATTCATGCACCATCGCAACATAGGCATAGTCAGCGCTGGTCAGGTCAGCCGTTTTGGCGGCAATATGCTGCAGCAGGGATGGGAGTTCGACACGGTTCATCATCTCGACGGCAATCTGATTGAGGCTCACCATCGCCCGTGTTTTTTCGGTAAGCGACTGCAGTTGCAATTTACCGGCATCCGGTGAACCGCTGCAGATCTCCCTGCGGGTGTCTGCGGCCAGGCTTTTTAGAAGCCGCGCAAGCCTGCCACTGCCTACTTCTTGCGGTGTCGCCAGATGACAACTCCGCGGCACGCAGTCGAACCGGGCATCATCAAGCCTTTCCACAATAATGATCAACGGATAAAGCAGAGTCGGGGCTATGGTCCCCTGCAGGTAGCGCTTGATGTCGGCGGAGTTAAAACGCCCGTCTAGAACTATCGCCACGGGTTGGTCCGCGCTCAGGTTCAAACGGCCAGACAGGTAGCTTGTTCGCACCTCTGCATCTTCGGCCACCGTCAATCCGCAGGCGTCCGTGCAGGTACGCAGCAACGACAGCAGGCCGGGTTCGACCAGTAATCGGGCGGCAGTAGTCATCAGTTATTGGATCGTAAAAAAAACAGCATCCAGACCATATAAACCATTCCATTCTTTACGTCATTAACATAGCGTCAAAGCGATGTCGAATTGACACTACAGCGAATTATGTGCCTCAATTCACAAAAAAGTGACCCGACCCAACTCAGCCGGCGACTCCGGCGGTACCACCGGCTGGTAGCCGGCTGCCGTACGCTATACCGCACTGGCCGTGCATCGGCTGCCAGCAGCGGTAAAAATCTGATCAGGGGGAGTCTAGTTTTAAAAGACAAAGCTGCCATTGTTTTTATGTTTGCATGGCCGCTTTCACGAACTTGCATACGATGCCCGAACACAGCATAAATGCCAGTAAGTATTACAACAAGGCTTGACTGCCGGCGCTGCCAGGGCAATCAGTAGATCAGCAGACCGCTACACGGTCAGCGGGGTAGTCCACAGTGTTGTGATCAAAAATGAAAATCGCAGCTTTCATGATCAGCGCAATATAACGATGACACAACCCCGTGCTAAAGCGCTGCAGAGTTATCGGTTATTACTGACCAGTGTAGTTGTCCGCCTTGCGATTAACATACTTTATTGCTGCATCATTTTTTACATCGGCGGGATCAACGACACCCAGCAATACACCCTGCCCCTGAGATCTGGCTCGCATGGCTTCAAGTTTCTCGCGAGATACCGTCGTGCGCTGTGAAAGGCGACGCGCCCACACAGCCAGATGCTGATACATTTCTTCTATTACGGCTGTATGCGCCTCACTGGTACCTAGATCGGTCAGTTCATCCGGATCGGCAACCAGGTCAAACAACATGGGGTCAAAGCCACCTTCAAAGTGGATCAGCTTCCACTGCTTACTGGCGACCATAAAGATGCGGGCATCGCGCACATCAACTTCCAGTACGTTGACCAGCGGGGT
Organism: uncultured Granulosicoccaceae bacterium; assembly: GCA_938003855.1. Classification (GTDB taxonomy): domain Bacteria; phylum Pseudomonadota; class Gammaproteobacteria; order Granulosicoccales; family Granulosicoccaceae. The sequence continues at coordinate 37,884 of CALKXD010000151.1, read as the reverse complement.
GGCCGAGTAGTCGTACTCACAGATCGCAATGTCGCGCTCCAGCTCGGTGGCGGTGCCAATTAGTAACGGTCGCAGTGAGTGACCCTCGAGAATATGCGGCAAGGCGTCACCACCACAGTAATCGAGAAAGGTCGGCAATAAATCAATACTCTCGACCAGCGCATCGGACACGGTGCCCCGGGTAGAATCAGCCTCTGCGGAGGGATCGTAGATGATCAACGGCACGCGAGTGGACGCATCCTGAAAAAACATTTTTTCACCCATCCAGTGATCCCCCAGAAAATCACCATGATCCGAGGTCAGTGCAATAATGGTGTCCTGCATACGACCGGTTTTTTCGAGCCAGTCGAACAGTACCCCCATTTGATCATCGCACTGTTTGATCAACCCCATATAGGCCGGTATGACTTTGTCACGGACATCGTCACGAGCAAATGCCCGTCCCAGCGGACTATCCATGAAGCGACGGTGCACCGGGTGGGCGTTATCGTATTCGGACTGGCTGCGTACCGGCGCTTGCACATCCTGCGGACCATACATGCTTGCATAGGGTTCCGGGACGATATAGGGCCAGTGCGGCTTTATATAAGAAAGATGGCATAGCCACGGCTGCTCTGCCTGCTCGATGAACTCAATACCCCGTCGAGTCAGATAAGGTGTCTCGCTGTGTTCTTCGACAATGTTAGCCGCCTGGTCGGAATTACCCAGAAACCAGCCTGACAGTACGTTACCTTCAGGATCAATTCCGGAGTTAGCGTAGTCGTGCCACGGGTTATCCGACTGATAGCCTTTATCACGCAGGTACTCGTTATAATTTAACGCGCCCTTTTCATCATAGAAGCCATCCGGGCCTTCGGGACGCATCCCATCGTCACGCTCAAAGACATCGAACCCACACTCTGACAAACGCGCCCCAATGATGCTCTCCGGTTGCAACCCCAACCGCGCCATCCCTTCCGTATCTGCCTTCATATGGGTTTTGCCGACCAGCCAGCAGCTGGTGCCTGCTTTGCGTAAGTGATCACCCATGGTGAGTTCACCCACTTTCAGCGGGACATTATTCCAGCTGGCTCCGTGGCTGTGTACGTATCGCCCCGTATAGGTTGACATCCGCGACGCACCACAAATCGGCGCTTGCACGTAGGCGCGATTAAACCGGACTCCCTTCGATGCCAGACGATCGATGTGAGGCGTATCGAGCGTGGCGTGTCCGTAACAACTGAGGTAGTCCCACCTGAGCTGATCAAACATAATGAACAGGATATTTTTGCGCTTTTGCATCTGTTGGGGTTCTTTCTTATTGGCTGGACAAGTCGCCGAAACACGCAGCATACACAATTAAGTCTGCGGTAATGCCGCTGCCGCATCAACTATAATCGCAGCCTGCCTGCCACCGCAATATCAATATACCCAAATGGCACAGCCGGCATAGATCAGCGGTCAATTTAGAGCGCGCTGCAGAACCGGCTGTGCATGCAACCAGATGTGTTAACAATAAAAAATTACACCGATATCATCAGTGCGCGATTGATTCATGCGTTATAACTACCGGAAGTTATTGTCATTCACTGACCGTGTCTTTTCACCAGGTGTTTTAGTCTCCCCAAAGAAGTAAAAACAATGAATAAAAATTTCAAGTATCTGTCAACAGCAGCCTGCCTGCTGGGACTTCTGATGACCGGCTGCAGTGACACCACACTGGGTAGTTTCTCTGCGTCGGAGAACCTCCCCTCTCCGCTAAAAATACCCGGCACTACGCTGATTACGTTGCAGACCACTGAGCCACTATCGTTTGAATTCGACCTGAATATTACCGAGTCCGAAGACTACTCAAAAAACGATTTTGACTACGTTACGGAGGTTACGCTAAAAGCACTGCAGCTGAGTATATTGCCTATATCGGAATCACCCGATGAAGACCCCGCTGGCGAAGACGGCAATATGGATGACTTCGATTTCATCACCGGCCTGGAAATCTTCCTGAAGGCCACCATCGACGGGCAGTTGCAGGAAGTACGCGTGGCCAGCCTGCCGGACGGTGACCCGCAATTCGGCAGCGGCACACGAGTGCTGAATCTCACCGTGACAAACGCCGACATCCGTGACTACATTGAAGCACCGGGCGGTTATGTGCTGCGCGTAAGCGTGGCCGGCTCGGTACCACCCGACTATGTGATTGCCGATGCTCGGGTTGACTACCGTGTAGGCGTTGGCTTTCGCTAGCACCTGATTACCCCCGCGGGGCGACGGCCGCCCCGGGTTGGCAAACGTCAACTACAAAGCGGCTTTCAGTGCCATCCATTCGCGCACACGTTTTTCGATCTCCCGTGGCCGGTCTTTCCATGACAGCAACAACGACTCCCGCACTATCCTGCCAACAACACTGCCTGCTTCACGCTGTAAGGCGATATCGTCTTCGGCTTCAGGCACAGCAATGATGACGTCCCCGGCCATAGTGGGGATCACTCCGTCGGCGTTTAACCGTGGCTTTGGAAGGTCAGTTCCAGCGGCCGTGGCGCGTATTGCATCACGCAGCAGCTTGCGGTAACTCGACACGCCGATATCAGTTCGGCCAAGCATCTCATCCGCATGAACCGTTATTTTTCCCTGTGACACCTGAGCTTCGTAGTCACCCGGTGAGCGTTGCCCCTCCTCGTAGGATCGTTCAGTGCCGGTCTGTCCAACAAAATCTACACAGCCTAGTCCAACCTTTGTTCGATCGCCTTTTCCGTCCTGATCCAGAGTGTCGTTAAAGTGGCGCCAGGCTATGATGCGACAGTGAGTGTCATTAACCGGCACGGTCCACTTGGTGATTCCGACCCGTGGGAAAAATTTTTCGGTCTCGGCGTTTTGATAAATATCCGGCGGCTGCGCGATAGCAGGAAGAAAGACCTCCGCCGTCCGTATCCATAGGTAGTCTTTCCACCGTCGGGTATTGGTCAGATAGATACCCTGATCATTATCCATATTATGCCATTCAACGACAGGCATCGCGCCCCAGGCCGGATTAAAGTGCGCGCGTGTCACGCGCGTGTGCAGAAACACACTATGAAACGGATCCATAGGATTTTCGGCAACCTGCAACCAGTTACACGGGTAGTCAATTGAATAGGGGACCATGTCATTGTCGATTTGATCCAGTGTATCGAAGACCGGGAAGTCAGGCATCTGATCCGGCGGACCCATCCATGCAAACACCAGCCCTTTGTACTCGTGCACAGGATAAGCCCCGTGGCATATTTTCTTTGGTATCGGGCTGTTGTCAGGCTCACCTGGAACCTCCAGCAGGGTGCCGTCGACATCGTATAGCCAACCGTGGTAACAACAACGAATCCCCCGCTCAGAGATTATTCCGTACTCAAGAGAGGCGCGCCGATGACTGCAATACTTATGAAGCAGGCCGAGCTGGCCGCTGAGATCGCGGAACAGTACTAGTTCTTCACCAAGAATTTGCAGCGCCAGCGGCAAGTCACCCACCTGTTCGGTCATTGCTACCGGCTGCCAGAAGCGCCGAAAGTACTCTCCGGCGGGGGTACCGGGACCGGTGTGGGTAAGCTCGGCATCTTCCTTTGCCACGGTTGATCGATAATACCCGTTAAACGCACGGCGCTTCTGCCTGATATCGTTCATGCCAGCTCTTCCCCTTTCGTTGCTGCGCACTGACGCGCTTAAAACAAGCGTTCGTATTGCAACGCAACGTTTATAGTATATTTCTATCACACATTCGCTACCCGCACACCGCAAGCTTTATCGTCGCACTGCTAGTACTCATAAAAAACCACCACTTTCAGGAAAAACTGTGTCCGCATTATTCCAGCCTTTGTCTCTCAGAGAACTGCAACTCGACAACCGCGTGATCATCTCACCAATGTGCCAGTATTCCTCAATCGACGGGATCGCACAGGCATGGCACAGCGTTCACTATGGGCAGCTGGCATTATCTTCCGCTGGTATGTTAATTCTGGAGGCAACTGCCGTAGAGGCGATTGGCCGCATAACCCCAAGCTGTCTTGGCTTGTATAACGATCAAAACGAAGCGGCAATCGCACAGATGCTTGGCACTATTCGGGCGCTGAACCCGCAAAAGCAGGTCCCGATCTGCCTGCAACTCGGGCACGCCGGTCGCAAGGCATCGAGCAACACACCATGGAACGGCGGGCAGCAGATTACACCTGAGTCCGGCGGATGGGATTGCGTAGCGCCCAGCGCCGTGCCCCATCTGCCGACAGAGATGTTACCGGTTGCACTGGACGAGGCGGCGTTAGGCAAACTGACACAAACGTTTCTGCAGGCCGTAGAGCGTTGCGACCGGCTGGGTATAGATGCGATCGAACTGCATGCTGCCCACGGCTACCTGATACACCAGTTTTTATCACCGCTCTCGAACCAGCGAACCGACAAGTACGGTGGATCGCTGGCTAACAGGATGCGCTACCCACTGGAACTGTTCACTGCCATGCGACAGGCCTGGCCGGAAAGCAAACCGATGGGCGTGAGAGTATCAGCGTGCGACTGGGATACCGACAGCAGCTGGAATATCACCGAGTGTGTGCAGTTTGCCGGGCAACTGCAGGCCGCCGGATGCGACTGGATTGATGTCTCCAGCGGCGGGGTGTCAGCGAATCAGAAAATAGCGCTGAAGCCCGGCTATCAGGTTCATTTTGCCGACGCCATAAAAAAAGCCGTATCAATGCCGGTAATGGCAGTCGGGCTGATCACCGACGCCACCGAAGCCGAGCACATTGTCGGAAAAAATCAGGCCGATATGGTCGCGCTGGCCCGGGCATTTCTATACAACCCTCGATGGGTGTGGCACGCCGCTGCAGAACTGGGTGCTACCGTCAGCGCACCGCAGCAATACTGGCGTTGCTCACCGGCGGCGGCCGGGCGTTTGTTCGGTGACACTAAAATCGGTATGCGATAAGCAAACAACTCTGGAAAAAAGCCACGGGAAAATTCTATGCAATGCCATGAAGTAGACTATGAGATTTTCGGGGATGACATGCAAATTGTCGAAGTCGAGCTCGATCCTCGGGAAACCGTGATCGCTGAAGCCGGCGCGATGAACTACATGGAGCAGGACATCACCTTTGAAACCAAAATGGGCGACGGCTCAAAACCGGTGGGCGGTATACTCGACTCACTCATGCATGTGGGCAAGCGTGTACTCACCGGTGAGTCCATCTTCATGACTCACTTCAGTAACTCCGGCACCGCCAAGCAGCGCGTTGCATTTGCCGCACCCTACCCCGGCAAAATCATTCCGCTGGATATGGCTACCGTCGGCGATGAACTGATATGCCAGAAAGACGCATTCCTCTGCGCCGCACTTGGTACCTCCGTTGACATTGCTTTTCAGAAAAAGCTGGGGACCGGGTTCTTTGGTGGTGAAGGATTCATCCTGCAGCGACTTCGCGGCGACGGCATGGCTTTCATCCATGTGGGGGGCACAGTGATCAAGCGCGAATTGCGCGGAGAGACCCTGCGAGTAGACACCGGCTGTCTGGCCGCGTTTACCAGCGGGGTCGAGTACGATATCGAGCGTGCTGGCAATTTAAAATCAATGGTGTTCGGCGGCGAAGGCCTTTTTGTCGCCACACTACGGGGCACCGGTACGGTGTACCTGCAGAGTCTGCCTTTTTCGCGTCTGGCCAATCGGGTCTTGCAGGCCGCATCCATTGGCGGCAGTCGCGGCGAGGGCTCGGTACTGGGAGGATTGGGCGATATGTTTGGCGACAGATAGCCCGTCAATCCGATATAGTGCGAATTACTGACCTACCCGCCAGTTTAGGCTGTTTATTAGCGCGGCGTGGCCGCTATGTTTCCTTAAGATGTGAGCGGCCACTGTCAACACCTTTCGAACTAACCACCCGTTATTGTTGAGTAAAATATCGTGAAACCATTCCTCGGGGCCATCATTCTATTGGCAATTGCCGGCTGCTCTGACGACAGCCTGATCATCTGTATGGATGAAGCCAACTGCAATACCGACACCGGTGGAACCAATAACACCGGAACCGGTGGCCCGGTATCAGATTTGTCGATACGCCATCGCAGCGGCCAGACCTTTCTGGTGTGGAACGAGTCCTCAGCAACCGCAAATTATCACGTTTACCGGTCGGACCAACCGATTACCAGCGATAATCTTTCCTCGGCGACACGACTGACAGATCGCTGGGGACCACTGGATCAGGACACATCGGTCAACAAATACGGCTCCGAGGACGTACCCGGGTTCTTCGTTGTTGAGGACCTCAACACTCCACTGAACGCTGACACCGGACTGTTTGTTCACACCACACAGACAGCTCAGGCAGGCAATGCCTACTACGCCGTGACTACCGTCGAAAACAACGACGAAAATATAACCATCGTCGCAGGCGCGAATGCCACAACAAACGCGGTTCAGGAATCTGTGGCCACGCCAACGCCGGTGCTGACTACTTCCGTGAACGACGGCAAAGCGCGTATCTATACGCAGTACATGGACTACGCAAACTGGAATCCAACCCACAACGGCTACGCGTTCAATTACACGGTCGCGCTACCATCCAACTACAATCCAGCGCAGTCATACCCACTTCAGGTACACCTGCATGCCTACGGTGATAAAGCTGTAGTCGTCACGCAATCCCAGTACGACTGGGAAACAATACAGCTGTTTCCAAATGACCCGGGCGGAAGGCAAAACACATTGCACACCTGGTGGTACGGTCATGCTGCCGATCACAATTACCTGACTCAAGGCACCATCCCGTCGACTGGACGGATTGAAAATTTCACCGAGCAGCGAGTGATCAGCGCAATCAATGCCGTAGTCAGTGATGCCAGCTTCAACGTCAACACCGACCTTATCCACGCCTACGGAAACTCAATGGGAGCATCGGGGTCAGTCAGCTTAGCGATGCGCTACCCGTCAGTTTTCTCTGGTATTTACGCCAGCGAACCCATGACCAATTACGCGAGCAGCCCAGGCTTTCAATCGACGCTGGTGCAGATATGGGGCGAGCAGTCCAGCAATCTGCCAATCACCAATGGCGGACCAGACGCCGGGGATATCAAGGCCTACGACGGCACGGGCGTGTGGACCTGGATGAATCACCAGCAGCAGCTGAATGATCGCCCCGGTGATAATTTTGCCTTCATGATGATGGACTTCGGCAAGGCCGACACCGTGATCGACTGGCAGACACAGGGCAAGCCGATGATACAGGCCCTTAACAACAGCAAAACCGGGTTTATTGCGACTGCTCTCGGCGGTATCGGGCATGACTGGCTGGGATTTAACGCAGTCAACCAATATATGTTTGGCACCTCCGGCAACTTCGAACCCTGGTCTTATCCCAACTCACTGAGCTTTGTCGGTCTGCAGTTCGCCAGCGGCTCAGGCCCACTGCCACCGGGTGATACCGGCGATGACGAGTACAATACGTCTATCGAGTGGTCGTCCCCGCATTACTCGTTCCACCAGAATATTGTCGACAGCCAGAACCGCTATGAAATCTCCCTGCGATCACTCACGTTTGACCAGACGGTTTCTGTGACGCCACGCAATACGCAGGCATTCAAGCCATCCTCCGGCACACAATGCAGCTGGACTGCCAACCGCAATAGTGACAATACGCAAGTCGCCAGTGGCACCGCTGCCGTCGATAACAACGATCTGGTCACTGCCGCGTCGGTGCCGGTATCAACCGGCATCGGCACCAGGCTGATGATCACCTGCCCATAAGCTGACGTAGCGGCGCACAGGCTATTTTTTTTGCTGGCCGCACAGTGCGCCGCTTCGCTTTGCCGCATGCAATCGCTGATGCAGGTCCTGAAAATCAGGCGGGATTCGGTACATAGCGCAACGTGCCACATCCTCTGACAATGACTCCCACTGTATGGCATCGAGTTGTGCAGTGGTGAATCTGGAAAACACATTGGGGTCGCCCATCTGTGCCACCGGATTCAATGTGTTTTCGGTGGCAGCGATCCTGACTGCAATTTCTGGCCGGACCATATACTCTAGAAATTCCAATGCATCCGGCAACCTCTTTGCCATTGCAAATGCAGAGGTAATCTCGGCAAACACAATACCCCCACGCCCATTAATACAGCCGCGCGACGGCGTAATAGAGCGCAGCTGATTGTAGCCGGCCAGCCGTGCCTCAGAGACGGTGTATACCCCGCCGCTGATGTAAAAATCAATGTCACCCGCTATCAGCGCGCGATTCAGCGCAAGATGGTCATCAGTGATCACACTGGCGCGCCCGAACCAGTCACTGGCAGTTGCGCTGAATAGCGCCCGGGCTGATTCGTCGAGTTTCTCAAATGGATTCAGACCGGCACCAATGCAGATATGGAACACATTAAAATCGTCATAGGTCAGAATTCCAAAACGCAAGCGACCGTCAGAGGTGAGATCATAACTTTGATCTTCCGCCGAGCGCCGGTCAATTCGATCGGTGTTCACAACAAAGTTAAACGCCCCGAAGCGCTGCCCGACACCAATCAAAGACCCCCGATCATCCCGCACCCAATGTGACAAACGCTCCCACTCCGGCAGCAGCTTTTCCTGCGTATAGGCAAAGCGGTCTTCATCCAGCGTTGCTATGATACCCTGATGGCATAAATAGTCGCGCACCCAGGGATTATTGATATTGATTAAGTCCCAATCATGGGTTTGACGCTCCGCCACCATTTGCGCTGTGCCGTTATCACTGAGCAGGGTTTGTGCGTGGCACTGAATATTGCGCTGACGGGAAAACTCTCCCAGGATGTTGTCGGCTTCATAGCCTTCCCAACACAGTAGATTCATTGTGGCTCCAAAACGGCAGTAACAGACTTGCAAACATACAACGCTCGAGGCGACAGGTCGACAACATTGCCCCGGCCGGCAAACCCCGCACCTAAAACATTCTATGCATGCACCCCATCGCAATCTAACGTGACTACACAGCCATCATCGTCCGGTGTAACTGCACGCCCCCGAATGACCATCGATTTGTCTTTTTCTCTGAGCCCGCACTAAACAGCCACAATAACCGTTATTTACATCACAGAATACCGTTCGGTTTTCACGGTGCCACCCGAGACTGATACGCAATCACCGGTATTTTCAGACAAGTCTGTGCATGCTGCCCGACTACCTTAAGTATCGGATGCATTACTCATGCTCAGAAATATTCTCTGCTTTCTCGCAATGTGTACCTGTAGTGTTGCCCAGGCAGAGTGGCAGAATATTGGTCAGGCTGGTTTTCCACGCTACGAAACCAGCACGGTACTGTACAACGGCAAGTTAATCGTTTTCAACGGCTTCTCCCCCTCGGTAAAACTGCAAAACTCTGTAGAGGAATACGATCCCCGGACAAACACCTGGACGCTGCTCAACGATACCGATATCGGTCTGGCCAACGCCGTGACGCACGCGGGTACCGTTTTATACGAAGACGAAGTCTGGTTAGTCGGTGGTCGGATTGGCCATCACCCCGGCATCGTCAGCAACAAAATCTGGATCTACTCTATAAAAAACAACAACTGGCGACGCGGCCCTGATTTACCAGCACCTTTCGCCTCTGGTGGTGCTGCTGTGATCAATCACAAACTGCATGTCATTGGCGGACTCGACAGCAACGCTGCCTGCGATGTGGACCATCACTTTGTCTACGACATAAAAGGCAATACCGGCTGGAGCGACATAACCGATTCTGCTGCCATGCCGATGGCTCGCAATCATTTTTCAACGGTCGTATTTCAAAACAATATCTACACACTCGGTGGGCAGAATAACCATGATGTATGCGGCAACGAACCAACCGTCGAGGTTGACCACGCCCATGTTTATTATCCGCTTGAAAACCGTTGGCAGCGACTGGCGGATCTCCCGTTTCCACGCTCCCATTCAGAACCCGCGTCGTTTCTGTACAACAACACTATTTTTATCGTTGGTGGAAAAACACAGGCAAAAAAAGTACTGTCCTATAAGCCGTTGCTGAACGAATGGACAGAAGAAAAATGGCTGGAGTTGCCAGAATACATTATGGCCCCCTCAGCCAGAATCATCGGTAATCAATTTATTGTGGCACTGGGCGGCAGTCCGGTAACCAACGCCAAGACCTCTACCCGTGTGATGCAGTTGCCCGATTCATTTCTAGAAGGCTACCAGGGAGATATTATCCCTACACCCACCGAAAAAACGATTTGGTCAGACTCCTACTCGGTTGACGGTCAATGCTACTGCGATACCACTTACGACCATCAAATCGCAAACATCGAATACAGCACCCCGGCCGGCATTAAAACGATCAAGCAGGTGTGCAATGCCGTTAATCAGATACATGGTGAAGGCAGAGCGACAGGACGAACCTACTACAATACGGTACAGTGCGGTTTCGGTCCCACCAATCTGGATAAAATCAGTGATGAGTGGGTTTGCCCGGGGATTCCGCGCAGACCCGGAAACTATACCGGCTATCGTTGCTTCGAACGCGGCGCACTGTGGAATCTGGACACGGTTTACGATTCTGAAACCCACACCGTCATTACGCATCCGGCGAGCGACGACATGACCATCTCCGGTAACTCAGACCTGCGCGGGGCTGTCAGCAACGAAAGCGGGAGCCCTGCACGCAACATTAGCTATCTACTCATTGACACACACAGCAATCAGACCATTAACCGGGAAGGCGTCGAGGTCGCGGAGTCTTTTATACCGGTCAGCGATATTTCAAGTGGTGCTGTCACTACACACTGGGCACTACCGCAATCCCTCAACGATGGCCGGTATCGCTTGCTGATCAAGGCGGTCGATGCACACGGTAATAGCAGCATCAACGATCGTGCGTTTACTATCGATAGCTCACTGGTGCATATGTGTAACGGCTTGCCGGCTACCGTAATGATTGCCAACGGCCAAACACCCACCAATGGCAATGATGTCATTGTCGGCACCTCCGGCAGCGACACAATCAATGGCCTGGGTGGTCACGACACCATCTGCGGGCTTGACGGCACCGACACCATCAATGGCGGTGACGGCAGCGACTGGATCGACGGCGGTAACGGCGAAGACAACATTAACGGGGACGCTGGCAGTGATCGCTTATACGGTGGATACGGGCGCGATGTTCTGGCGGGCGGCACTGGCCACGACCGGCTGCACGGCCAGGGTGGTAACGACACTCTGTACGGCGACGATGGCAATGACAAACTCTACGGCGGCCTGGGTAATGATCGCCTGTACGGTGGCAATGACGATGATCGCATCTGGGGCGAGAGCGGCATCGATTTCATTCTAGGGGGCAACGGTGATGACAGCTTCCTGTCCGGCGGTGATGGAAACGACAAGGTGTACGGTCAGTCCGGGAATGATACGGTTCGTGGCGGTAACGGCGCTGACAGAGTCTACGGAGGACCGGGAGACGATGACGTACGTGGACAATCAGGCGACGATACTATTATCGATGGTGGCCAGGGTAATGACCACTGCCAGACAGCACCGGGCAACGACGCCTCTGCAGTGGCCTGCGAATCCTGATCGCTACATCGCAGACACAACTATAGACCACCGGTTCAACCTGACCGGTCGGTATCTGCATAATTCTTAAATATTCGACAGCCGCCGTAAAAAAAGTAAAAAAGAGCTGCAACTCGACCAGTCGAGCAGCCAACATCTACCACCACAAGGCCTGCGTGAACAACCGGCATTGCTGACACGGTTGCACCAGCCGTGATTAGACGGTGTAGTTTTTCATGAGGTATGCTGACTGCACTAATAGCTGAGACCCTGGCCATTAACACTATCGCCGACGACTGGGCGCTTCGTGTCGAGCAGAAGATCGCCACCACCGCAACCTCAACGTTATACCGGGCCGCGCAGGCAGATGGCATGCTGGCAGTATTGAAGGTACTCAACGCTGTTGGCAGAGAGGACGAAAAGCACGCAGCAGCACTACTGCACTGGTACGACGGACATGGCGCGGTAGAACTGATCAATGCGAACGCAGACGCACTGTTGCTGGAATATGCCCCGGGGGGCGAGCTTGCAGAGTTAGTCTACGCCGGGCACGATGATAAAGCCTCTGCGATAATCTGCAGTGTCGTGCAGAAACTTCATGAGCATCGCAGATGCGCCCCACCTGCCGAACTCATTCCGCTGCGCTCACGGTTCAGTGATCTGTACCACGCCGCCAGCACCAGCCGGAACCCCCTGATAAGAGAGGCGGCGGCCATTGCAGACTCGCTGCTCGAAACCACCGAAGCCGAAGTCCCTCTGCACGGCGATCTTCATCATCACAACATCATGAAAAGTAATCGAGGCTGGCTGGCGATTGACCCGAAAGGTCTGTTTGGCGATCCCGCCTATGAGGTATCCAACTTGTTTGCCAACCCGCTGCGATCCGCACCATTGTGCGGGCAGCTTGCTCGCACACGGCGGCTTCTGCGCACAACGAGCGACGTTCTCGGCTACTCCTATGATCGTATTGCCCGGTTTGCCTTTGTACACAATGTGCTGTCGACCGTCTGGTCGGGCACCGCAGATAACCCTGAGGCATGCGGGCTAATTGTCGCCGGCAATCTGCGTCGCTGTTTCAGCGACCCGCCCACACCGGGTTGTTAGAATTCGCCGTTCAACGTCAGACTCGTGGCGTTACCTGGACCACCCTTGCGTCCGCTTAAAGCACACCGCTGATGCAGCCAGGGGCGAACATCAAATACCCGCCAATACCTGCCTATGACCTCAGTCAGCGCCCATGCGGTCCTAAACTTGCGATACGTCAGCGGAATGGGAAACCATTCAGTCGTTAATATAATCAGTTATTCAAAAGGATTTGAATGTGACGTTTACGGTAAAAAGCCCGTCCCTGGCGCGGCGTTTGGCAGCCGCTGTTGCGCTTGCAGCTATTGCCACAGGCTCATCAGCCACCGCTCAAATTACAGAGGTGCAGACAGAGGAATTATCGTTCAGTGTCGGCGACAGCCCGAGTCAAAGTGCCTGCGATGGCGTGGTGCGCATCGCCGCATGGGCCGACAGCAATGCCACCGACGACAGTAGCGGCAACACACCGGAACGGTATTTCAAACTGGTCAAATTGACCAATGCCCATATCTACAGCCGGCTACCGGCGATCAGCTGGCCGTCACACACACTGTCTTTTGAGTTAAAACCGGATACGCCAGCAGGCATTGTGTCCGAAGTGGCCGCTGTACTGACCGGATTCGACGGTGACGATGACGGACAACTGATCACCTCACCACCACAGCAATGGACCATCAGCACCGAAGCCTGCAACGAAGGAGATAGCAGTGCCGACGCACTGGCAAACAGCGACGACACCTCACCACCTGCCGAGCCCCAACCAGAACCAGAACCACCACGCTACAGCAGCACGCTCAATACCAGCCCACCTGCAGGGGGCACCACCTACGTCAGCAGCATGAGCCCGATAGGGTCAACCAATGGTCCGCTGTGTCTGCGCCCTGCCATAGATTCGACGGGTCAGCCATTGATGAACGAGCGCGGCAACTGCCCTGTTGTTCTGTACCACCCCAACCTGGCCTTTGGCGACTTTATACTGGCAAGCAACGCCTGGAACTTCTGCGCGTCAACCCTGCCCGATTGGGAGCAATGCATCTCGGTTGACTCGATTGCAGGAAACGTTACCCCGCGCTGGACCTATGACTGGGGCAATGAGTCCGATGTGAACGGTGAGGTCTGGCTGGTAAAGTCTTACCCTGAAATCATCTATGGTGTCAAATCACCGGGTGAGTACTCTGGATCATCATTACTGGAAACACCGGCAGAAACCGGACTGCCGGCACGCGTCGACAGCATGCCGTTCTACCAGTTTACCTATACGTTCAGCAGTGATCACGACACCACACGCAGCAAGGAACACGACGGCCAGACAGTCCATGGCGAACGCAACATCGCGGTGGAATCATTTTTCCATGAGCTCGACGGCGAGTGCGACGTAAACTCTCTGGTGCGTAACGGCCGCGACAGTAATCAACGCTTCGAGATCATGCTATGGCTCGATAGAGGGCCGGAGCGGCTACCGTCCGGCAGCAGAGATTTTGTCACCTCGATAGAACTGGATGGCAAGGGCTACGATGTCTATACCAAACCAAGCGACCCTGAATACATCGCCTTTGTGGCACAGCAACCCACCACATCCGGACAAATCAACTGGTCCACTTTTATAGAATGGTCACGGACTTACTCGCATCAGCTTGCCGAGTCCTTCGGGCGCGGTTCAAACACCGTGAAAATCGAAGACGACTGGTGCATGGCCAACATTCTGTTAGGCACCGAAATCTGGTGGGGCAGCGGTTATTTTCAAGCCGATGAGTGGACCATACAGCGCACACTTGCGCCAATAGCACCACTGCTTGTAGATCCACCAGGCAACGATCTGCCCGCGACCGGTCCGGCGACGGAGACCCCACTCGCTGAACCGGACCCTGTCGAGCCATTCGCCATTCAGAATGATTCAGTGCCAACAGGCGACATCATCCTGCGAACCCAGACCTCCGGGTGCACGCTAGGCGGTTCCGGGTTCGACACGACTTTCTACTTACTGGCGCTGCTGGCTCTTGGTGGACTACGGCGCGCAAGAAAAGCAGCATCTTCATAGCACCAGGATGGCGTGGTGGCGGCAGGCGTTGTGCCGGTACGCCGCCACTGCCATACAGCGGTTGGTTATACCGTGTGTTTATTTCACCACGCTGATCAATGGTGTCTCAGTCCACTGGAATCCACACCAGGGCAACTTCGTCGATCGCGATATCGGTTTTTTCCAGACCGACCACCATCTTTTCGATATCGCGCGCCTTCTGCTCATACTCATCCTGAATGGCGAAGAGATCCTCTCTGACTTCGTCGGTTAACTCTTCGCGGTCGTTCATGAGCTCATTGTAGCGATTTTCCGCGGTTTTAAGCCGCTCGGCGGATTTTTGCGCCATGCGCCCTTTGCTTTGGTTGCGCCGAATGCCCCCGGTTATCATCGAGCGGGTACTGCTGCGCCCGCCCAGCAGCCCACCCAGCAGTCCACCGGCCAGATCGAGTATCTGGGTATTGCGCTGATCCCGCTTGCGACTTTCTGCATCAAACTGGGCTTCGCGTACCCGATCCTCTGCTTTTTCAATGGCGGTGTTAATGCGGTCGAGTTTTTTAACCAGCACCACACGTAGCTTATCGGCTTCGGTATCGACGCAATTGTCAGCCTGCTGTCGGCAGCGGGCTTCAAAGTCACTGCTGCTTTCACCCACCCGCGAGTAGAGCTTGAGCGACGGGTTATAGAATAGTTCCAGCTCCTCATTGCGGTACAGGTGATCCTTGATCGCCGTCTGCGCAGATTTGAAATAGGTTTTGTTTTTGATTTTCGCATCGGGCAATACATAGATTGCACCCTCTGGTGCCTTGGCACTGAGATCGCGATCATCGTAATCAACGCTAATCGCATCATCCACATCCAGCGGGCCGTCTAACGGGGTAATGATCGCTTCCCACTCTGCCTCATGGCGCAATTTTGCCTTGGTATCGTCAAACAGCAATTCCACCCGCACCGCCACTCCGGCCTGAAGACGTTTACCGGTTGCTGACGCACCAATCGCCTCAGCGTAGTCGACACCGGGATCGAGATAGCGCACACGAACGGTGTCTGCAATCTGAGGCTCTACGGCACTTTCGTTGTCGGCCAGTGCAACCGGCGCCCCGGCCTTGCCCGTCGCATCACTGGCGCCGGCAGTGGAGGCGGCGCGCTGCTCGTCACTGGTAAGCTGCCGTATCTGATCACGTGTCAGGGGCCCGGGTAAATACGACATCGCCCAGCGCGTCCCGAACACCTGCGGCTCACTGGTGCGCGTTGAATGGAAAATAAACTGACGCTTGTCGAGCGCAGAAATAGTCTTGCCGATTGCCGCTACATCCACAGAGCCGTCCGAGGCGCCCATGCCATTCAGCAAGCGGTCTTTGTCGCGCTCGGTTTGCAGGCGACCGATCATCCAGGTGCCAGCATTGGACAGGGCTTTGTAGTCGATATCGACTGGATTCTGCGTCGACAGCACCATACCCACACCAAACGCACGCGCTTGCTTGAGTATCGTCAGAATCGGCTTTTTACTCGGTGGCGCACCAGTCGGTGGCACGTAGCCGAATACTTCATCCATGTACACCAACGCTCGCAAATCAGTGGTACCGGGCTGTGACCGCATCCAGGTCACCATCTTCGACAGCAACAGCGTTACGACAAATTGCCGTTCCTCTTCGCTGAGGTGCGCCAGAGACACAATCGCCGCCTGCGGTTTGCCATTCTCGCCGTACAACATCCGCTGCATATCGAGAGTCTGTCCTTCGGTCCAGCTGGCAAACGCCGGAGAGGCTGCCAGCCCGTTGAGTTTCATCGCCAGTTTGACGCGATCGGTCATCGGGAAAAAGGTATCAAGATCGATCACACCGAGCTTGCGCATCGGTGGCTGCTGCACCAGCCCGATCAGGGTGCCAAGATCAAGCCCCTGCCCGCGCGACCAGGACCAGTGAATTATGTTAGACAGCAATATATGCTCACGACTGCCGAGCGGGTCAGCCTCGATCCCGACCAGGCCCAGCAGTGCCGAGGCAAATCCCTCGATCTCGTCCTGCATGCTTTCCTGATCGGCACCTTCAGCGGGTGCGTCCAGATTGCCGATGATATTAAGCGGTATTCCGGCCGATGAACCCGGCGTGTAGATCGTGAAATCAACGTTCTCACGCAGACTGGCAATACGCTCGGGCTCAATGCCGGAACGCTGCAATCCCGATTTCCATAGCTCTGCTTTTTCCACCGCCGCCTGGACAGGATCGCCGTTGCTTTCAGACTCGCTGATCCAGGGCATGAAGTCCGTCGGCAACAACTGCGGGAAGGTCAGCAGCAGATTACCCATATCGCCTTTGGGATCGATAATCAGGGTGGGAATACCGGAGGACAGCGCTTCTTCGAGCATCACCACACCCAGACCGGTTTTGCCCGATCCAGTCATACCGACGATCACGCCATGGGTGGTCAGGTCTGCCGCTTCGAAAAACAGCGGCGTATCGTCTTTGGTGCGTTTGCCCAGATAGAAGTGCGCTGCGGGGACGTCAATACTCATAAGATTGTGTGCCTTTGGGATGCCAGCCTGGTGAATCGTGTAGCTAGAATACTTGAGGCACTAAAAATCATGCAAATAGTTCAAGTTTTGTCACGATTGACCAGCCATCGTTCAGCCGGCGAGCCGCGCGAGCAAGCGCTCACCAGCACTGCGGGCGCATCAACCCTGTGGCGCCGGGCTGGGCAAAGCACCCGTGGGCTACACAAAGTAAAAGGCAGTGCGAAACGCACTGCCTTGTTCAGCGATGGATTAAGCGGCGCTATAAAGGCAGTGGCAGCCCGGTTACTGCGTGCTGATCCTGTAGGCGACGATCACCGGTGGATTGTCGTATGGACCAATCGTGTCGTTAGCACGCAGAATCGACATATACAGCAGGCCGCTGGCGGCATCGTATGAGGCACCACCAACCTCGTTGAGGTAGGTATCCGTCTGAAACGGCAGATCAAGCTGGCCCCACTCGTACGGCGCTACTTCGTGTGGCGCTTTGTCACCGGCTTGAACCGCCATCCAGTCGTCAACGTTCCACAACCAGTAATAGTTGTGCGCGTCGGCCGACGAATTTGCACAATAGCCCGGACACTCGGACCCGTCTTCAAGGCGATTTTTATAGCCAACCCCGGATTGATGCCCGGCTGACCAGCCAACGGTCAGATAGGTGCTGGTGCCCGGAACGATAAATCCATAGCGAGCCAGACTCATGTGGTTCCAGAGGGTGTTTGAGGAATCATCGTTAAACAAATCTTCATGCAGCGGATGAGTCAATGAATACCCCTGCAACTCTGTCGCAGCAATCGACTGCCGGGCGCTCGATGTCAGCGTGTCCGGAAGGTTAACGGCGAACGCCGAGGGACCGACACTGAGCCTGGAGATGATCGGGTGGCCACTGGAGTTACCGGCAATGTAATCACCACCCAGTTGATCACGCCACTCGACAGGCACCGGACTAAGCCAGCCGGCCGAACGCGCACGCCCTTCCATCTGATGTATGGCCGACACATTCGATACCGAAAGATCGCCAGCGTCTTCCACCACCAGCGTCGTGAAGGTGTTGTCGCCGGGGCCATCGTAGTACTCCATCAGATTGACCACCAGGCTGCCATTGACCGCTTCCATACCGACAATCTGATCAAGTGAATCCGGATTGCCACCGGTTGCCCTGTCGATAACCTTGATAAAAGACTGAGTTGGCGAAGCCGGAGTGTTCAGATCGGCAATGGACCGGCTGTTCACCAACGCCGGTATCGCGAACTCGGCAATAGCGTCATCATGGGTATGCCCGGCGATATAGAGCGAATTGCCATCGACCTCAATGATGCCACTGGCATAGTTAAGGCTGGACTCCCCGTACTGGTCAGAAGGTAAGGCAAACGCCCCTTCGTAGCTCAAGTCGTTGATCGTCAGCAGCTTCGGCCCGATGGTGATATCCACCCGCCCCTCGTTCGACGCCATCCCCTGAACGTTGTAGACCTTATACACGAAGCTGTCAGTGCGACTGCCACCACCATCATGCTGGTAGTAAACAGAGCCATCATCTCTGACATCAAACTCACTGGCATGCTCCGGTGTGAGAATAACAATGACGCTGGTGTTATCCAGCTCGGTATTGGCCGTATCATTGGCGAGAACATCTATAATGGCATCTCCGCCGGGTGGCATTGCCGCCAGATCATCAAATGCCTCGGGACTACTGACCGGTTCAATTGTTATTTTGACTGTGGCCACATTGGATTCAAGATCAGCGTAGTCTGCGACCGTGTAGTACAAGGTATCAGTAGTGGAGGTGAGGTCAGTGTGGGTATAGAGAATATTGCCGTCGGTGACAATCGCTGTGCCATTCTCCGGATGCATCACTATATTAAGTGTACCGGGATCAATATCGCCATTGAGATCGCTGTCGTTCAGCGTCACGTTGATCGCCTTTGATTTACCCGCCACCACAGTCACAGTATCGTTTACCGCAACCGGTGCTTCATCCGCAGCGTCCTGCAGAGTGATACCGACAATCGCTGTATTTGACACCAGTCCTGCAGCATCCGCGACGGTATAGCTGAAACTGTCTTCATCGCTCAGCGCACTCTCACTGGAGTACAACACGCTGCCATCTTCCAGAACGACAACGCTGCCATGTAACGGCGCATCGACAACAGTTACCGTGGCAGGGTCAAGCGAGCCGTCGTTGTCAGTATCGTTTGCCAGCACATCGATAGCTTTGCCACCGCCATAGTAGACGATCACAGCATCAGCGACAGCCACCGGCGGCTGATTCGGAACCACCATGGTCACAGTCACAACAGCCACGTTTGACGGCAGCCCTTTGTCATCATTCACGGTGTAACTGAAGCTGTCCGCAAGGGTGTCAGCATCCTGGTGCGTGTAACTGACCGAGCCATCATCGTGGACCACTACCTCACCGTGGAGTGGCGCTTCAACGATGGCAACAGAGGTGACATCAAGCGCACCGTCGCTGTCGGTATCATTAGCCAGTACCGGAATCTGCCTGACGGTTAGCGTATCAAGCATGGCAGCATCATTCTCTGCGGCCGGAGCAATATTAACGATCGGCTCTTCAATGGTAATCAACACTTGCGCTGTGTTTGATTCAGTCCCGTCAAGCGTTGAGAACTTATAGCTGAAGCTGTCCGCCAGTACGCCATCGCCCCCGGCAGTGAACGAGACAGTGCCGTCAGCATTGACGTTATAGCTTTGCGCATGGCCGGGCTCGACCGTGACCACCACACTTGTCACATCGATGCTGCCTGCCGGAATATCGTTGGCCAGCACATCAATCGCTTGAGCTACGCCAGCGGTCAAAGTGACTTCATCGTTATTAGCCAGCACTACGGTGGGTTGCTCTATTGTGATTGCTACAGTGGCTTCGTTGGACTGCACACCACTGGTGGTCGCTACTTTGTACTGGAAGCTATCCTTAGCCGCACCTTTACCGTCGTGCGTGTAGCTAATTGTGCCGTCACCGTTAACCTGAAAGCCGTCATCAAACTGCGGCCCCCGGGTGATAAGAATACTGGTGCTATCCAGCGGTGCAATTGAGATATCATTCGACAGAACATCGATTAGTACCGTGCTTGCATCAGACAATACACTGGCATCATCCACCGCCTGTGGCGCGGGAACCGGATCAACTGTCACTGTCACCACGGCTACATTAGACAGCTCTCCCAGGTCGTCTTTGACCGTATAACTGAAGGTATCATCTGTGCCGGCGCTGCCATCGTGATGATACACAATCCGGCCATCTGCGACGTCCAGCGAACCATGCCTCGCATCAACAACCACGGCTATGCTGTCGGCGTTAATACTGCCATCGGCATCGGTATCATTGAGCAATACTTCTATAGGTGAGACCAGTCCCCGATACACATTCACCGCATCATTGGCGGCCACCGGCGCCAGGTTCGGCAGAGGTTCGATCGAAACCAAAACCGTGGCCTCATTGGACACGACGCCTGTCGGCGTTGCGACGGTATAGGTAAAGCTATCATCGGTGCTGCCACTGGCATCATGTCTATAGGCAATTGTACCGTCCCCGTTTACCTTAAACCCGTCAGCGTGCAGCGGGCCGGTGGTAATCAAAATGCTGCTGACATCAAGCCCTGTCGCTGATGAATCATTAGCCAGAACATTGATTACTTTTTCCTCGCCCTGAACCAAAGACAAGCTGTCGTCGCCCGCCTGCGGTGCCGGCACCGGATCAATCGTCACCGTTACGGTGGCAACATTTGAGAGACCACCCTGCGTATCTTTAACGGTATAGTCAAAGGCATCAACAGTATCAGCACTTCCATCATGCTGATACTGAATTGTGCCGTCCGCCTGCAATGACAGCTCTCCATGGGTAGCATCGCGGACAACTTCAATCGACGTAGCATCTACGCCATCTGAATCAGTGTCGTTACTCAGTACGGCAACCATCGCCTGCGTTCCCCTGATCAGAGAGACAGTGTCATTGGCGGCAACTGGCAACACATTAGGTAACGGTTCTATTGTCAGTGTTACTTCCGCCTCGTTTGACTCAAGTCCGGTGTTGCTGAACACAATATATCGGAAGCGATCTTCTGTGCTGCCATCACCCCGGTGGGTATAGGAAACGGTGCCGTTTTCATTCACCTGGAAATCACTGGCATGCTGTGGGCTCAGTGTGATCAGAATGCTGCTCCGATCAAGTGGCAGATCCGAGGTATCATTGTCCAGCACATCAAGGGTGCGCTGCTCGCTTTGTACCAGCGATGCCACATCGTTACTCGCGACCGGTGGCGGTGCCGGTACCGTCGACTCATAGACACTGTCGACAAAGCTCCATCTGCCCCCCGCAACACGATGCCACAAACGCACATAGACCGGGCTGCCATCCGTTGGAATTTTACTCAAGGTTACTTCAAGGGGATCATCAGCGCTTTTATCACCACTGTTATAGTTTCCCCAGGGACGGGCTTTGGTGGCACCTGTAGTGATACGCCACTGGTCAAAACGGCTAAGACCCGGCAGCCATTGAAGCGTCTGGCCGTTGGCCACAGTACCCTCTGTCACCGGCTGGACAATCCGCGCTGTCTGCTGTGCAGTCGCTGCCGTGTATTGGTAGTCAAAGTGATTCCAGCTGGAACCGGTCACCCGTAGCGACAGGCGCATGAAAACAGAACCACCATCTGTTGCAATGCGACTTAACGGTACCTGCAAAGGTGCGCTTGCGTCTTTTACGCCACTACTGAAAACACCCCACGGCCGGGCCGCCGATGTGCCGGTGGTGAGTCGCCACTGATCAAAAAGACTGATACCGGGCTGCCAACTCACTATCATGCCACTGGCCAGCGGAGACTCGAGTGCCGGGCTGGTGATGCGAGCTACCTCATCGGCATTAGCCGCAATGAATTCATAGTTGACGTGCTTCCATCCAGCATTGGCGAGGCGGTGCGAAAGACGCACATACAGCGCTTCGCCATTTGCCGGAATTCGCTTTAAAACAGCCTTCAGTGGGTCACCAACTGATCGCTCGCCACTACTGTACAAGCCCCAGGGCCGGGCACGCGTTTCACCAACTGTGAGCCTCCATTGATCAAATGGATCATCATCAGCATCGACAATCACAGTTGATCCATTAACCAGAACATCGCCGGGTGCATGGCTGCTTATTGAGGGCGCGGCATGAGCTACAGACAATAGACAAAACTGTGATGCTGCACAAACAACAAGACCATAAAACAGTCGCTTCAGGCCTTGAATTTCACCAATAATTTGCATCTAAAACTTCCTTGAGTTCAGCCTCGGAACAATAGCCGAAACAGGGTTTTTCGTATAGCGGTTAAGCACTGTAAGAACATTCACCAACGCACAAATCTGCATAGACGGAGGAGTGTTTTGGTTCACCGACACCATAAAAGCGGTCAGAAAACGCACGGAAGTTAAAAAACAGTTCGATTCATGACTGAGTCATACCCTGCTGGTTTTTGACGATGCGCAAAAAATACACAAAGACAAGCAATAATTAGTTTTGAGACATACCGCTCAACCCGGTCAACAGGCCTATCTGTCGGCGCAGACGCAACTAACTCCAATGACCAGACTGACATAAATAAAGCGACAACCCTGTTTAACCCGGGGACGCGCCACTGGCCGGAGCCACGAGCCTTGTCCTAGCGCAAGCGACTTACAAAATCGCAGATGGCATGTTACCGGAGGGGACAGCATTGCAACTGCAGCAACACTATTCACATGCGGATTTAGTTTATAGACAGCTATTTATAGCGTGCAGTGAAAGTCATCGATCAGGTGCCTGGCGGCGCAGGACTGGCAAAAATGCGAACGAGTTCTGTGCCCTGACATTAAATAGGCTCACTCTCGTTACAAGCCCTGTCTGCCATTGACTGACAACGCACTTTAAACACGCCCGCAACCCAATCGGATCTGTGCTGCCAACGACCTCCCCCTTCCGACCCACCACCGGCACGATAACCAAATAACCGACAACCTCACCATAGAGTGATGACAACGAACCGCTGCACTTTCGGGATGCCGGGCTCCGGTAATATATAGCCCTTGTAAAAGAGACGCCTTGCAGAGTTGATGAGTTCCTCAACGCAACAGACCCGATACTGATGCATCGGAGACCCGGCTAATGACATTGCCTTACCACATCAATGGACATCGCAATCAAAGTCACAATCAGCAACGCAGTGAGTCTTAGCGCTGGCAACACAAAGCTGCATTCAATACTTGATTTCGAAAGCCTGCAGATTCTGCGTCAGCCCGAAGCCGCAGCGTGGTGTTGCCAATACGCGGGCCGGATACACAGACTCACTTTTACCGGGTGTGTGGGGCGCCCGGTCAGCCGGTGTTAGGTACACAGGAAAGTGATCCCCGCAATAGTCTGCTATCGTATCCACCACTATGCATATTGTATTCATTATTATTCTGATCATTGCTCTCATTGTCGGGCCACAAATGTGGATCCGGTGGGTATTTTTTCGCTACAAATCAGACTTGCCTGATGCGCCGGGCACGGGCGGGCAACTGGCGGAACATCTGATCCAGCGCTTTGCCATTGAGGCGGTTAATGTTGAAGAGACACAACCCGGTCGTGACCACTTCGACAGCAGCGCGCCGGCGGTACGCCTGTCGCCGGACAACTACAACGGCAAATCACTGACGGCCATTGCCGTTGCCGCCCATGAGGTCGGCCATGCTATCCAATGGCACAAGAACGAGCCGGTATTCAGATTGCGCGCAAAATTCATCCCGGTAGCAAGACGATTGCAGCAAGCCGGCATCATGATGTTTTCACTCGCGCCAATTATTGGCCTGCTGACCCGCAGCCCGGTCGGTGTGGCGTTGCCGATGGCCGGTGGCTTGATCGCTGCGCTGTGTGGCGCGGCAACCTACCTGATCGTACTGCCAGAGGAATGGGACGCCAGTTTCAACAAAGCGATGCCGATCTTGTTGGACGGTGAGTACATCAGCGAGGCTCAGGCACCGGCCGCCAAACGTATTTTGCGTGCAGCGGCGCTAACTTATGCGGCAGGTGCGCTGGCGTCGCTGTTACAGGTCTGGCGCTGGTTACCGCTGCTGCTGCGACGCTAGCTTATCCCGGTGAGTACCACCGCCGACCACTCACGCGTCATCAGAAGCCTGTTCGAGGCGAGCCGCCTCAATGTTGGTCAGGGTGTTGTCCAGATGCACGCGCAGTGCCTGCGAAACGCTGTTACCGTCACGAGCCAATAGTGCATCGACGATGTCCTGGTGCTTCTGCGTTTGCAGCGTGCGACTGGAACGCCGCTGACATGAGATAAATCGCGCGCGCCACAACCGCGCGTTGTATTGAGCATGCGTTGTGGCGAGCGGCGGGTTATCTGCGGCGGCAACAATATGACAATGAAAGGCCATATCGACACGAAAAAGCTCCAGCGCATCACTGCCGGCCATACTGATCATCTGTTGGTGCAGATCGGCTATGACGGCTAGCTGGCTGTCAGTCGCCAGCACGCAAGCCTGCTCACCGGCAAGGCCCTCCAGCGCCCCCTGAATCATTAACCACTGCCTAAGCGTTTGCATCGACGGATCGGCAACGCTGGGACGACGCGTCTCTGTGTATTCCACCAGACCATCGAGTTCCAGCTGCCGGATCGCTTCGCGCACGGGCGTTCTGCTGATACCGAGAATATCGGACAGATCGCGTTCGTTCAGCGCTGTACCCGGGGGCAGTTTGCCAAGTAGAATAAGCTCGCGCAGCTTCTCGGCTGCCACTACCGCCAGGCTTGGTCGCGGCTCTGCAGCAAGATCTTCCGTGAGCAGCTCTCTGAGTGTCACCGCGTCAGTTGAGGATGAAGTACGTGGCATGTTGGTTCACACGTAATGAAAAGATTCGGTCCAGCGGTATGCAGATAACCGCCCGTTGCGGGTGCCTGCTGTTGCACGCAGCTGCTGGCAGCGGCACTCCCAGGCCACTATTCTGGCATAACTGGTATTCAGAAAACACAACGCAGATACCACCGGCTAAAGCCCACACGCCCGGCGCTCAATAAAACTATTCTGACTTGCCGCTGCACTACCCACACCGATACCTCTGCTATCAACACAACACACACACCGCACGTGAGAACCTGATGTCCGCCGTACTTAATATCGTATTGCCCGTATTCGGGATTATTCTGGCTGGCGTGCTATCCCGTAAAACCGGTTTGCTCGGGGCTGACAGCGCTGAAGCGCTAAATAAGTTTGTATTTTTTATCGCCTTACCGCCGCTGCTGTTTCTGTCCTGCGCCCGGGTTCCACTGGATCAGGTTTTCAACTGGCCTTTTCTGGCCACCTATACCAGTGGGGTCGCGCTGACACTACTGATCGGGCTGCTGGTCTCGGTTAAGCTGTTTCACCACACTGAACTGCCGTTGCTCACTCTGCACGGGATGTCATTAATTTTTTCCAACACGGTGTACCTTGGTATCCCGCTACTGGTACTGGCCTATGGCGAAACCGGGGCAACGCCGGCGGTTATCATCACCTTGTTTACCAATCTGGTGTTCCTGACTGGCTCTGCGGTATTGATCGAAAGCAGCAGAAGGACACGTAACAGCAGCAACTTCAGCCTGCTGACATCGTCGTTTAAAAATCCGCTGATCATTGCACCACTGCTGGGGGTGGGTTACTCGTGGTCAGGGCTAACGTTGTATACACCACTAGAGCACTTTCTCGACCTTCTCGCTCGCGGGGCCGGCCCCACTGCGCTATTCGCAATGGGAATGTCACTTTATGGCTTCAGCGTTACCGCAGGCGCACGTGAGATAAGCTGGGTTATTGTCGCAAAGTTGTTGCTGCACCCGATCCTGACCTGGGCACTTGGCCGCTATGTTTTCGGCCTTGAGGGGTTCTGGCTCGAAAGCGCCGTGATACTGGCGGCTCTGCCAGCCGGCGCACTGATATTTATTGTCGCCCAGCGCTACAACGTCTATGTACAGCGCGCTGCCGCCTCAGTGGTAATGACAACTGCTGTTTCAGTCGTCACCCTGACGGTGGTATTTCTATGGGCTGATCCGTGACACTGATCAGTCACGTATTTCGTCGGAAATCCAGTCACTGAATGCTCTGACCCGGGGGTCATCTTCTGCATTTTCGAGTGTCACCAGATGATACGCATGAGAGACTTCCATGGGTCGGTCAAACAGCGGAACCAGTCGTTTGTTGTTCATGTCGTTGCGGGCTAACTGCTCTAGCGTCAGCACCACACCCTGTCCTTCAATGGCTGCGGTCAGCGCCAGCGAAACACTATTAAAATAGAGATTGCGCTTTGCCACCTCACCGGCCATACCGGCCTCCTGAAACCAGCTGGCCCAGGTTGGCCTGCCTTCATACGGTGACTCATCGTGCAGCAGTGTGTGCTGCAGCAAGTCAGACGGTTTGGCGAGCGGCAGTCTGGCGTCTTTTTCCAGCAACGCCGGACTGCACAAAGGCATTGCAACAACATCCATAAGCCGCTGAACCTCACAGCCGGGATAATTGCCACTGCCAAAGCGGATAGCCACATCAATGTTGTGGGCTTTAAGGGTTTCCGCACTAAGCGACGGTGCGGTGGAATCGGAGTCGATCAGCGCAACGCTGCCAGAGATACGCAAATCAATTGATGAGTTCTTTTCAATAAAGCGGTGCATACGCGGCATAAGCCACTTTGACGCGAACGATGGGGACGTCCAGATATTCAGCTCGTTGCTGACATTGCCCGAGCGCATGATATCGACCGATTGCTGAATGTTGTCAAAGCCTGCCTGCAACCTTGCGACTCCGGACTCGCCCGCATCTGTCAGCGCTAAGCCACGGTTTAACCGATGGAAAAGCTGTACACCTAGAGACTCTTCTAGCGAACGTATCTGCTGACTGACTGCTGCAGGGGTCACGTGAAGCTCTTCTGCGGCCTTGCTGAAACTGCCACGACGCGACGCCACCAAAAAGGCGTTAAGGGCATTGAGGGGTAACGGTCCAGCCAATTTATCGTCGCTTTAAGTTTTACTATCGACAGCCTTTAGAAACTATCGTTTGTGAACAGCCGATCTCAGCCGTATGTTACTTACCAGGCAGTTGGCCCGGTGCAAAAAAGCATTGAGACCATACCACTGCAGATGTTAATTGTACGGAGAATACTATGTCTATTTTGTTAAAAACTATCGGTAATCGATACAACAACTACATGATCAATGTGGGCCGCCAGAGATCACGATCTGTTCTGATGAACCAGAGCACCCGAACTCTACAGGATATGGGTATTTCCCGCAGCCTTCTCGAAAAAGGCGTTGCCTACTGGCCCTGGCGCGAGGCTGACCAGCCCATGCCTGCCAAATCAGAGCAGCTGTCCCAGCGCGCCGAGGCAAAAGCGATCAGGGAATTACGCGCACTGTCTGACCACGACCTGCGGGATATCGGTATCACACGTGGAGAAATAGTCTCTGCCGTTCGCTACGGACGCGCCGGTGTACAGGCAACGCCAGCGTCAAGCCGGGTTCTCGAGCAGCTTGCCCGGGACTCTATCTCTACGGCCTCGGTTGGCCGGGACGACGTTGCCGCAAATACCAAACCTGAAAATACGCCAGAGCCGACCAGTCCGACTGCCGGCAGCAACAGGCAGGTCGCCGCGTAAGGGGCGCTGCCCGATGGGCTGCCTCGCAGAGCGACTGGATCAATAGGCCAGATCCGGTTTCAGGATCTGGCTGTCGGATCGCAGGCTGCCCCCTCTTCTGGTGACAGTCGCCACAGGGTTGACGAAACAGCAACACTGCCTCATCAGGCTCGAGGTCACCCGGGCAGGTTATCGTGGTAGGCTTGGCGGTGAGTAGAGTTCTGATAACCCTCATCATAAGGAGCAAGCCCGCATGAAACCCGACAGAGATCTGGAAAAAAGCTACACCGACAAAGAGTTTGTTGAAAAACTCAGACGACTCGCCGACTGCATCGAAGCAGGCGAGCAATTCGAAATTCAAATCGCTGGAGAACGCATCTACGTACCTGTTCGAGCCGGCTATTCCATTGAGCACGAACGTGGTGACGCCGAAGAGGAAATTGAATTTCAAATCAAGTGGGAACCCAAAGCCAGCTAGCAAAAGAGGCAAGCCGGGTTGCCGAAGGCTATCCGGTTACCTGCCTGCAGCGACCGCATTCGATCAGGTCAGGGGGCAGTGACTAACGCTACGCAACACTGACCCGCGCCCGGTTCAGATTCCACCGACTATACTCTGGTGCATCGACCCGACATCCGTGGACCCGGTCTCCATGAAAAAGCAAACTCCAATACGCTTGATTCCGGCCCTGCCTCTGGCCCTGATACTTTTCTCGCAGTCAGCCGCTGCGGCACTGATAGATCGCAACGGCTGGACGCTGGCGAGCAGCCACAACACAACGGACCGGCACTTTGCCATAGACGGCAACAGCGCGACTCGTTGGACCACCCGGCAACCACAGAGCCCGGGGCAATCCTTTACTGTCCACCTGAACCACCTGCAAACGATAGATCGCATCGTACTGGGATCGACCCCGAGTGATAACGATCAACCGCGCTCATATATTGTATATATCACCACCGGGCAGAACGACCACACTGCGGACACAGTGGCAGCCACAGGCAATGGTGACCCGGACGGTAATACGGTCATTCAATTCGCACCGCGACCGGCCCGCTCAATCCGTGTTGAGCAAACCGGCAACGACGCGCATCACTGGTGGTCGATACACGAAATAAACGTGCATGCTGCAAGCACTGCAACCGCCGATGCTGACGTTATAGATTCAACCCCTGAAGTGACACATAACAACAGACAGACAACTAACCGGCACTGGAGGCCTGTTGCCGGTTGGCGCGACAGTTACGCTGTCGATGGCATTTGTTACTGTGATTCAACGAACTACGACCACGGCATCGGTGAGATAATGGTCAGTACCCCGGACGGGCAACGTCGGAGCGTTGTGCAGATCTGCGAGGATATCAAAGCCACCTTCGGCACTGGTCGAATCAGTGACCGTATCCCCTATAACACCATAGCCTGCGGACATGGCCCAGCCAACAACGCCCCTGACGAAAATCTTCAAAGTGGCTGCCCGGGACGCGTCGACAGAGGCGCTGCCGGCTGCTTTGAGCTGGGCCCGGCCTGGCCGCTGGATTTGCTCTACAGCGATCCATAGCGACAACAGTCGACGCCACCTCAGGGATTTTCCAGCCACTCCGGCTGATCACCTCCAAGCGCCGGTGACGGATGCCGCCACAGCGATTCCGTCTCACTGAAATTAATCACCGGGCTCAGGTGTCTAAGCGAGCCATAAGGTGTTTCAGTGGTTATCTGCATAGCGGCTATTTCATCAGTACTGAGCTCTAGAGCCTGATCAGTCACTGGTCGCGGCGTCTGGCGCAGTAGAAACGATGCCGACTGACATAACGAGACATTGACGTGGTAACTGCCCCCCTCACGAGCGCGGCGCAACAGCGCCAGCAATATGCCATAAGCGCCAAGATAACCGGTCAGGTAGTCGCAAGCATTGACCGGCAACAAACCGGGCCGTAGCGGATCAACCCGATTACACACCCCGCTTACTGCCTGCGCCACCTGCTCCCACCCGGCACGCGCAGCCCACGGGCCCTGCGGGCCATAGCAACTGGTGGTCAGGTAAATAATACCAGGGCGAATTGTCGCGAGTTCGCAGGCACCAAAGCCTCGTGCCTGCAGGGCACCAGGGCGATAACTTTGCGAAAACACATCGCACTGTGACACTAAGGCTCGCAGCAGGTCTGCATCACAGGGACTATCAAGGTCCAGAAAACAACTGCGCTTGCCGTGCGACAAATCCATCACAAAGTTTTTTATCTGTGGCGTGCGACGTGCGGCCACCATAAGCACATCCGCCCCCTGCTCGGCACAGGTTCGCGCCGCCACGGGGCCGGCTAATATCCGGGTCAGATCAAGCACTCGAATACCGTGCAGAGGCGCACCTCTGTCATTGAAAGGCCGCGGTTCGCTGTCGGCTATTTTTTCTATATCGACCACTGGTGTCCTGATCATCGCACGCCCCTGTGGATGGCTGCGCCATTCATCCACCGTGCGTACCACGCCACCACAGGCACCGATTGCGGCAACGGCATCCTCAAGCGCAACGGCATCCCATCTTGCAACCGCGCCGGCCACCGCCTCGGGGGTATCAGTGCACTGCAGCAACCCAAGCATCTTCTGCTTCAGGTGCAACATCCCGAAATGCGGTAAAAACCAGCGCTTGTCACGAGTCAGGAATGGCTGTGTAATCCGGTAGGCATTGTCTGCGGCGGCGGAATTTTCAAGCGTCCGGTACTGCCCGTCACACCCGCGTTGCTGCAGAAAACGATAGCTATCGATTGCTGCTGCCGCACACCGCGTATCTACCTCCGCACCCTGACTGC
This sequence comes from uncultured Granulosicoccaceae bacterium, assembly GCA_938003855.1. Classification (GTDB taxonomy): domain Bacteria; phylum Pseudomonadota; class Gammaproteobacteria; order Granulosicoccales; family Granulosicoccaceae. The sequence continues at coordinate 7,361 of CALKXD010000151.1, read as the reverse complement.
GACCGGTTTTCAGCTGCCAGACAGAACTCACCGCCGAGGCTACGGCGGCTAATACCGTGGCGGCAGTTTCAGCTAGTCTGAAGTCTCCGGGATAAACCGGGGCACCTCGATTGATTGTGACGTTACCGGTTAAATCATCGCTAAGCGTTAATAACTCGGCCAGCCCGCCATTGATCTCAGTCACAAGACAGCCCACAGCCAGTGGTAATTTTGTCCAGTCATTTTCATCTATACACCACCCGCTATCGTAACCAGCCGATTTTTGCCTGTTGAAAACAGCTGCCCTGTAACAGGCATTGTTGTACAGTCGAAACACGACTCTGACCATTTACTACTGCTATGAACACCCACTCATCGACGGAGCAGCCCCGCTGGAGGTACCACCCCGACCGCGAGGCGGTAATCACCGAACCCCATGCACGACCTTCACTGCCAGTCTCTTCGACTGACTTTATTGTGCATCTGGGCTTCTCCTGTAACGACGCCGACCTAAACCGGCTGGTGGAAAAACTTGACTCCGGGACAACCGGTTCTTCACGACGCCACTACACCAGAACATTCGACAAAGTACGCATCAAGCTCGAACACCATACCGAGTTTATATCGTTAACCTGCCAGACGCGAGGGGGCAACACCCGCGACGACATCTATACCGTCCTCGATTCTCTGCTCGGTACATCACGGGTGGAGATGATCGCCATGACGCAAATCATTATGTGCGACTCTGAAACCAGACTGCAGGAACAGCTTCCAGAGAATCACACCGTCTACGGCGGATCGATGCGCGGAGCAATCAAGGTTCGATCCTCATTGGTACCGAACTATGACGGCTGCCTGGTGTATGTTGTTCATGCGCAAAACGGCCCTGAGGAAGAGACTGGCAGAAGAGTACAGCGGCTGCTTGAGATGGAGACCTATAGAACCATGTGCCTGCTTGGCTTGCCGGCAGCCCGACGCTGCAGCGAGAGACTTCAGTCACTTGAGCGCGGTGTTAATCAGGTGATCACTCAAATGAACACCGACCGGTCAGAACACTACCAGGATCTATTCAATACACTGACGCAGCTCTCGCAGGACAACAACCGGCTGCTTGCCGACACCCGCTTTCGTTTCTCGGCCAGTCGCGCCTACTTTGATCTGGCTCAGCAGCGGCTCGATTCCCTCGAGGAAAAAAAAGACCACAAGCTGCAGACCATCAGTGGCTTTGTACGCTCGCGACTGGAACCCGGCATGGCAACCATAGACAGCGTGGCGAAGCGACAGACGACACTGGCAGAAGACCTCAACAACGCTCTGACTCTGTTGCGCACCCGCATTGATATCGGCCTGAACCGCGATAACCAGGCACTGCTAAAATCTATGGACGCAAGGCACCGGCAGCAAGTGGTTATCGCACAGGCGGTCGAAGGGTTGTCCGCTGTCGCCATAACCTACTACACAATCGGGCTGATCTCGTACGCGATGAAAGGCGTAAAAAGCTGGCTGCCGGTGTCGCAGAACCTAGCCATTGCCTTGAGCGTGCCGATCGTACTGGCCTGCGTCTGGTCTTTCCTGCACTACAAACGCACTAAGTGGGAAAAAGAATTCCACTAGCCTTTGCGACGCCGCCAGATCAGCTGCGGCACCATCACCGATGCAGCAGCAAAATTCTACCAAACGCAGAAACTGCGGTAACATCGGAAAAAACTTCCGGACAACACAACGCCATGCACGACCAAACCTCCGTAACCCACCATCAGATGTTAATCGCCGGTCAGTGGACCGATGCACTTGCCGGTCAGACCATTGACGTTGAAAACCCGGGCAGACGCCGCATTGTAGCGTCGGTGCCAAGAGCGCAGGCCGACGATGTCAACAACGCGGTTACCGCCGCACAAAAAGCCTTTACAGACTGGTGTCGCGTTGCCCCGCGCGAACGAGGCAGGCTATTGCTGAAAATCGCCGAACTGCTGGAGCAGCGCATAGAAGCGATGGCACACACCATCGCCATGGAAACTGGCAATGCTATTCGCACCCAGGCCAGACCCGAAGCCATTGCCGCGGCCGATATATTTCGCTATTTCGGTGGACTTGCCGGCGAGCTGAAAGGCGAGCAGATTCCTATTAACGAAAGCATGCTGAGTTACTCACGGCGTGAACCGATCGGCGTCGTCGGTGCCATCATTCCGTGGAATGCACCTGTGTTGTTAGCCGCACTGAAAATCGCCCCGGCATTGTGCGCCGGCAACACCATGGTACTTAAAACCGCCGAGGATGCACCTTTGGGGGTACTGTTAGTGGCTAAAGCGTGCGACGAAGTTCTGCCCCCCGCTGTGCTCAATGTACTTACCGGTCTGGGCCACGAATGCGGTGCCGCAATGGCAGAGCATCCCGATATCCTGAAGCTGTCCTTTACCGGATCAACCGCTGTCGGCAAATCAATCATGCAGGCGGCCTCGCAGCGTGTCGCACCCATATCACTGGAACTTGGTGGCAAGAGTCCATCGATTGTTTTTGCCGATGCCAACCACGACTGGGTGGTGGACGGCATTATCTCCGCTATGCGCTTTACCCGCCAAAGCCAGTCGTGCACTGCGGGTTCACGGTTGTTCCTGCACGAAGATATCTATGACTCCTTTCTGGACAAACTGGCGGCAAAAGCGTCAACACTTAAAATGGGGGACCCGCTCGATGAGGCAACCGATATGGGAGCGATCATCAACAAAAAGCAATTCGACAAGGTTTGCAGCTACATAGACGAAGGACTGTCGCTCCCCGATGCACGGCTCGTCACCGGTGGCATGCCGGACACGCAAGGCCCACTGAGCGAAGGGTATTTTGCGCGGCCGACCATCTTCGCCGATGCCCGCAACGACTGGCGTTTATCCCGGGAAGAGATTTTCGGTCCGGTATTAATGGCAATACGCTGGAGCGATGAAGATGAGGTGGTACGTATGGCAAACGATAGTCACTATGGCCTGGCTGCGTTCGTCTGGTCGCGCGATATCGGTCAGGCCCTGCGCACTGCACATCGGGTAGAAGCCGGTTGGGTACAGGTCAATCAGGGTATCGGGCAGCTACCCGGTCAATCCTACGGTGGCGTTAAGCAAAGCGGTATCGGCCGTGAGTATTCACTGGAAAGTATGCTCGACAGCTTTACGCAAAAGAAGAGCGTTACCGTCAATCTTGATATCCCAAAACCCGATTGATACCCCTGACAAACAGACCGCCCGTCTGCAGGAAATTGCAAGACAACAAACCCGGCTGAGCCGGCTGATTGACCGGAATAGGACGACAGGCCTTTTAACAGACAAAGGCCTGAGGTAAAGAGCAGACACACGCTTGTCGCTTTGCCCGCATCTCCATTGCCACCACAGGCAAACAAACTCACCAGGATCACAACGTTACCGTCATACGGCTGGCGATAACACCACAGACCGGTGCGTATATCGGTAGAGATAACCAAATATTCCGGATCGCTTGCCGATACTTACAGGGGAAATCAACGGGTCTTTGTGTGTAGATCCGACTCCGCTGTATACAGTACTCCCCTAAAAAGGAGATGGCCCGACGGAACACCGGCCTCTGCTGAACTTTATCAACATCGTCTGGATCATGGAATGACAGGATTATTGATTGCACTGCGCGATCGTTGCCAGCGATTACGCCCACCAACCGGCCGACTTATTAAGGAAGACGGCGGTGCCGTGCCCGCCGACTGCGTTATTACCCGGTCGCCGGGTTCCATTGCGCGCACGCCACAGAAAAAAGCCACAGTGCTGCTTGGCGTCGCAATGACTTGCCTGTTAATCGACACAACGACAGCAGACGATACCGAAATATTTTTCAACGCAGAAAACATCCCACCCAACATTATGTTTATCGTGGATGTGTCCGGATCAATGAACTGGACAGACGGGACACCCTTGCCCGATATCCCGGGTAATGTTCTGTGGCTGGACGCGGCGGATAAGAACACCCTGCTGGACGCACAGGGGGACCTCGCTAGCTGGGGCCGGTTCTCCGGCTATGTATCGACATGGATGGATAAATCCGGCAAGGGAAATCACCTGACCGGCTCCACTGCAACACTCGGCAATATCAACGGACTGAGTACTGTGCGCTTCACCGACGACATCATGACCGGCCCCGATATTTTCGGCGGCACCATGAGCGAAGCGACTATTTTTCTTGTCCAGCAGGAGAATGCTCAGAGTAAAAATTTTTTTCTTAATTTCAATGGTGACGACACCTCTTATACCGGCCGCATAAGCCTTCATACCCCATGGAGCAATAACCGCAACTGGTACTGGGACGCCGGCAGTATTGGCAACGATCGATCCATTATCCGCCGTCCCACCGCCGTCGGTGAAGTAGCACAGCTGACTGCGTTCAAGACGGTAGCGGGAAACCAGAACGGTATATCACTGAACAACGGCAGTTTTAGTGCTATCGATCCGGGTGCGGCACCGGCTGCATCATCGGGCGGAATGTATTTTGGCAGAGGTGTCAGTGACCATGAGTTAGCAGAACTGATCGTCTACGATCGAATGCTCAGCGAATCCGAAATCAAGATCGTCGAACAACACCTCGACCAGAAGTGGCGCACACGATTGGAGCGAACCAAAGTTGCACTCAGTACACTGCTGGAGTCAAGTGACAGTTTCAATGCCGGGTTGATGACCTACTCCAGTTACACTCGTGGTCAGTTCAGCCTGCGAGATGAAATTAAACCGCTGACAGAATCGAGAGATTCACTGATCAGCCACATAGATAGCTTGTACGCCTCTGGTGGCACACCCACGCAAAGCGCGATGTTCGAGGCGATGCGCCATTTCCGCGGTGAAGCACCGATAGTTATGGAGGAAATCAACAGCAGCGGCCAGCCACCGCTGGTGCAGTGTCAAAGCAACCATATTGTCCTCCTGACCGACGGCGAACCTTACGGTGGAAGTTCCTGGCCTTCTATCGGTGACTATATCGGCAGTGATTGCGCCACTAATCGAGGGGACAATAGAATCCGGGGCAACTGTGGTATCGAGCTCGCTAAATACATGAAGGAGAACGATCACTACCCAACCGTTCGTGGTATAAACAGCATAACTACACACACAATAGGCCTCAGTCTCGATATGCCCTGGCTCGACGACATGGCAACCGCCGGTGGCGGAGGCTACTACTCGGTAGGTACGTCTGATCAATTGCTCACAGCGTTTGAGTCAATCATGGATGCCGCATTCGATCAATCTACAACCTTTGTTACACCGGCTGTCACCATCGACCAGCTCAGCCAGATGTCGCACCGAGATGACGCCTACCTCGCCTTGTTTCAGCCGACTAACTCTATGCGATGGCCGGGCAATCTGAAGCGCTACAATTTCTCGGGCAGTCCACCCACGCTCAAAGATCAGAACAACAAAAACGCCCTAGACCGCAGCACGGCCAGTTTCGCCGCAGACGCTCAGAGCTTTTGGAGCGATACCGCCGACGGTGCTTATACGCAACGTGGTGGTGCCGCTGGTGAGCTTGATGCTGCCACTCGCAAGCTCACCACCTACACCGGTAACGGCGGCAACTATTTGCTCGATAGTCGCAACCGGATCCACGAAGACAATGCTGCAGCACTGGGTAGCTGGTTTACTGAAACCGGTGATCAGCTAAGCAACCTGCTGGCCTGGGCGCGTGGCGTCGATGTCGATGACGAAGACAGCGATGGTTCAATAACAGATACCCGCCAGCAAATGGGCGACCCGCTGCATTCACGCCCGACAATCCTGACCTACGACAGCACCACAAGCGAACCGGACTCTGTCGTGTTTGTCGGCACCAACGAGGGGTATCTGCACGCAATCAGCAGCATCGACGGGTCCGAATTATTTTCGTTTATTCCCACCGACCTGCTGGGCAATCTGAACGTCTTCTACGAGAACAACACTGGCCTGGTCAGGCCGTACGGACTCGATGGCGATATTACGCTCTGGGTGGATGATACAAACCGTAATGGCACTGTCGACTCACAAACAGAACAGGCTTATCTGTACATTGGCATGCGTCGGGGCGGACAAAATTACTATGCTCTGGATGTTACCGAAAAAAATAATCCAAAGTATTTATGGGCTATTAAAGGCGGTTCCGGCGATTTTGCAGAACTGGGACAATCCTGGTCCAAACCAACCAAAGCGAAAATACACATTGGCGGCACAATAAAAGACGTATTAATATTCGGCGGTGGCTATGACCCCGCACAGGACTATGCGACCACTAGATCGGCCGATACCATAGGCAATACTCTTTTTATTGTTGATGCTGTAGATGGCTCTTTGATCTGGAAAACCGCCACTGACACAGGCTCGGACTACTCACAGATGCTCTATAGCATGCCATCTGACCCGAGTCTGGTTGATGTTGACGGCGACGGTATAACCGATCAGATGTATATCGGGGATCTGGGAGGACAAATCTGGCGATTCGACTTCAACCACGACGCCACCGGCGCCTCAGATTTAATTACCGGCGGGCTTATCGCCGATCTGGCCGCATCAGACGAAAAAAACAACCGGCGATTTTTCTACCCGCCTGATGTTGCCATTACTGCAAAACAGGGCAAGACCTTTCTAACGCTTTCCATTGGCTCCGGCAATCGATCGCATCCGCTGGGCAGCAATGTCGACAATCGTTTCTATATGATCAGACAGGATCAAGTCTACAAAGCGCCGGAAGCCTACGGGATTGGAACATCCGGAGACCCAGCGACATACCGGGCTGTTGAAGAGGCAGACCTCTATGACGCGACAGCTAATGATATTGAAAATACAGACAGCGAAATTGCCCTGGCCGCAAAAGACGCATTGGAAGATGCCCCGGGATGGATGTTAAAGCTTGACGACAATGGAGAGAAAGTACTGGGGACATCAGTCACCATTGATCACAGTGTCGTGTTTGCCACCTACCTGCCGGACGGAAGTGGCCAGACGAATGACGCCTGCCAACCGGCAACGGGCCACAATCGCAGTTACGTGGTCAGCCTCCTTGACGCAACACCGGTTAATGGCACCGACCCCGGCAATCGCTACGATGATATTGATCAATCCGGCATCGCGGGTTCAGTGTCAGTAATAATCAGTGGCGATACCACGGAAAATGAGTGGTCGGTCGACGCGGTAACGGGCCTCAACACTATTGATACTCCTACCGTCAATTTGACACGACGCACATACTGGTCAGAGTCGCCGAACTTCTAGAGTGTGCTTACGGCATGATCTACGTAGTGCACTCCAACACAGATCTCATACGGGACTATTGCCTCAACAGACAGGATAAAAGAACACCAGCATCATCCCCGGTGAGGGGTTGATGTCAGCTCAGACCCTGACAAAAACAAC
>CALKXD010000150.1 GCA_938003855.1 uncultured Granulosicoccaceae bacterium | reverse complement strand
GGCGAGAAAACACAGGAACTTTACTGTCAGGATTTTGATGGCAGAGTTGCATTAATTTGACAGGAAAGTGATGATGGATGAACCTCTGGTACCGCTTAATAAATCGACCATTGATGCCGTGCTGCAGGCGCGTGTAAGCGGGATGGTCAGCGTCGAAGTGTTACAGGAAACCGAATCCACAAACACTCGCCTGAGCGCTGCCGGAGCGGGTCAGACGGGCGCGGTGTTGTCTGTCTGTGCGGCAGAACATCAAACCAAAGGTCGCGGTCGGCGGGGTAAAACCTGGCACACGCCAAATCGCGGGGTGACGTTCTCAATGCGCTTCAAAGTGCCATCGAGTCTGGCAGAAGTCAGCGGATTGTCGCTGTTGGCAGGGGCGGCAGTCTGTGATTGCCTGCGTCAGTATTGCGCTGCCCCGGTTCGGGTTAAGTGGCCAAACGATATCCTGGTCGGGGATTACAAATTGGTCGGAATTCTTGTCGAGGTTGCCGACCACGATGCATCCTCGACGACGGTAGTTATTGGTATCGGGGTTAACTATCGCCGCGGTGCCGAGGCAAAAATGATAGACCAGCAAAGCACTGACCTATACGAGCAATGCAATGCTGCGCCACCGGATCGCTCGGCACTAATCGGCAGTCTGGTGGCTCATGTGTACAACAGTTGCTGTGGCGATGTCGCCGCTAACGTCGCCGAATTAGCCGGCCGTTGGGGCGACTACGATGCCTTTCAGCGCCGGTTGCTCCAGATTCATGCGGCCGGAGAGCAGGTGTCGGGCACCTCTGCCGGCATCGATGATGTCGGGCAGCTTCGCGTTGCTACTGAGGCCGGGGTGCGGGTTTTTTCGTCGGCCGATGTCAGTGTGCGTAAGGTCTAGCGATCCTGTCTCTCAATTTGTCTGCTGACCGGCAAAGTGTGAATTGCAACACTAAATTTGTGTAAGTGGTGTACTGGTTCCTTGCCCGTGTGACGGCAATTGGTTCTCATACGTAGATTGCCGGAACAGCAGCGTCCGGGTTGACGATAGTTTTCAATGCCTCTCCTGTTTCGTGTCATTTTGTGATATACACTGTGTCATGACATTTAAGATGTTAAAAACGAGAATACGATGTTAAAAGAATATGTTTCAGACACGCCGCGCCGCGCTTGCAGGCCGGTGTTGGTCATGGGATTGCTCTTGGTGTTGCTGTCGGCCTGCTCGAACGGGTCCGGTACCAGCGAGCGTGGAGAAAATACGCTGCCGAACCTGCAGTTGTCGGATGGCGATGTTGTTTCCGGTGGCAGTAGTATCGTTCGTATTTCTGCCAGTGACGACACTGGTATCACCAGTGTCACCACCCGTTTGCTGCGACAGGGTAACCTTGAGGAATGTCGGATCGAGCTGAGTGAAAGCGGCTTGCAGATCGCCAACTCGCTGCTTGAGGGATGTCTGGCGGATCAGCCCTCCTGCGGGGTGGAGTTCCTGCCGGTAGGCAATGAGATTGTTGTGTATCCACCACCATTGTACGCGCCGGTAGGGTTGGAATACGAGCTTTCCCTGGTCGACAGAGACGGTTCCATCACCGACCCGATCAAAGCGGTCTTTTGCTTCGATGTGCCGCCAAACGAGCCCCCTCAGCCTGCCGATGATACCTATCAATTGGTGTACCCCAGTGTTATTCAGCGCGGCGGCGTGATTTACGACGCACGCTGTGAAAAGCAGGACGGTTCAGCGGGCGTGCTGGCCAATGACGATGATGATGAGCATGTCGGCAATACCTGCCTGACAGCGGAACTCCTCACCCTGCCGAGTTTTGCCCAGGAGTCTTTCCAATCCTCTTTCAGGTCTGACGGAGGTTTTCGCTACGAGGGCATTGGTGATGTGCCACCGTCGGATGGCGACGGAGTAACTAAAGACAGCTTCACTTACCGGGTAAGCGATGGCGTTAATCCCCCCAGCGCTCCGATTACAGTCACGATCATTTTCTCCGGGGAAAATGCGCCTCCGGTATTGCTCGATGATACGTTTACTATTGCGGAAGATTCTGACCCGCAGTCGTTCTCTGTATTAACTAACGATACAGACCCCGATGCCTTGCCATTATCTATTACCCGCATCACCGACGGTCCAACTAATGGCGTGGCGAACATTAGAAACGGCGTGCTCATTGAGTACCAGCCGAACAGTGATTTCAGCGGCCGCGATCAGTTTCGATATACGGTGCTGGATTCCGGCGGTTTGACCGTGAGTGCAGCCGTTGAAATTATTGTAAGCCCCGTCAACGATGCACCCGATGCTGAAAATGATAGCGTCAGTACCGATGAAAATGTATCGGTGGTGATCTCCGTACTGGCGAATGATACCGACAAGGAGGGAGACACCCTCAGCGTGTCGAGTGTCGTCAGCCCCGCGAATGGCGAGGCGATTATTAATGCTGATGGTACTACCATCACTTACACACCCACCGCGAATTTTTCCGGTATCGACCCCTTTGAATACACCATAAGCGACGGCAATGAAGGGGCGGATACCGCCACGGCTATTGTCACCGTCAGGCTGGTCAACGTGCCGCCGTCGCCCGTGGCAGATAATCTGACTGTTGCCGAAGGCGGCACTGCCACCCTGGATCTACTGGCTAATGACATCGACAACGATGCAGATCCGTTAACGATCACGGCGGTGGGGACGGCTGACAACGGTGTCGTTGAAATAGTATCTTCATCGGTAGTGCGGTACACGCCTAATGCCGGCTTCACTGGATCCGACCGGTTTAGCTACACCGTGAGCGACAGCCTGGTTGAAGCTCAAGGCGAAGTCACGGTTGTTGTGACGGACGTTAACGGTGGGCCGACTGCGGTCGCTGACGCGGCATCGACCAACGAAAACACCCCGGTTTCTATTCAAGTGCTGGCCAACGATACCGACCCCGATGGCGACGAGTTGACGGTGACCATAGCGGTGCCTGCAGGCGATGGTGAGGCAGCTGCAAATAGCGAGGGCGAGGTCGTCTATACACCGGATACCGATTTCGTCGGTGTTGATACATTTCGCTATCAGATAGCTGATGGCGCTGGTGAAACTTCGATTGCCACGGTGACTGTTACCGTCAGCAACGTAAACGCACCGCCGGATGCCAACGATGACGACGGTAGTACTCAAGAGGAGGTGGCAGTCTCGATTGATGTTCTTGATAACGACTCCGATCCGGATGGTGATGCTCTCACTGTCACCATCACAACCGCACCGATCAATGGTACGGCAGCTGTGAGCGGTGGGGTGGTCTTGTATACACCCGAGGCTGACTTTTCCGGAACCGACCAGTTTACCTATCAGGTTGCAGATCCTGACGGGGCTACTGATAGCGCAGTGGTCTCAATACTAGTGAGCAATGTGAATGTCGCTCCGGTAGCGGTTGATGATGAAATCACTACAGAGGTAAATGACCCGGTCAGGATTTCGGTGCTGGTGAATGACACCGACGCTGATGGCGACACACTGAGTATTGTTGATTCCAGCCAGCCTGATAACGGCTCTGCGGTGGTACGTGGTGTGAGCATCATCTATACACCTGCTACCGGCTTTGCGGGTGTCGACTCATTTAACTATCAGATCACGGATGGCAACTATGGTAATTCGACAGCCACGGTGACGGTAACCGTCACCGGTGGCAACACCGCGCCGGTTGCGGAAAATGACAGTGCTGCCACACCTGAGAATACAGCCGTGTCGATCAATGTGCTCGATAATGATAGCGACGCCGATGGCGATGCGCTGTCGATTTCTGTCACCACTCAGGGCGATAACGGGAGTGGTGTCGTTGCCACCGGCGCGATAACTTATACGCCGGACACTGATTTCACCGGCACTGACACACTGGTATATGAAATCAATGATGGCAATGGTGGCACTGATACCGCGACCGTCACTATTACAGTGAGCGAAACCAATCAGGCACCGGTCGCCACAGATGATACGGCCAGTACCTCCGAGAACACGGCGGTTACCGTCGATGTGCTCAGTAACGATGATGACGCTGATGGCGACGCTTTAACGGTAGTCATCGCCGCACCTGCCTCTGATGGTACAGCGGCAGTGACTGCTGATCAGACAATTATTTATACACCGGATAATGACTTTACCGGGTCGGACAGTTTCATCTATGAAGTCAATGATGGTGCGGGTGGAACTGACACGGCGACAGTGACGATCAACGTCGATAGCATAAATGCGCCGCCAGTGGCGGTGGATGATAGTGCCGAAACACTCACTGAAACAGCAGTAATCATTAATGTGCTCGATAACGACAGCGATCCCGACGGCGATGTACTTAGCGTTGCTATTACGGTGGCAGCGGCAAACGGGGTTGCGGAGTTGAATGCCAATAACACTGTCAGTTACACATCAGTGGCGGCCTTCACTGGAACGGATAGCTTTGATTACACCATCGATGATGGGGCCGGTGGTACCGCCACGGCGACGGTCACGGTTAATGTCAACGCTGTTAATACGCCGCCGGTTGCCACAGACGACGGCGTGACCACTGAAGTTAATGATCCGATCACAGTTCAAGTGCTCGCGAATGACAGCGATGAAGATGGCGATGCACTGACGGTGACAATTACTACAGCGCCGGCGTCCGGGTCTGCGAGCGTCAGGGGCGGTGTGCGTATTCTCTATACCCCTGCCGCCGATTTTGTGGGCGTAGACTCCTTGGTCTATCAAGTGGATGATGGCAACGGCGGTACTGACACAGCCACCTTAACGATCACCATGGAATCGCTTAACGCGTTGCCTGTGGCCAACCCGGACGCTGGGACTGCTGTGACGGGTATTGCCATCGAGATTGATGTGGTTGCAAACGACACCGATGCTGACGGCGATACCTTAACGATCAGCGAAGTGACGGTACCGGGTAACGGTGCTGCGGTGATCCTGGCTGATAATCGCATTGAATACACCGCAGCGGTAGACTTTACCGGCACGGACACATTTGAATACACGATTGAAGATGGCAACTCAGGCACCGCCACAGCGCTTGTCACAATGACCGTTGAAAGTGGCAATTCGGCACCGATCGCAATTGCCGATAGCGCCTCGGCTGAGACCGAAGCGCTGGTGAATATTGATGTGCTGGGCAATGACACTGATGCGGACCTTGATCCTCTATCGGTGTCGATTCTGACGCCACCGTCGGACGGCACCGCGCTGGTACTGGTGGACAATACGGTCGATTACACCTCCGATGCAGACTTTATAGGCACCGATACATTTGAATACACGATCGATGATGGTAACGGTGGAACCGCGAGTGCCTTGGTCTCTGTGCAGGTTGGGGGTTTACTGGCCAGTCGCTAGAGCCAGTCGGAATTGCCGATGGGTATCTGGCAGGCCTGCTCAGGAGTTGTCTGCTCACTGGAAGCTGACCAAGCCGGCAGGTCGGCAGCAATCCCGGGGCGGTCGGGGTTAGGCGACCGTACGGCTTATATTGGTTGCTCAGGCATATAATAGTTGGCGTGGCTGTTCAATGACAAACCCGATATCGCGACCAGCCCACCTGAATCCTCGGTTGCCGACCCGGCATGCCAGGCGTCAGTTTCCAGCTGTCTACCCGGGGCCGGCCAGATGACTTGAAGTCCATGCAATGGTGCGCCCGGGAACAAGTCGCAGCATTAGTTGCTATTATGAGGGGGAATTGCGCGATCCCGCCAGGTCAGCACTGCCGGATTCTCCGCAACCTACGCCAGCTACTATTTTCATGGTTCCCATCTATGTACGAAGCCTTTTACGGACTGAACGAAAAGCCCTTTTTGATGCGTCCGGATGCAAAATATCTGTATTTGAGCAAAGGTCATCAGGCCGCATTGTCAATGCTCGAGTATGTCTTTATGAGTCAGTCCGGCTTTGCCGTTATCACCGGCGAAATCGGCTCGGGAAAAACCAGTTTAGTGCGTAAGTTGCTGCAGACTGGCGATGATTCGATGGCGGTCGGGCTGGTGTCTAATACCCACGTTGAATCTTTCGAGGAATTGTTGCAATGGATGTTGCTGGCGTTCGGGCAGGAACCCCAGGAAAAAGGCAAAGTTCAGTTGTACAAAGCTTTCTCTGACCACCTGATGCAACAGTACTCGCAGAACAAACGAAGCATTCTGATCATCGATGAGGCGCATAACCTGAGTGCTGAAATTATCGAACAGCTGCGTATGCTGTCGAATCTCAACGCCGATAATTACGATCTGATTCAGTTGGTGTTGGTTGGACAGTCAGCGTTGCGTGAAACGCTTAGTGATCCGTCGTTGTTAACCTTTGTGCATCGTATCGCTGTCGACTGTCATCTAGAGCCCCTCGACCTGGACGAGACTCACGCTTACGTCCGTCACCGATTGATGATTGCCGGGTCTCAGCACGATATTTTCAGCAATGCGGCGATACCGTCCATCTGGGAGGCCAGTGGCGGGATTCCGCGGATTGTGAATTTACTGTGCGACACCGCACTGTTGTTTGGCTTTGCCGAGCAATTGCCAACAATTGGTGATGATCTGATTCACGATGTAATTAACGACAAAAGACAGAGCTTATCGCCGATTGCCGGCTAAAAATTTCAGTCCGGCCCCCCTGGGGTGGCCGGACCCTGAAGTCTTCAGAGTGACGCTCTCAAAACACCGTGTGGGATAAATGACCTGCTACGGCTCAGGGTTGCAATCCAATATTAAATTGCACCAGGTTAAAGCCTCGTATTGCGATGACCACCAGTGTGATCAGTGCCGCCCCGCCCAATAGATCAATGCGCTCTCTGCGTTCAACCAGCAGAAGTTCTGAGGCGTAGAGAATAATCGCCAGTACCACAATGAAGATGTTGACATTGAATGTGCCAAACAGCAGCGGACTCTTGGCGAACAGCAGCGCACCGACGATCAGAAACAGCAGCAGATAGTCGAATGACGTTACTTTGAATTCTTCTTTGCGTCGCCCGGGTGAGAAGCGGATGGCAAGGAATATCGCTACGCACACCGCCACGTAATAAAGAATCTCGAGGCCGACTGCCCATGGGTTAAGCCAGGTGATGCGGTCGTGAGTGGACAGATAGATGATGAACACCACAGTGATATAAATAATGCCGCGCCGTGTGTTTACCCTGAACGGATATATATTCACACTCTGTAGAGCCAGCAGAACCGCCAGCAAGGCTGCGACAATACCGAATTCACGCGGAATATCGTTTATCCAGATAGATAAGCCGATCAGAAAACCGGGGATTGCGATCTCCAGGAAGCGTCTGGAGCTACGCATCAGGATCTGGTTTTTTTCTATCGCCTCGAGGCCGCTTGTCAGAACCGAAAACAGCTTGGTCTGGCCGGGGCGCCAGCCAGAGCGCTCTGCCAGAATCAGTAAGTAGTACGTCGCGCCACAGACAGCCAGGTAGATGGCGGCTATTACCCAGTCGTTGCCATGTGCAAGCCAGATTCCGCAGCACACCAGGAACGTGTGAACCGTGTAGATAATAACTACCGATTCTTTGTGCTCGAAACCGACCTCAAGCAAGCGGTGGTGCATATGATTTTTAGTTGCCCGGAAAATATTCGAGCCGGACTGTGCCCTTTTTTTCAGTACCACCAGGATATCGACCACTGGCAGACCGAGTATCAGCAGTACCACCGCTTTGCTGAGGGTAGGGTCGGTATGTTGCGTTAGCAGTACTGCTAGAAACCCGAGCGTGAAGCCGAGATATTGACTGCCGCCATCTCCCATGAAAACCATTGCCGGGTGGGTGTTGTAGCGTAGAAAACCGACCAAACCGCCAATCGCGGCCAGCGCTAGAATGATAGACAAATCACCATTGGGGGCTATCCAGGCAAGCAGTGCCAGTGCCCCCAGCGTGATCAGCGCCTCGCCTCCAGCCAGTCCATCGAGACCGTCAGAGTGGTTGATGGCGTTAATCACACCAATCATGGCAATCAGGGTAAAGCCCTGCGCAAACCATTTCGGGAAGTCGTAAGGGATAAAAGGAAAGTCAACAGCGTAGAGATCGGCGATATAAATCATCGGGATGACAGCGATAAACTGCCCGATGAATTTTGTGTAATGGCCCATCTCCCGGTGATCATCGAGTGCGCCGAAAAGCAGCAGAATGATGCAGCCGAACAGGTAGCACAGCACTGTGGTATCGAGTTCAGTGAGGGTGACAACCGGTATCAGTGCACCAACGATTATACCCCAGCCACCAACGCGCGGAATCGGGTTGGTGTGCACCTTCCTGTCTTCATCGGGGACATCCATCATACCCAGCTTTGGAGCCAGTCGGACCATGATAGGTATAACGGCAAGGCTGATCATGGTAGCCGCGGCAATCAAGAACAAATAATTCATAGAGAGATGTTGCCGGTGGCCACAGAAGGATAGCGATCAAGGAGGAGGGTCATGGGCATATAACTGTCAAATTGAAGGCGGGTGTGTTGCGCCATTGGGAGGTGTGGTGGCCCTGGTCATCAAAGGAAGCAAGTGGAGTGTAACATCGTTGTGTGTGATACCTATGTACTCGTTTTTTAACGTTTTCTTGATGTAATAGTTTGCCCGGATTTATTCCCACAAACGCTCGGAAGCGGTGTGTTCGCCCTCGATGTCTGCTTGACACACTTGCTTTCCGACCTGCCTAGTCCTCCCTGCGCTCTATGCCTAGTAGCTGCATGCCATCCTTGCTGAATGTGATGTTTCCATTCTGGTAGCGCGCCTTCAGAGGAAAAGTCAGGTGTTCTTCTAGTGACTTTTCCGATTTACCCGAAGCAGGTACTTCAATGGTTGTGCCATTTTTGTCATTTACCACGCGATACTTTTCTATGTCGGCCAAAGCGGTCTCGATCGGACGGTAGCGATCGCTGCGTTCGCGCAATTCGGGCAGGCCGTTTAGGAGCTCTTCGAGGTATTGTCCGTAGTCGTCGGCGCCGTAGGGATTCGCGTACACGATGATCGGCATTTGCTGGCCGAATTCGCTGAGTGGTTTTGGCGTCCGCTGTTGCTTCTCGATCTCCTTAGAGGCCAGTTTGAACTCAGAATAGGACAAGGTCTCGAATCGGTGCTCGGCAAAAACAATGGCGGCCGGACGCTGCTCGTGGGCTACATAGACGCCGTAGCTGAGTGCAGCCACCTGGACAAAAAGTATTGCGCTGATATCGAAGGCAATACCTTTTTTGTGAGGGCGGTAAAACAGCAGTGTCAATGCGGGGCCCAGTACCAGATCAATCGGGGCTATGATTTTCAGCCCCTGCCAGCCACCATCAATAAAAAATAAATCGCCAGGGAACCAAACCCGCATCATAAGTGCGACTAGTACAGTAAAAGCCACCAGGCTGACAGCAAAGTGCAAGGCGACTGCCTGCTTCAACGAAGGTAATTTCATGATCTTGGAGTGATAAAGGTGTAAAAGTAAAAATCCATCGGTTTGGCAACCGGCCAAAGGTCAGGTACCCACCAAGCAATTTACCGTCCAGCCGGGATAAGGACAGCCGGCTGTCTTTGAGTACCAATCTACAGGAGTAAAAATTCAAGCAGTGCTTTTTGTGCGTGCAGCCGATTGCCCGCCTCCTGCCACACCACACTGCGAGGACCGTCAATGACGTCGCCAGTAACCTCTTCACCGCGATGGGCAGGAAGGCAGTGCATGAAAATAGCATCTGACGAGGCCACGTCGAACAGCGCCTGGCAGACCTGAAACGGTGACAGCAGGCTGTGCAACTGAGCACTGTTCTGCTCTTCACCCATGCTTGCCCACACATCGGTGACAATAGCGTCGGCATCGCGACAGGCGGTTTCGGCGTCATCGCAGACTTCAACATGTGCAGCACACTCAGTCAGTAGCGTTTGATCAGGTGCCAGTTCCGGCGGACAGGCAATGGTCAAGGTGAAGTCGAGCAGTTTTGCGGTGTTAATGTAGGAGTTGCACATATTGTTGCCAGCACCAACCCAGGCCAGTCGTGCGCCTTTTACATCGCCGCGTACTTCGATAAACGTTTGCATGTCGGCCAGTAACTGACAGGGGTGTAGCCGGTCAGACAGGCCGTTGATCACCGGAATTCCCGAGACACTGGCGAATTCTTCTATGGTGGCGTGGCTGTGAGTCCGCAGCATGGCGGCGTCGACCATTTCAGAGAGTACCCGTGAGGTGTCGGCGATCGGCTCGCCCCGCCCCAGTTGAGAATCGGCCGGTGACAGATTTATGGCATGTCCGCCCAATTGCACCATGCCGGATTCAAAAGAGGTGCGGGTTCGGGTGCTGGCTTTTTCGAAGATCATCGCCAGGGTTTTGTTGTGTAGCGAATCGCGGGTGACGCCCTGAGCGCGCTCTCGCTTAAGCTCAATGGCGGCGCTGATAATCTGGCGGAACTCATCTGCGCTGAGATCGGTCTCGTCGATAAAGTGTCGGGTGGTGGAAGTCCGGGTGATTCCGTTCATTGGTTTTCTGCCGTGGTGATCGATTCCTGATTCAGGCACAGCTCGCTGATAGAGTCGGCCACACGTTGGGCGATTTCATCCACCTCTGCATCGCTGACGTTATACGGAGGCAGCAGGCGAACCACATTGCCTGCGGCCACGTTAAACACGACACGATTTTTCAATCCGATCTTTACCAACTCAGTGCAGTCGGCGTTCAGGACTATCCCGATCATCATGCCGCGACCTCGAATCTCTGAAACTTCCGGTCGATTGTGCAGCGTTTCGCCTAGCTTTTGTTGCAGCCTGGCGCCTGCCGTGGCGGCGCGTGCCGGCAGATTTTCGTCTTCCATTGCCTGCAGAACGCTGAGTCCGACGCGGGTAGCAAACGGGTTGCCACCAAAGGTGGTCCCATGGTGACCCGGCTTAATCAGTGTGGCCGCGATTCCGCGGGTCAGGCAGGCACCGATTGGAATGCCATTGCCCAGTGCTTTAGCGCTGGTAATGACGTCTGGCTTTGCTGCAAGGCTTGCATACCAATGACCGGTGCGTCCTACACCGGTTTGAATCTCATCGGCAATCATCAGCCAGTTGTTGTCATCGCAAATGTCACGTATCGCCTCTAGATAGCCATCATCCGGCACCACGACCCCCCCTTCGCCAAGGATCGGCTCAACCATTACGGCGACAATATCCGGGTGCTCTGATGCTGCTTTCCTGATTGACGGTACATCGTTGTACGGCAGATGGACAAAGCCGTCGACCAGCGGGCTGAAGCCTTTGTGCACGGCGTCGTTGCCGGTGGCGCTGAGAGTCGCCATGGTACGACCGTGAAAACTGCCATTGAAAGCGATCACTTTTGGATGGGCGATATTTTTCTCGCGGGCAAAAAGCCGGCTCAGCTTGAATGCCGCTTCATTGGCCTCGGCGCCTGAATTGCAAAAAAACACCGCTTCCATACCGGTTAACCCGCACAGTTTGTCGGCCAGTTGCTGCTGGTTGTCGATGGCAAAAAGGTTGGAGGTATGCAGCAGGGTCTGCGCTTGATCTGTAATGGCGGCCGTGACCCCCGGATGGCTGTGGCCGAGCGCGCACACCGCGATTCCACCCAGCGCATCGAGATACTCGTTGCCCTGATCATCCCACAAGCGAGCGCCCTGACCACGAACGAAAGACACAGGTAAGCGATTGTAAGACTGAACGAGGGTAGACCTACCCGTTGCCGATGTCATGGAGGTAATTCCTTTGAGATGGTTGGCTGCCGGCGTGACAGCCTGCCGCTATGGATGGCTTTTGTTTGACCGGAAGTCGTACAGCCTATGAAACTCGTCAGGATAAATCAACGCAAAGAGTCTGCGCTTTGGCATTCTGTGTCGTGCTGATGGGGCACATCAAGGCCGGACACCTGAATAGCCACCATGCGTGTGGTTCGAACGTCAGGATAACGTTCACCCGGGTGCACTGTCTGGCAACCGCGCGGTGGCAGGCCATCTGCCACTGCAGAGGGGGGCTTGTGCCTGCCGGGCGTCCGGTGATGTCAGCGTGCAGCAGTTCTCAATCGCGGTGAACGTTTGTCCTGCTACTTGAATCCGGCGAATCATCCCCCAATGTTTGTGCGAGAATAGCGGATGCTGGACGGGGCTGTTGGTGACGCGATGTATGGCGTTGCGGCGACACAGACATCGCTCACACCAGAGATAACTGTTTCAAACTGAGAAGAGCACTATGGACGTAAACAATCGAATAAAAGAGCACATCGAGTCGAACCCGGTCGTTTTATTCATGAAGGGTACGCCGCAAATGCCGATGTGCGGTTTTTCCAGCCGTACCACCGAGGCACTTAAGCAGTGCGGGCGTGAATTTGCCTACGTGAATGTGATTATGGATTCCGAAATCCGTGAGTCGCTGCCAGCCTACTCGGACTGGCCGACGTTCCCACAGTTATATATCAAAGGTGAGCTGGTGGGCGGCTGCGATATCGTGATGGAATTGCACGAGTCCGGCGAACTGGCCAAATTAGTCGGCGAAGCCACCGAAGCCTGAGCGAAGCAGATCGCTCAACGATGCCCTGGACGGCTTGTTGAGCGTTAAATCGGGGCGGCAGTGTTGTTGTTGCTTGAGTTCAGTTGCTCCCAGCGGTTAACCACTTTGCAGAAGAGTTCCGCCGTCATTTGCGTATCGTAGACGGCGGAATGTGCTTCTGATTGATTCCAGTCCAGATCGGCAGTCTGCGCAGCCCGAGCCAGAACGGTTTGTCCATAGGCAAGACCACCGAGCGTTACCGTGTCAAAGTTGCTGAACGGGTGGAACGGATTGCGTTTAATGCCAGTGCGCGCAACACAGGCGTTGATGAAGCTCAAATCAAAAAAAGCGTTGTGACCGACCAGAATGGCGCGGGTGCACCCGGCTTCTTTAACTGCCCGGCGAATCGGTGCAAAGATATACCCGAGCGCGTCTTGTTCTTTGCGTGCGGCCCGCAGTGGGTGGTAGGGATCAATGCCGTTGACTTCCATTGATTTCGGATCCATGTTGGCACCTTCAAACGGCATGACATGCGTGCTGATAGCCGGTTCGGGCACTAACCTGCCGTCGTCATTCATACTGACAATAACAGCGGCAATTTCCAGCAAAGCATCACTCTGAGCGTTAAATCCGCCTGTCTCTACGTCAACCACAACCGGTAGAAAGCCGCGGAAACGTTCGTTCATGGGTGTGGGAGATCCAGCTTTGTAACCTTGCGATGTCATTGGTGTGTGTGCTTTGTTACGCGGTATGTGGCGGTTGTTGAGGCGATTAACGCGAGCGTATAGTGCCAGAACGGATGGTGTGAAGGGGAAAGTCTGTTCTGGTGCGACTGCTGGATAGGAGCATGATGCCATGCGATCCGTGTTAACCGCGATTAAATCTGCTGCGTCATAGTAGCACTGTTCTTGGGCACTTATTAAATTGCTGTTTTTTAAACCGCTCAGGATTAATAATAGCCGGGCCCGCCATGACGACTGGCAAGGTTACTTAAGGGTGCGCAGCAGTGCCCGCCAATCCTCAACCTTCGTGAGTGCAAGCTGTTGAAAGCGTTACTTTACAAGTTTGTGCAAATTGCGTTGCTACGGGCAACCCCGCAGGATCTCCCTGGTCAGGGCGTTGTTTTGTGGTTGAGCGTGGCAATGGCGGCGATCACCGGATTCGCAGGGTTGCTGATTTCCTACACGGTGTTTGACTCTCTGCTTCGAACCGTCATATCGCTGGCTGTTCCGGCAGCGTTTCTTAAAGTTGTGCTGGCTGCGCAGAATCTGCGGCCGAGATTTAACCAGGCCTACAGTGCCTTGTGTGGCACATCGGCGGTGGTATATATCATTGCGTTGCCGGTTCTACCGGCGTTTTTTGAAGCCGTGGCTGCGAACGGGCAGGGTAAATTGCTAATCTACTTTATCCTGTTGCTGGATCTGTGGGCGGTTCTGATCATGGCGCATATTTTTAAACACACGCTTAGCGTTGGTCTGGCCTCGGGAGTATCGATGGCAATCGCACTGGTGATTATGACGCTGCTACTGGTTGAAACCGTCTCCCCGGCGCGGGACGCTGAATTGACGCCACAGGCTTTTGTCCCTGTCGAGGTATTTATGCGGCACGGCTAGCACTGCGCAGTTAACCGTTGTCTGCAGCGGCCACCTTGTGCAAGCCGGGGACTACAACTTTGCGAGTTGATCCGGGCAAGGCGGCACATCCCCATCTGCAATCCGCTGGTCACTGGCAATAAATTTTTCCACCAAAGTGCCCAGTTGTCCGGCTGTCAGTTCAGTGGTGTCCGGGGCATATAAGGCACTTTGCAATCGCTCGCTGAATTCGCGCGCTACCCTGGCTGTTGGGTTGTTTCCAGTGATAGAGGCAAGCTGAGTGCAAATGCTTTGTATATCGCCTTGTCTGGCGAATTGGCGCAAGCGGGCATAGCGCTGGCGTTTTTTATTGGTGCCTGCCAGTTGGCGGATCAGTTCCGGTAGAGTGACATACAACAGCAACAGTGTTGAAAAGGTGCCGGCAATATAGAGTGAAAGCCGAGCGGTACTGGTGCTTTGTAACCAGTGCTTTAAGCCGGTAGCGCCGGTTTCGGTCAAGGCAATGCTGCTGAGTAAATCGGCCCTGTCCGGTAAACCGACATTGATGCGCCTGGCCGGGATAATCGATTGTGTTGCCGAATTGCGTGTAGTATCCCACCATTGCATACGGACCGTGTCTAGAAATACCGGTATAGGGCTTTGCGCTTTCACCCGATAGATAAATTCTGCGGTTGATGTGATTGAAGAGCCGGTTATTGTCTCAGAGCGCCTGGAGTCGATCAGGGTTTGCGACAACGCGCGGCTCTCCGGCACCGACGGTTCAGGAAGCTGCCCTGACAAAACTCCCTTTGCCTCGATGGTTATAGTGCGAAGTAATTCGTCACCGGCGCGCAGGCTGGTGACCGGCTCAGACCAGGACTCCTGTAGTGATAATCCAGAGGCTGGCAGCCACCAGTTTGTGTCGGCGGTGTGTTTTGCGCGCACGTTGAGTACCACGGCTTTGTGTCGGCGCGTAAATGGGGATTTTTCGATTCGTGATTTACTGGCCGTGCCGCTCCAGTCAATCGGGTCTATTTGCTGAGCACCCGAATTTTCAGGAAATAGTAGATACTGCCATTGGGTGCTGTACCATTCTTTGTCATCACCCCTAAACGTACGCCTTGCTTCAAGCACCGGTCGCTTTGCAAAGCCTTTTAGTTCAGGCAGGTTGACTGTTTCGTTGTTGATCGGGTAGCGATGCAGCAGTTCAATGGTAAGGGTGACCTGTTGATTAACATAAGGCGTCCCGGGTGTAGTCGACACGGTGATTTTCAAGTCGTCGTCGGCGACCTGCCATTGCGGTCGCGTACCCTCTAGAATATTTATGTGGACCGAATTCGACTGCACGTCGCCGGCGATCAGCGGGCCGATCACCATCAGCCCCGGTTTTTCCGGTAACAGATCCATGCGTCTGATGGCGATCTCGGATACTTTGCCACCGATGACCGCTATGCGGGTACCGGTGGTTTCTCGAATCAGGCTTGCCTGTTTTTTTACCGGTGACAGATCAATGGGGTCCAGTAAGCCGGTGGATTCTATCTGGAGCACCACCGTATCACCGCTATAAACCTCGGTGTCCTCAAGGCTCAACGTTATGGACGCATTGGCGGTCTGTGCACACACCGCCGGTGTCACTGTAAGTCCGACGCAGAGCCCCAGGCAGGCTAAAACGGTCCGTAGCCGACCTACCATGGGCTGCCTCCTTCCGGTGCGGCTTCGCCGGCGGCACGGCGTCGACTAAGTTCCAGATCGATTCGTTTTTGCAGGTACTTAAGGGAGTCGTGGTTGATCTGATTCAACCATTGCTCAGTCGCCTGTGCCGTTTCCAGTCGGGCGCGGCGGCTGGCAGCTTCAGCGTCAGAAGAGTCGTCGCTTCCTTCTGCCCCGGTGGACGGATTGCTTTGCGTTTGCGTTTCGGCTTCTGTGCCCTTGGTTGCCCCGCCTTGTGGTGAACCATCATCCTCAACGGTGTCATTGCTGCCGGCTTCGCTGCTGTCGCCGGAGGCGATTGCGTCTGGTGACGGGCCACGCTCATCGGTGTCACCTTCACGGTCGTTACCGGTATCCTGATCGTTGCGGTTTTCCTCGCTGTCTTCGTTGCTGCTGCCACCGGGTTGTTCATCGCCATCGCTGTCGACGCGGTCTATTTCTTCACCACGTCGTTGCAGGGCCGATTCTCCACCGGGGTTGTCGTCCAGGCTGAGCAGGCTACGCATCAATTCAGCGTTAAAGGAAGCGTCGTCAAAGTCGGGCTGTCTGAGCAAGGCCTGCTGATAGGCCTGAAGTGCAAGTTCATGAAAGCCGAGCTTCACGTAAGTGTTTCCGAGGTTAAATATCGATGTTGCATCATCCGCTCGAATAAAGGCTTCTGCCGCCCGCCACCATTGTGACGACCGATACAGTGCTATGCCTTTCCACGCTGGGTTGGTATAGATTTCGGCTGCCTCGGCGTAGCGTTGTTGATTGAAGAGTCTCTGCGCAATAAGGTTGTCGTCGGAGAGTGCTTTGTCCGAGGCGATCACCGACCAGCTTGCGATAGCAATTAACAGGGCTTTAACCGGCAGACAAGGCCAGCGTATATTGATGGCACTGTATGGGAAATTTCCAATGCAGATAATCAATGTTGTTCCCGGTAGAACAGCAATATCATCAGTGGCAGTGCCAGTAACAACAGCCAGTGCGATTGATTGGACCAGTGCAATGTCGATAGTCCGGTCTGGCTTAGCAGTTTGTTGTTGAGGGTTAGTCTATCCAGTGACAGTGGTGCCAGATCAGCGCCGCGCAGGGCATTTGCAAAGATCAGTTTGCCACCGCCACTGTTGGTCATAGATTGCGCGGCATTGACGTCAAACGGTGCGGCGCTGGTGGTATCCTCGGTGCCGAACAGGATGACATCACTGCGGTGGCCGGCCGCTGCGAGTCGAGCTACCGCCGCATCGGAGCGATTGTTAAACCCGCCGGTATCACTGAGAATCAACAGTCTGGCGTTAATCAACTGACTGCTTTCTATCACGGAGTAGGCCAGCGACAGTGCACGAGTGACATTTGAGCCCTCCAGCGGAATCAGGCCATGCTCAAGTAAATTGGCATTTTCGCGAAAATTAGCGGTGTCGTATGAAGGTGGAGCAATGATAAATGCATCACCGGCATAGATAATCAGACTGATCGAATTGGCCGATGCCTGATCAGCAATCTGTAGTAACGTTTCGCGCATGGCTGATAAGCGGGTGGGTGCAATGTCAGTCAGGGTCATGGAGCGGGAAACGTCGGCCAGTATAATCCAGCCCTGGCTGTGTCGGAACGACTGACTGTTTTCCTGTGGTATCGATGGTCCGCACAGAGCCAGTGCGGCAATCGCGGCGACCAGGTAGGTGGTATGACGTCTGCCGTATTGCGACACGGGTCGTAAATAGCTGAGGACTTCCGGCTTGATTACCTGTGGCCAGCTGTCGCCGCTGTGGCGGGTAATGAACCACCAGGCGGCGACACAGAGGCCTGCGGGCAGTAACCACCAGGGGGCAAGCAGAATCATGTGTGATTGCCCCGCACCGGAGAGGTGATTAACAGTGGGGCTAAAAACAGCAGTAACAGAATAATAAACACATTGCGAAAATCCTGTCTGATAATGACCGGCGGTGCTTCGCTGTCTGACTGCTCAAGGGTATTGATGGCGGCGTATATAGTCTCAAGCTCGGAAGCTGTGTGCGCCCGGAAAAAGCGCCCTCCGGATTCGCTGGCGATTGCTTTCAGTGTTTTTTCATCGAGGTCAGCCGAAGCCGATTGAAACAACTGCTGATCTTTAGCGGTGCTGTCGCTACCGAGGCCAATGGTATGAATCCGTATGTCTAGGGATGCAGCAAGACTCGCGGCGTCTTCGGGTTCTGCGGTGCCCGCGTTGTTGGTACCGTCGGACAGCAATACAATGGCTTTGTCGACGGCCGCATCATTGCGCAGGCTTTGAATGGCAAGGCCCAGTGCATCGCCCATAGCGGTCGTGCGACCCGCCATACCTATGCCGCTGCTTTGCAGTATGTAATTGACTGCCCTGAGGTCGTAACTCAGTGGCGAGCCGATAAATGCTTCGGAGCCGAACAGCACCAGGCCAACGCGGTCTCCGGCGCGTTGTGTAATGAAGTCACCCGCCACGCGCTTGACGACGGTCAGTCGATCAACCGGGTTGCCGTCCATAGTGAAATCGAGACGCTCCATACTGGTGGATAGATCGATCAGTACCACCATCGCCCGTCCGCTGGCGGGTTGCGCCGTCTGTGTCTCTAATCGACCGGGCTGGGCGATTGCGGTGAGCAGTGCACACCAGGCGCACCACAAAAGCGCCAGCCGCCAGAGTTGTTGGAGACTGGCCAGTGGTATGCCAGAGGTATTTTTTTCCAGTTGCTCAAAGGCTTGCGATAATCTGGGTAGGACCGCAATAGCGTTATGGTTTTTTTTTGATTGCCACCGAAGCGCCAGCAAAGGCAAGGGCAGTAACAGGTAAATCCAGGGCCACTGAAATTCGATCAAGATTGCCGTCCTCTGCGCTTGATCAATTTATGCAGCTGTCGGTAGGGCAGCGCCCCGGCCGTTTTATCAGCAGGTTTGCTATACAGGGGGCCTCCGCAGAAGCGGCCCTCCGGTGTGGTAAAAAAACCAGTGTTGAACAGACCATTGAGATGCTCGAGCCAGGCGTCACCGCTCAACGATCGGACCCGGGGATCTGGATCCAGCGTCAGTGCAATACGTCGGAGTAACTTTGCGGTTTGCAATGGTGCTGCAGACTGCGGGCTGCGTTCTATCTGTCGAAGCTCGGTGCTTGCTTGCGTGGCCCATGAGTGCCGGCGTGCTATTTTCGCGACCAGTACTGTTATTGCCAGTGCAATCATCGCTATCGCCAGTGCTGTCGGCCAAAGCGGTGGCTCCGGTAGCGGTTCAGGGAGGTGAATCTCTCTAAGAAGCGCTAGCAGTTCTGTGGCGTCGGGTTGGTCCATTACAATAGTGACCGCTGCCGCAGTTGTGCTAACAGTGATGCCGTGCTGCTGTTGGTGTCAGCGATCAGCAATGGCACGGTAGCTTGTTCAAACTCGAATACCTTTGCCGCAATCAAACGGCGGATGTTCTCTGCGAGCGCGTCCTGATTGCTGCGGTTGGCCGAAAAGCTGCGTTGCCGCTGCGGTGTTTTATACGGATAGACGCCTTGCGGTAAGGCGGATGTTTCGATCGGATCGAGCAGCAGGATCGCAATCGACCTGGCCGCAACACCGGCTTCTGCAAGCCGTTTGGGAAAGTCCGTATCGTCGGAGGTATCGAAGCCGGAGATCAAATAATGTGTGCCACCTGTCTGGCCGGGGCGATTGAGATTGCCAAGTAATTGCGACAATGGTGGATCTATCGGTTCGTGGTTGTGGCGGGGCGATCGATTGTCAGCCGCAATGGAAAACTCAGTGGCGATAAGTTCACAAGCCTTCAGGGCACCGCGGTGCCCTGCAAGCGGGCGCGTGTAGTGCAGCCCGCGCTCTGAATACACCAGTGCTGCGCATCGATCACCAGCATCACAGGCTTGCCACAAAACGCTGGCGGCCAGACGACCTGCAGCCACAGCCCGCAGGCAACAGCTGCCGCTGAACATACAGGGGCGCATGTCGACGACTGCCGTTGTGGTGTGTTCGCGTTCTTCACGATACAGTCGTGTGTAGGCTTCATTACTGCGGGCGGTAACATTCCAGTCTATATGACGCACATCGTCACCGTCGGTGTATAGGCGCAAGTCAGTAAATTCGATACCCTGTCCGCGCCGATGACTGATGCGCTGGCCGGGAAAGTCACTGTGCCCCTTTGATTGACCGCTATAGTGCGGTGCCAGACGATGGCGTTCGTCGATCAGGGACTGCAGCGGCAAAGTGGTGAGTGGTAGCTCCGGGTTGTAGCGCATCGCTGGAAGCCGTCGGCGCCTAGACTACAGGTGTTGCATCGAGGATGCGGTGGATAATCTGACGGCTACTGGCACCTTGGGCCTGTGCTTGGTAATTCAGTACAATCCGGCCCGACAAGATATCCGGGGCCAGTATCGCGACATCATCCGGGATAACATGATCACGGCCTGCCAGCCACGCACGGGCTTTGGCTGTGCGCGCCAGAAATATAGATCCGCGGGGGCTGGCAGCGTGCTCGATAGCCTCGGCTTCGCGTCCGGCATTTCCGTATCCGCGAGTGGCGGTGACAAGTCTGACCACATAGTCTCTAACAGCGTCGCTGAGGTACACCTCTGTGGCTGCTGACCGCGCGTGTCGAATGGCGTCAGGTTGCAGTGTGGGCTGCTTGTCGATCAGTGGTGTGCTGTTGTGCTCAGCGGTGGATTCGTTCAGCACCAGGTTCAGTATTTGCTGTTCCAGCTGCGGTGTTGGCATTTTCACATGGACAAAAAATGTAAACCGGTCGAGCTGTGCTTCGGGCAGCGGGTAGGTGCCTTCGTGTTCTATCGGGTTTTGCGTGGCGACCACTATAAAAGGATCAGCGAGTGGGTAGGTCTGGCCGGCGGCCGAGATCTGCTTTTCACCCATCGCTTCCAGCAGTGCGCTTTGCACCTTGGGTGGTGCGCGATTGATCTCATCAACCAGCACGATATTGTTGAATAGTGGCCCCTTGATGAAGGTAAAGCTGCCGCTGTGCTGCTGATACACATTGGTGCCGATCAGGTCGGCCGGGAGCAGGTCGGGTGTTGCCTGTACTCGCCCGAAACTCGCATTGATTAAATTCGCAAAGCAATTGACAGTCCGTGTTTTTGCAAGCCCGGGGGCGCCTTCGATAAGGACATGGCCGCCAGTGATCGCTGCTACCAGTAAACGCTCAACCAGTTTTTCATGACCGGCCAGCTGCTGGTTCATCGATTGTCTGACAATGGCGAACTGATCGAGGAGAGCGGTGCCTGTTGCTGCGACCGGTGATTGATTGCTGCTTTCTAACGAGCGAGGCGGCACAATTCAGGGTTCCAGGAAATTAATGGGTATGGCGGGTACCAGAGGGTAGTCTTCCTCCGCCCAGCCGTCGGTGCCATCAGGGTACCAGAAAACATTCTGGTAGCCCCATTGCACAGCCCGGCGGGCGGCGTTCCAGCTTTGCCAGCAGTCTGCGGTGCAGTAGAACAGCAGTGCAGCGGCCTTGTTGTGATCGGTTATTCGTTGCAGGTTGCGCTTGAAGTAGCTGGCATGACCATCCTCGATATAGCCGCGACCTACTTCAGGGAGCCAGGTGGACCGGGCGATATGATTATGCGTCTCGGTGATCAGCCAGTGTCCGTTGAGCGGGTCGGCACCAAGGCCTTTGGGTGGGAATACATCAACGAAAATAACCTTTCCTTCACGATGGAGCGCGTGTGCTTTCGCCGTGTCTACGGTTTCAGCGCCTGGCAGATAGTCGGGTACCGGTGATCTATAGCGTTGCATGCGAAAGCCAGTGGCAGGGTCGACGCCGTCGGGGAGTGGCGAGTTCGCCGCTGCCGGAGTGATTGAGATCGCTGTGCCGGGTGGGATGATATCCAGGCTTGCCTCACTGCTGTTGGCCGCTTGAGCGGTAACGGTGCCCAGCAACATGGCGCTGGTGATCATGCCTACTGCGAAATACTTGCCGATACATTGCACGGTTAGATTGCGTCTCTTTGGTTGGTGGTTAGTCTTTGCCATGTGTGCGCTGCCGCGATAGGATAAAACAACTTAGGAGATAAAAACCATGAAAAGTCCAGCCCGCCGCCGGAGACCGTCTGCCATTTACCGTTCGCTGACCCGCTGTGCGACAGCTCTGGGTGCCGCTTTGCTTTTCTCTGCGTCGCTGTTTGCAGCAGACGCCACCCCGGTAAAAGTCGGTGTGCTGAAATTTGGTACAGTCAACTGGGAACTCAAATCCATGAAGCACAGCGGCTTCGATAAGGCCAACGGGATAGACGTTGAAATTGTGCCCTACGCCGGTGGCGATGCAACAAAAATTGCCTTGCAGGGTGGCGCCGTCGATGTGATCGTTTCCGATTGGCTTTGGGTGTCGCGGCAACGAGCTAGCGGTCAGAAACTGACCTTTGTCCCGTACTCGTCGTCTGTCGGAGCGATCATGGTGGCGGCGGATAGTGATATTGCGAGTCTGGCTGATCTGAAGGGGAAAAAAATCGGTGTCGCCGGTGGTCCATTGGATAAGAGCTGGTTGCTGCTGCAGGGTATGGCCAGTCAGGTGCATCACTTCGATCTGGCGGCAGAAAACGATATAGCCTTTGGTGCGCCACCGCTGCTGGCTGAGAAAACTAAACAGGGCGAGCTCGATGCCATGCTCAACTACTGGCATTACTGCGCAAGGCTGGAGGCGGAAGGCTTCAAGCGTCTGGTGAGTGCCGAGGATGCGGCCAATAAACTGGGCGCGAGCGGGCCGGTGTCGGCGATTGGCTATGTTTTCTCCGATGCATGGGCAGCAGCCAATCCGGAAGCGGCGAGAGGATTTGTACAGGCCTCACGCGATACCAAGAAACTTATGGCTGACTCTGACGCAGAGTGGGATCGCCTGGCAGACAGTGGTGCTATAAAAGACAGAGGGGCGGCACTGATTACCCTGCGTGATAGATTTCGTGAAGGCATACCTGCGCGACCGGTGAATGATGAAATAGTCGACGCCAGTAACCTGTACGGAGTGCTCGCTGAGTTAGGTGGTCCGAAGCTTGTCGGTGATTCTGCCACGATGGTCGAGGGTACGTATTGGCCGGTGTTAGCGAACGATAACTAGCCA
The DNA here is from genome assembly GCA_938003855.1 of uncultured Granulosicoccaceae bacterium. GTDB lineage: Bacteria > Pseudomonadota > Gammaproteobacteria > Granulosicoccales > Granulosicoccaceae. The sequence continues at coordinate 2,256 of CALKXD010000150.1, read as the reverse complement.
CTCCATAGTCTTGCCTGACTAAAGTAATGCGGGGACATGCTGCTGGGTCGAAAGCGCCGGTCTGGATACTTTCGATCATCGGACTGCTGGTTCTTTGGGCGGTCGTCGCCTGGTATGCGCAGACCAGAGCGTTGCCAACACCTCTGCAAGTGCTTTCAGCGATCTATGTTGAATACCAAAGCGGTGATCTGTTCTTTCACACAGCGGCAACGCTGGCCAGGGTAGCGGCAGCGTTTGTTGTGGCCATGGTGATCGGTTCTGCGATCGGTGTGGCGCTTGGCCGCAGTCAGGTGCTAGATCATTTTTTTGACCCCTGGGTGATTCTGTTTTTAAATATTCCCGCATTGGTCATTATCGTGTTGAGTTATATCTGGTTCGGGCTGTCAGAGGCGGCGGCTGTTGGTGCCGTCGCACTAAATAAAATCCCGAATGTGGTTGTCACTGTCAGAGAGGGCGCTAAGGCGATTGAGCCTGGTTACTCAGAGATGGCGGCGGTATTTCGTTTCTCGCGCTGGAAAACACTTTGCCACGTTATCCTGCCGCAACTGCAACCCTATATTGCCGCCGCCACTCGTTCGGGTATCGCTCTGATCTGGAAGATTGTCCTGGTGGTTGAGCTACTGGGACGCTCCAATGGTGTGGGATTCCAGATACATTTGTATTTTCAGTTATTTGATGTTGCTACCATACTTGCCTACACGCTGACCTTTGTTCTGGTGATGTTGCTGGTGGAATTTCTGCTGCTGCAACCGCTGGAAAAACGCTCCCGTCGCTGGCGGCCTGCCCATGCTTGAGGTCGACATAAAATCGATGCTGTTTCAATCCAGCGATGGCGGCACGCTGGAGGCTCTGCGTGATTTGAAATTCCGCTGCGAAAGTAATTCGTTTACCAGCATTGTTGGACCGTCCGGCTGCGGAAAAACGACCACTCTGCGCTGTATTCTAGGGCTTGAGTCCGGCTATCAGGGGGCGATAACCGTGTCGGGTCAGGCGCTGATGTCCGGCAGTACCGGTGGCAAGGTATCGGCGGTGTTTCAGGAGCCTCTCATTCTGCCGTGGCGGACCGTGGAAAAAAATGTGCGGCTGGCAATGTCGTCGTCTGACAGCAGCGATGACCTCGATGAGTTATTTTCCGAGCTCGGCTTGATGGATCACCGTGACTTTTACCCTGCCGAGCTCTCGTTGGGTCTGGCCCGACGAGTCGGGCTGGCGCGGGCATTTGCCGTCAAGCCGGAGTTGTTGATTCTGGATGAGCCGTTCGTTTCACTGGACGATGAAACGGCGGGGCGGCTGCGCCAGTTGCTGCGCCAGGTATGGTCTGCGCGCGCCTGCACGGCATTGATGGTGACGCATAATCTGCGTGAAGCCATTGAATTGTCGGACCGGATATTGTTTTATTCATCGGCACCGTCGCGCGTGGTAGCACAGTTCGATGTGACTGGCGCTCGCGAGCATCGTGATCGTGCATTCATTGATGCCGTCAGAGATGAAATCGAGGCGGCAGGGCTCTACCACCGCAGCCGTTAACCCCGCGTTTAAGGGGGCGGTTGCAGAGACCCTCCTTGATGTTCACAAAGCGGTAGTTCTGTGCAGCTGTTTCGAGAAATGTCGGGTATCATTAACCGCAGCCGATTGTGCAAACTTTAGAGTGAGGAAAGACCATGAAATTGTTCAGTTCAACCGTTGCAGCAGGCACGGCAGGGGCCGTCGTACTGATAGGTCTGCAGTTTGGTGTGGTGAGCAGCAGTCTCGGGCATGGTGATGTCACGCCACAGGCAATAGACACCAGCGGTCTTGATGAACTTGGCGAAGACTACCTGGAAGAGAACCCCTACCGGTTGGCGGGTGGCGAGCAATACCAGCTGGCGATCAAAATTGGCGCCTCAGGATACAATCAGAATTGCGCGCGCTGCCACGGACTTGAGGCAATTTCAGGCGGCATTGCGCCGGATCTGCGAGTGCTGGAGGATGGTGTGCTGGGTGATGAGTGGTTTATGGAGCGGGTGCGCAAGGGCTACAGTCAGAATGGTGCCTATAAAATGCCGCCGTTTCAGGACTTAATGAATCAGCAGGCGATGTGGGCTATCAGATCATATGTCGAGAGTCAGCCTAAGCCGTGATTTTGCTTACACGATTAATCCTTGGCAGTCTGCTGTTGTGCATAACAGGTTTGCTGCATGCCCGCCCGATCGATGAGGTTGTCGACAGTGGTTACCTGACAATCTCACTGTACGAGGATTACGCGCCTTACTCATG
>CALKXD010000149.1 GCA_938003855.1 uncultured Granulosicoccaceae bacterium | reverse complement strand
GGGTGGGGTTTTCTTGTTTGGTTTGGCCTTGCTGACGCTGCGGGTTTCCAGGTTTTTGCCGGGGGGTGGGGTGTCTTCTAGATTCGGTCTTTGGGAGGGCGGGGGTTTAGATTTATATATCCTGGTGTTTGGCTGATTGGTGTATAGATTGGGTGTTGAGAGGATTTTATTGGTTGTGGGTGTGTTGTCCTTTCCGGTGGGCTTGCGTTTGAATTTTGATGTGGCATAAGTGAAGGGTGGGGGGCTTATAGCATGAAGCTGGCTGCAAGGGCGATCAGGACGGCGGTGCTGTAGGTCAGGGAGAATATTTTGATTTTTTTCCTGGCTGCTGCTGCTGTGTTTGTTGTCTGGCGCTGCAGTAGTAATCCGTACAGCGGTAAAAACTGCATGAGGTGTGTGGCAAAAAAGTGGGGAATACGCAGGTCGCCGCCGCTTAGTAGCCAGCCGGTGACAGGGACTTGCCAGCTGTCTGTGGCGGGTGTCCCGGCAAAGTGGGTTTGGCCGCTTGACATGATACCGGCGGTTATCAGTGTTAGTACTGAGCCGAGCATCAGGCCGTAGGCGGATGCGAGTTTAAAGCTGTCCTGCTTTTCTTGTCGGTAGTCGCGGTATAGCAGCCACCCTAGATAGAAGCTTACTACCACCAGTATCAGTGCACCAAGGCCCATCAGGCCGTACATTAGTGACTCGACGGCGGTGTCCTGATTATAGTGGGAGGCGCGGCCCCGGCTTGCCTGGAGGACTATATAGAATACTTCGAATACTCCGGCGGCAACGGCTATGTGTGTTGCTGTTCGCCAGGTGATGTGCTGTCGTTTTTTTTCGGGAAGGTAGCCGGCCAGTAGCGCCAGTGTAATGAAATACATGGCCAGTGATGATTCGAACTTCAGTGGCTTGGCCCAGACGGATGCATTGTCCAGTTGGCGGGTGTCTATGCTCCAGAGCACTAGCGTTATGGCAAACAGGCTTAGCATCAGGAATGCTGCCTGCCACCACAGATTGAAATGCCGGGTGTCTTTTTCCAGCCATGCTTGCGGACTGATTGTGGTCAGCTGGTCTTGTGCAATCATGAGGCGCTTTGCAGTGATTGATTGGCTTTATTAAGGCTTAGCGTGTTTGTGCCTTGCAGTAGTTTAAACAGCAGATACCCGAATGGTCCGAACATAAAGGTGGCCAATAGGATTGGTGCTTGAATTAGGCGTGATAGAGAAAGCTTGTCTGCAGTGCGGGCGATCCAGCAGCCGATTAACAGGTCAAACGCCAGAAAGTGTACCCAGCCTGCCAGTGCGGCCATCGGGTTGGTAAAAAGCTGTTGAACATTCTGTAGTGTGTCGAAGCCGCCTTCCGCCTGAAAAAAGTACAGGCCGATGAGCAGGCTGTAGCCTGCAGACAGGCTGAGCGGAATCCAAAGCGCTGGTAGTGTGTTCAACCATGACCATCGGCGTGGGAGTATAATTAAGATTAGCCAGCCGATCATGGCCAGAGTGCTGAAAAACGAGAAAAGTGCTTCCGGTTGCATGGTATTGCTCCATCTTTACAGTGTAAAGTTAGTTTATGATGGTAACTTTACACTGTCAAGTTTGTTGTTTTAGTTCGTTTGTGATGTTTGGAAGAAAGATGAATGACTACCACCACGGCGATTTGCGCAAAGCGTTACTGGAAGCTGCGCACGCGGTGCTCAATGAAAAAGGCATTCACGGGCTGAGCCTGCGTGCCTGTGCGGCGAAGGCGGGTGTGTCTCACGCTGCGCCGGCGCATCATTTTAAATCGCTGAGCGGGTTACTTACCGAACTGGCGGTGATTGCTTTTGGTGATTTTACTTTGGCTTTGCGTCGGGCCTATGACGAGGGTGATGCGGATTCGTCTTTGCAGCAGCGGTTGCAGACGGCCGGTGATGCCTATTTGCAGTTCGCGTTGGCGGAGCCTGAGTTGTTTAAACTGATGTTTTCTTCGCCGCTGCCTGATCAAAAAAATGAACGGCTGTGTGCGGTGTCGGGGGAGGCCTATGCGGAGTTGACGCGGGTGGTGAAACCGCTGTGTGATCTACGCGGGATCACGGATGCGGCGTCTGTTGAGCAGGCGGAGATTCTGGTCTGGAGTACGATTCACGGGTATGCGCATTTGTCGTTGAAGCAAATGGATGTTCACGGGGTGTGTGAGGATATGGCTGGGGGGATGCCGTCTATGGGAATTCTGGGGTCTTTGTTTTAGTGGTTTGTTGGTGGGTGAAGCTTGGCCTTGCTGACGCTGCGGGTTTCCAGGGTGGTGGTGGATAGGTCCGGTGTTACTTGCCTTGCTGACGCTGCGGGTTTCCAGGTGGAGGTGGATAGGACCTGGTGTTACTTGCCTTGCTGACGCTGCGGGTTTCCAGGGTGGTGGTGGATAGGACCTGGTGTTACTTGCCTTGCTGACGCTGCGGGTTTCCAGGGTGGTGGATAGGTCCGGTGTTACTTGCCTTGCTGACGCTGCGGGTTTCCAGGTGGTGGTGGATGGGTCCGGTGTTACTTGCCTTGCTGACGCTGCGGGTTTCCAGGGGGCTGGTGCAAAGTAGACGGGCACAAAAAAGCCGCTAACTTGTAGCGGCTTTTCTGTTGTTTGGCTCCCTGAGACGGGCTCGAACCGCCGACCCAGTGATTAACAGTCACCTCAACGAAACAACCTCAAACATAGACTGTGCGCAGTCTCGGGGCGTCTGTGTTTCCCCATAGGCGGACCTAAAATATGTTGGTAAGTTGTTGATTAGTTCGTCCAATAGGCAATCTATGGGGAAGCTATTTTCGTATTGGAGTGACGTGGATTACATTGTTCCGGTACCCCGCGGTTGTCT
>CALKXD010000148.1 GCA_938003855.1 uncultured Granulosicoccaceae bacterium | reverse complement strand
GGATGTATGCCAGTGGCGGTGCTGGTAACTTCGATAATATTTAACATAACTATTTGTATGCGTGGTATGTATGCCCGCACGTAATCGACCAGCGGAATTTACGTGGGCCTGCAGAGCGGCTAGCTTACGCAAGGCTTGTCGCGTCAGTCCTTTGGTCTGCCGCGTTTCCCGGATCCTTGCTTGTGTGGGGTTGGGGCATGACAACCGGAATCTTGCGGCCTAACCGACGCAAACGCATTCAGCGGCAGTTTGCGTGGTTTCGAAAAGCCCCGATGCTGTGGATGCCCGGGCGCCAACCGGTGCTGTTCGTCGAACCCTGTACACCCCGGTCCCGCATAAAATGATGCCGCCGCCTAATGATGGGCAACATCATTATGGCAGGTCGGACGTGCTGGCGATGGGGGGCAGCTTCGATGGCTGGAGCCCACGATTAGCATCCGCGTGCTGCCAGTATTTACGGCAGGCTTGTAACTGCGCCACGCTCTTGACTGGTCAGTGACATGGCAGATTTTTGCGTATACCCTGTGAAAAGGGGCGTTGCTGGCCAAGTGGTCAGACCAGCCACTGAAAGTAGCAAATTGCCGATCTAACCGTTTGGAGGAATAAATGATCGTGTCTCGAACATCAGGAATGCTCGCCCGGGTGCTGGCGCGCACTGCAGTAGTGGCCTCTTTGCTCGTCGGCGTGGTCGCCACGGTGCAGGCGGCAGACACTATTAAGATTGGTGCGGTGGCACCGAAGACCGGGCCGCTCGCCGGTGGCGCGACAGTCACGCAGTGGCCGAATGTTGAGCTGTGGGTTAAGGAAGTGAACGCCCGTGGCGGGTTGAAAATGAAAGACGGTCAGCGGCTGCTGGAGCTGATTGAGTACGACGACAAAACCAACCCGGGTGAGCACATGAAAGCGGTGCAGCGCCTCGCCACACAGGACAAGGTTGATTTCATCGTTGCGCCTTACGGCACCGGCTTCAATGTTGCCGCGGCCCCAATCTATGCCAAGTACGGCTATCCGCAGATTGCGGTGAGCGCCATTACCGATAAAATGGATGAGCTTACCGAACGCTACCCGAGCCTGTTTTTTACCCTGGGAACCACAACCTCTTTTGTCAATGGCGTCAAAGATATTCTGGTTGGCATGAAAGACGCCGGAAAAATAGGCAATAAAATCGCCATGGTCAACGTTGCTGATGCCTTCGGTATCGAGTTGGCTGACGTGGCACGCCCTGTTTTCGCAGAGGCGGGTTTTGAGCTGGTCTATGATAAATCCTATCCCCTGGGTACACCTGATCTTTCTCCGATAATGAAAGGCGCAAAGGCGGCTGCCCCTGATGCCTTTGTTGCCTGGTCGTATCCGCCGGACACCTTTGGATTAACCGAACAGGCAATCATTGAAGATCTTGATGTGGGTGCATTCTATACCGCCGTGGCAACTTGTTTTCCGGCATACGGGCAAAAATTCGGTTCCAGGATTGATGGTGTTTTTGGTGCCGGTGGCGTAAACCCCGATACCGAAAAAATGAAGGATTACTTTGCGAAACACAAAGAGATTACCGGCAAAGATGCCGATTACTGGGCGTCTGCAAATACTTATGTATCAATGCAAATACTTGAGCAGGCCATAGAGGGCGTGGGTGAGGTTGATCGCGAAGCAGTTACGCAGTACATCAAGGACAACACTTTCGACACTATTATGGGTGACATCAAGTTTGAAAATCAGGTGTCACGAAAGTTCTGGACTGTCGGTCAATGGCAGGACGGGGTGTTTCGTGGTGTAGCCTCCTCCAACATGGAGGGTGCCGCTGAGATCAAAGAGAAATCCGGCTGGAAATGATTCCCGCTTGATCACTGCGTTGAAAGCGTCCGGGGCCGGTCCGGACGTGTTACCGGTATGGCGGGTTTGCTAACGTGGATATACTGATATCCGGCTTGTTGCTGGGCGGAACCTATGTGCTGATTGCCATGGGGCTGAATCTGCAGTACGGCGTAGCTCGCATCATGAATCTGGCTAATGGCGAGATGATTGTGCTGGGCGCGCTGGCCGGGTTCTGGTTGTACATGACAGCAACGATCAGTCCGCTGCTTACTATTTTTCTAATCGCGCCCATCGCCTTTGCAGGTAACTGGCTGGTCTACCGTCTGTTGTTAGTGCCGTTGGTTCGCAGGGCCGGAAACCAGGGCCAGCTGGAAGTCGATTCTATACTGGCGACGTTTGGAATGAGCTTTGTGCTGGTCGGTATTATGGTGTCCCTGCACGGTGAGTATTTTACCTATTCATTTCTTGCCAGCCCTCTATCGATACTGGGCACCACGGTGGCGCTTAACCGCTTAGTGGCATTCGGGTTTGCTGTAGTGATCGGATTGATACTTTACCTCTGGTTAAATCACAGCAGGGCCGGTATGGCGGTGCGAGCCGTTTCTGTCGACCCTGCGTCGGCCCGACTGGTGGGGATCGATGTCGGTAAAGTGTCTGCACTGGCGTTTGCCGTTGGAGGCATGGTGTCTGCGATGGCGGGAGTCTTGATTTCTACATTTATCACCCTTGATGCGTCAGTTGGCGTGATCTTCACCATGAAGGCACTGATTATTGTCATTATGGGCGGCGTAGGGGACATACGCGGTGCTATCGTGGCGGCAGTTATCCTAGGCATGGTTGAAACCGCCGTTGCAACCCTGATTGATCCGGGTCTGACGTTGGCTGCGGCCTATCTTATATTTTTACTGGTGCTGTTGTTCAAGCCGCAGGGTCTATTCGGCAGGGCACCTGTATGACTGGCGAAGTTCGATCTCTGCTGATCGGTGCAGTCTGTGTGGCGCTGGCAGCGGCGGTGCCGTATGTCACCGATGGTTACTGGCTGAGTATTGCGTTGACCGCCATGATGTACATCGCGTTGTCGACCAGTTGGGCGTTGTTCTCGGGGCCAACACATTATATCTCTCTGGCCAGCGGTGCTTTCTTTGGTATAGGAGGCTATCTGGTTGCCACCGGCATGAGTGATTACAACCAGTCATTCTGGCTGATGATGTTTGTTGCGGCAGTGGTGGCAACCCTACTTGCCGGGTTGATCGGGTTGGCTACACTGCGGTTGTCGGGTGTCTATTTTGTGATCTTCACTCTGGGTCTGGCGGAGATGATTCGCAATCTGGTTTCCTGGGTGCAGAATAATTTTCTCGGTTCACGCGGGCTGTACGTGCTTACCGATTTTACCGACGCACATATTTACTGGATGCTGCTTGCTGTCGCCGCTGCGGTGTTTCTGTTCGGCTGGTTTATTGATCGCTCCCGGCTTGGTTTTGCACTGAAAATCATAGGTAATGAAGAAACCGTAGCGCGTCACGTTGGAATAAATACCGCCTGGACTAAAGTCGTGCTTTTCATGAGTACCGGTTTTTTTGCAGCGCTGGTTGGTGCGATCATAGCGCCGCGCTATTCGTACATAGAGCCTAATCTGGTGTTCTCGCCGGAGTTGAGTTTTCTGGTGGTGATCATGGCGCTGCTTGGTGGTACTCATCGGCTTTGGGGTCCGTTACTGGGGGTTATACCGTTTACCCTGATCTGGGAGGCGATCAGTATCTGGGTGCCGAACTTCACTACCTTATTTCTCGGGCTCGCGTTTCTGACTATTGTTTATTTTATTCCGAATGGCTTTGTCGGCTTGCTGGAGAAACTTCGTCACAGGTCAGTCGCATGAGTAACGGGCGTACTCTCCTGGACGTACAAAATATCAGCAAAAAGTTCGGTGGGCTCGTAGCTGTGAACGGTCTCAGTTTTACCGTAAAAGAACAGGAGGTGCTGGGGATAATCGGTCCTAACGGGTCGGGGAAAACGACTGTAATGAACCTGATTTCGGGTGCTTTTCCATTGTCGTCAGGCAGTATTCGCTTAATGGGAAGAGAGCTTGCGGACCTATCTGCCCACAGGATTGCCCGAGCCGGGGTTGCGCGCACGTTCCAGTTGGTTCGCATACTGCCGGGCTTGAGCGTCATGGACAATGTGGTTGCCGGTGCGGTATTCGGCCATCGGCGCAGGTGGCGTACTGAAGCGGAGTCTCATGCCAGAGATCTACTGGACAGAGTCGGGCTTGGTGATAAGCACTATCAACCGGTATCGGCGTTAACCTACATCGATCAAAAGCGGGTTGAACTAGCCCGGGCGCTGGCCGGAGACCCGCAAATATTGCTACTCGACGAGTGGCTGGCGGGCTTGAACCCGAGTGAACTGCACACCGGTATAGAGTTGATCGAGTCACTTAGCAGGGAGGGCCGGACCATAATACTGGTTGAGCACGTGATGGATGCGATTCGCACCTTATGTCATCGCTGTATCGTGGTAAATTCCGGACAATTGATTGCTGAAGGCACGCCGGCTTCAGTGCTCTCTGATCCCACCGTGATCTCGGCATACCTGGGTGATGATTAACATGCCGCTTAGCAGACGGTTTAAGACGGTACTACCACTATGCTGAACGTGTCAGATCTTGCGGTAAGCTACGGGATGCACGAGGCGCTGCGGTCGGTAGCGCTGCATGTCGAGTCCGATGAAATTGTGGTGATTCTTGGTGCCAACGGTGCCGGCAAAAGCACACTGCTAAAGGCCATTGCCGGCACCTGTGAAGGCCGGGCCAGCGGTCAGGTGACGCTTGGTGGTGAATCTATCAATAACCTGGATGCCGCTGAGATTGTCGGCCGTGGGATTGCGTTTGTGCCAGAAGGGCGCGGTATATTCGGCGATTTATCAGTACGTGAAAACCTGCTTCTGGGCGCTTACGCAGAGCACGCGCGGGTAAAACAGCAAGACAACCTGCACCGCGTTTACCGCTTGTTTCCAAAGCTTGCTGAACGACAAAAGCAGATTGCCCGAACCATGTCCGGTGGAGAGCAACAGATGGTGGCTATCGGTCGAGCGTTGATGTCTGCACCATCCATTCTCATGCTCGATGAACCGTCTCTCGGGTTGTCGCCATTGCTGTGCAAAGAGCTGTTCAGTTCGCTGACGCAAGTACGCGAGTCCGGGGTCGGGGTGTTGTTGGTGGAACAGAATGCCAAGCAAAGCCTGGGTATCTCTGACAGAGGCTATCTGCTGGAGAACGGTAAAATAATCGGTGAAGACAGCGCCGGTAACCTGCTTCACGATCCGGCAGTGCAGGCAGCGTACCTTGGCGGTGCAGTTTCCAGCACGGCGAGATCAGCACCTGCGGCGTCGAGCGGCGTGGCAGCAGCGGTCGAGCAGTCCGTGGTTTCAACGCCGTTGGTGCCGCGCAGTAGCGCTATGCAGTTAACCACCGCGGCAGAGTTACTGGCGGGTGAAGACATCGATGCGCTGGTAGCGCGGGCTTCGTCTGTGGCTGGCTCGTCTGCGCATGCAACAAACCCGCCGGGCACCCGTGCGTCTGAGAAAGCAGTGGCAGCGCCTGTTGTGTCCGTCGAACCAGCAACCCCGGCATCGGACTCACAAGTCCGGCAATTACTGGCGGACTTCGAGCAGGCGGCACGCAACGCGGTGTCAGAATCAAAACGGGTAACGCCGGTTCGCGCCTCCTCCCGCCCTGTTGGTGATCTAGACGATGTGAATAATCTACCCCACATACCGGTATTTCGAAAAACGTCGGTGACGGTCTATCGCAGAGATGCTACCGGTACCTTACGCAAACAGGAGCGATCGTAGAACATGACCAGAAAGCTCGATATATACAGCGCTGGTGAATGGGTGCGGTCGCCCCGCCGCTTTAATGATGTTAACCCGTCCGACAACTCGCTATGGGCCGACGTCGGTGACGCTGATCTGCCTGCCGTTCAAAATGCGATCAGCGCGGCACACAGCGCTTTTCCGGCCTGGGCCGATCTGGCGTATACCGAACGGGCTCACTACCTGATTGCGATGGCTGATGAGTTTAAGCGCAGGCAGGCTGATATTTGCGAAGCGCTGCAGGCAGAGGCTGGCGGTTGGTTTGGAAAAGGCATGTTCGAGACCGGTTATGTTCCTGAGGTGTTTCACGCGGCTGCCGCTTCAAACTATGCGCCTATTGGCGAGGTAATGCCGTCGGAGCACAAAAAACTTTCCATCGCCATGCGTCGTCCAATCGGGGTGGTTACTGTGATTTCGCCATGGAATTTTCCCGCCTTGCTGACCAGCCGCGGGATAGCATTCGCGATGGCTGCAGGCAATACCATTGTGCTGAAGCCGTCCGAGGAGACACCGTTTACCGGCGGAATTGCGTTTGCAGAGATAGCCGACGCGATTGGCCTGCCCGCAGGCGTGCTCAATGTCGTGACGTGCTCACGAGACAACCTCCAGGCCGTTGGTAATGAATTAATAGAAAACCCTTTGATCAAGGGGATTTCGTTTACCGGGTCGACAGCGGTCGGGCGTCAGATCGCGGCCAGGGCCGGAGCGCACCTTAAAAAAGCCTGTGTTGAATTGGGTGGGAAGGATGCACTGATTATCTGTGACGATGCCGATATGGAACGAGCACTCGGCGCTGCAAATTTTGGTAGTTTCATGCATCAGGGGCAGGTCTGCATGAGCGTCGAAAAAGTGCTGGTGCAGGATTCGATCTTTGATCAGTTTCTAGCGGCGTTCGTGCAACGGGCTGGTGCGTTGAAAGTGGGTGATCCGACGAAAGATAAAAGTCATGTGATAGGGCCGCTTATTAATGACAAGCAGGTTGCGCAGGTAAGAATGCAACTGGAAGATGCTGTCGCTAAAGGCGCAAAAGTAGAAGTGGGTGGCAATATCAGTGGCAGGTTTGTAGAGCCAACCATTTTGACCGGGGTCACCACCGATATGCTGGTTTATCAAAACGAGACGTTTGGTCCGGTAGTGCCTGTTATTCCGTTCAGCAGTGATGAGCAGGCAGTGGCTATTGCCAACGATACAGAGTATGGCTTGTCGTCGGGTGTACTCACCCGAAACGAACAGCGTGGACTGGCCATTGCCAGTGCACTGGAAACCGGTATGTGCCACATCAATTGCTCGTCGGTTAACGATGAGCCGCACGTTCCATTCGGCGGGTCAAAGTCATCCGGGGTGGGGCGTCACGGTGGACGCTGGTCAACCGAAACCTTTACCGAGACGCGCTGGATCACGATGGATCGGGGTGGCCGGCCGTATCCACCCGTCTTTTGAGATCAGGTCTATGGAACGATACAAACCGCGAAAAGAGGACTCGTTAGATGAGTGACGATAGATGGACCACGGGCAAACTATTGCGCGATAAAACCATCATTGTAACCGGTTGCTCCTCGGGTATTGGTAAAGAGACAGCGCGACTGGTGAAACAGCTTGGCGGTGATGTGATCGGCATAGATATCAACAAGACCGAAGATCATGTCGATGAGCTTTATATCGCTGATATGTCTGACCGACGCACAATCAAAGCACTGATTATGGCGCTACCGACACGAATCGACGGTATTGCTAATATAGCCGGTTTACCGCCAACAGCATCGGCAGAAAAAGTGATTCTGGTTAATCTGGTCGGGCTGAAGTTTTTTACCGAAAACATGATCCCGAAACTAAACGATAATGCATCAATTGTTAACCTGGCGTCTCTGGCCGGTTTTGGCTGGGAGCAGGCGGTACACTCAATTAAAGCGTCTGAGCATCTGGAGTTTGAAGACGTAGCGCAATTTGCCAGAGATCACCGCATCACAAACGAAGAAGGGCGCAGCTATTTTTTTACCAAAGAGGCATTGGTGGTCTGGACAATGCAGCAGCGTTGGGCATGGCGTAATCGTGGTATCCGGATGAATGCGGTGTCACCCGGCCCGGTAGATACCCCGATACTAAAAGATTTTCTGGAAACATTGGGAGCACGGGCCGAGGAGGATGCGCGGGTAATGGATCGTGCCGGCCTACCTGAAGACATCGCTCCGGTGGTCGCGTTCTTGTTGTCCGATATGACCAGCTGGATTCGTGGCACCAATGTCCCGGTCGACGGTGGGATGAGTTCCTACCTTCATTGTAAAAAGAATCAGCTATAGCGAGAGTAGCGATGAACATGATTATCACCTGGTCAATAATAGCGCTTATCGTTCTGGTCGTACTGATTGCGCTGTTGGCAACGTTTTTTAAACGCTCTACCCGTGAATTCAGCCTTATACGAACCGGCCTGGGTGGGCGCAAGGTTGTGATGGATGGCGGAGTAATTGTTCTGCCATATTTTCACGATGTCACACGTGTGAACATGCAGACCCTGCGTTTCGAGGTTAATCGGTCTGCTGATCAGTCGTTAATCACCAAAGATCGCATGCGTGTGGATGTCGGGGTTGAATTCTATGTGTCGGTTGATCCCACTATAGATGGCATTTCGCGGGCAGCGCAAACGCTCGGCAGCCGAACATCCAGCCCCGAGAAACTGCATGAATTAATCGACGGGAAGCTGATCGATACGTTGCGGTCGGTCGCGGCGCAGATGTCGCTGGACGAATTGCACGAGAATAGAGGGGAGTTTGTCGATGAGGTACGTCAGAATGTGGCTGAATCCCTAACGCGTAATGGTCTGGCACTGGAGAGTGTGTCACTTACTTCGCTCGATCAAACACCCTTTGGCGCGCTGGACGAAAACAATGCGTTTAATGCCGTCGGTATGCGCCGCCTGGCTGAAGTCATCGCAAACTCAAAGAAGGAACGCGCTTTAATAGACCGCGACGCGGAGGTTGCCGTGCATCGCTCTACCATGGAGGCTTCGCGATTAAAGCTCAGCATTGATCTGGAGCAACAGGCCGCTGAACTGGACCAGGTGCGCGAGATCGAAACGCTTCGCGCTAAGCAGTTGTCGGAGATCGCGGAGCGTAAAGCTGACAGTGAAATAGCCAGTAATGCGGCACGTATACAGATGGAGCGCGCCATTCGTTCAGAAGATATAGCGCGGGAACAGGCGATTACCGAGGCTGAAATTGCACAGGCCACAGCGCTGGAAGTAGCGGAGCAGGCTCGCAATATAGCCGTTGCGCAGCAGTCGCAGGAAGAAAGCAAGGCGTTGGCCGCGGCGGACTGGACGCGTGCGGAAGCTGTCACCGCTGCTGAAGCCATTACCACAGCCCGTGCCGTCGCTGGAGCGGAGCGGCAAAAGGAAGTTGCGCTGGTTGAGACGCAGCAACGAACTGCCATCAATACGGAAGAGCTTGTCGCCAATGCTCAGGCGCAGGCCCAGGCGGCGGTTGAAAACGCCAAAGCAACGTTGGCAAATGCTGAAGCCAGAGCGCATGTGAACAAGCTTCGACTGGAAGCGGCCCGTGCTAAGAACAGCACCAAAGCGGAGGCGCGTCGCGCACTCAATGAGGCGGATAACCTGTTAAGTAGTGAGATAGTCACCCTGAAAACCGCGCTGGCGAAGCTTGAGGCGTTGCCTTTGATTGTGGAGCAAATGGTTAAGCCGGCTGAGAAAATCAATTCGATCAACATACATCATATCTCCGGGCTGGGTGTCGGTGGAGGCTCTGGATCATCCAGTGATCAGCAAAAGCCTGTGGTGAACCAGGCGCTGGACTCTGTGATGGATATGGCGGTTCAGTTACCGGCATTGAAGAAGCTGGGTGAAGAGTTGGGGATTAGTATGGACAACGGAATCAGCGGAGTGACCGCAGAGGGAAGTGAAGGGGGCCGTGAGTAGGCGTGTTCTGTGTGAAGGGATTTTGCGACAGGAAAGATGTAACGCTGGTTCGGCTGTTTGGCTTCAAGCCACGCTGCTATCGGCGCTGTGAATTGCACCGGCCCGTGTGACGTGGCAGCAACAGAGTTAATTATATCGGTAACATTTTCACGTTGAAGCATTGATGGCTTGAGCGTTACCCGCCTGTAGCGCATGGGTATGCCGTTACAATCGATCTTTTGATTCACCCGTGGCCGTGTTTTGGTGTTTTGGGGCTTCCCGGTCGCTGTTGGCGTGGCATTGCTCGAACTGACAATTGCTGTGCAGCTGGTAGCAAAGGTAATCGGCTTTGGAAGCGTGTCTTAGATGGTGTTGCAGACTCGGTGGGTGCGACTGATCGCTGAGCAACGGAGATCAGACCGGGATTCTCCGCGATGTGTGCTTCTGTGTTGCCGGGTTGAGCCATCAGTCACTTTCAGCATGTGAATCCCTCTGACCAGTGTACTTGGTCGGGTGGTTCGCTTGTTGTCTGGTGGCATTGAGATTAATGCATCCTGTTATTGCGCAGAGGGTTAGCGTGATTGATAAAACGCTTGCCTCTGCCTCTGCCTCTGCCTCTGTCTCTGTCTCTGTCTCTGCGTCGAGCGAAGTGAGTAAGGTCACAGTGGGCCAGAGAACCCGCCACCACCTTTTAAGTTTCCCGATGTGGGCAAGCTGTATACCTGCCCGAATTCGGTGATTCCCGGTTTTATTATAAATCGGGCGCGGCACACGTGATCTATGGGCGGTTAATTTACCGTTTTCTGAATTACACAGACTGTGATCATGGCACCCGATGCGGTGATTGGTACCGTGCCTGAGCCAATCCAGTCTCGTATTCCGGTAGTTCTCATCAGTATCCGTGATTTCTGTTTTGATGTTTTGTCATTTATCTGGATTTTGGTCCCGGATAACACCTCTACTACGCTGGGGGGATGAGCCTGATAGCCGGTGGTGATACATTGTAGGTCGGCCGGGTTTGTTTTTGATGGGAACGGCGATGCCGGTACGGGTACCGATGCGTGGATCAAAAGATCTGCCTGAAAGCAGTGTTTTGAAACTAATTGATGTTGCGCGGAACTGATTACCTATGGCTAGCCACGCCACGTATCCGGTGCCGGTAGGTTACCTGAAAAAATGGCTGGTCGACTCGATTCGGAAGCCTGCTTTGTGTCGATAATGTATCCCGCGGTTTACGTTGATTGTAAAGTCTGTTGTTAAGGCAATAATTATGGCTCAGCGTGGAATGCCAAGTTTGTTGTGAACAAGGGTAAGCAGAAGGATTGGTTTGGTCGTTGTCCTGGCACATTTTATGGGCCTGGTCGAAATTCAGGTTGGCGCAGAGACAGGCTTCTCTGAGTTCTTTTATACCAATCGATTGCCAGTGAATATTCCTATG
>CALKXD010000147.1 GCA_938003855.1 uncultured Granulosicoccaceae bacterium | reverse complement strand
ATCAGAGATGGTCGGTGCCGTTCGCGGTATAGATCCGGAAACCGGGTTTTATTTTGACGACACTAAACGCTATATCGATTCTAATACTGATATCAGTGCGGCAGACAAGCAGTTGATATTCTCGGGCAATGCCGAGAAAGTATTCAGTCGATTAAAACTACACACCGGCTTACCACAGTGACAATTGATATCGATGGCGTACCTTGTACCTGGATGCGCGGCGGCACATCCAAGGCTGCCTATTTCCTGAAAGATGATCTGCCGCGAGAGACGGCGGCAAGGGATAAACTGTTATTGTCGATCATGGGGTCGCCTGATCCCCGTCAGATAGACGGTATCGGTGGTGCAGATCCGCTCTGCAGCAAAGTCGCGGTGGTGTCACTGTCGAAAAAAAATAATGCCAGGCTCGACTATTTGTTTCTGCAGGTATCGGTTGATCACGCTATCGTTTCAGAGGCGCAGAACTGCGGCAATATACTCAGTGGTGTGGGGCAGTTCGCGCTGGAAAAAAATCTGTTGAAGGCCGAAACCGGCAAAACCTCAATGGCAATTTACATGGTCAATAGCGACCAGATTGCCGAAGTCACCCTCGAGACTCCCGGCGGGCAAGTGACCTACCTGGGTGATGCGCGTATTGACGGTGTGCCCGGTACCGCGGCACCTGTGCTGCAGAATTTCCCGCAGGCGGCAGGTTCCAGTTGTGGTGCCTTGCTGCCGACCGGAAACCAGTGCGATATTCTTGATGGCTGCCGGGTAACACTGATCGATAATGGCATGCCGGTCGTGGTTGTCAGCGCTTCTGATATAGGGGTCAGTGGCTATGAGTCCCGTGACGAGCTCGATGCCAACGATGACGTCAAGCGCAAGCTCGAGTCAATCCGCCTGCAGGCAGGGCCGTTAATGAACCTTGGTAATGTGGCTGACAAAACGGTTCCCAAAATGACCCTGGTTGCTGGTCCCCGAAACGGTGGCGTGGTCACGACGCGGACGTTTATACCGCATCGTTGTCATGCGTCGATTGGCGTGCTGGGTGCGGTGAGCGTTGCCACAGCCTGCATGCTGCCCGGGTCTCCGGCGGCTGATGTTGCGCAAATTCCTGCAGGAGACGATAAAACCCTTGCCGTGGAGCATCCTATCGGTGAAACAAGTGTGGTGATGAATGTTACTGGCAGCGGAGCGCAAATAAAGGTAAACAAAGCTGCCATACTGCGAACCGCGCGTAAATTGTTCAGCGGGACAGTGTATCCTTCTGTGTCCTGTGACTGATACCTCCGATGCGGCGATGATACTTTCCGCGCTGGTGGTTTGATGAATCCTTTGCATGTCGTAGTCAGGTCGGGCAGGCTGTAGAGCAAATTTGTAGAGTGGATAAATGCTAAATAGAAAAATTCTTATCCCGGTGGTTGCCGCGATACTGGTCGCATTCGGTGTGAATCTGGAGCAGTTCGGCATCGATCTAAACCAATTGGCGGGCAATACCCAGTCAAGCGGGAATCAGTCGTCGAGCTCGTCAGCTAATGGCACCGGTTTTGAAAAAATAGCCTCGGACGCCAGCAAGACAAGCACCTATCAAAGCGGCGCAAAATGGTCAAAGTCGACACCGGCGCTGAATTTACACCATATTTTTGAAGGCGAAATAAACCGCAGCGGTAAGCCGGTTGGGTATCATTCCCGTCCCGGTGGTGTCGATGCAGATGGCGCGAGGTTGGTTCGCCTGCGGGACAAGCCAAACAAACATGGCGTCTATACCGCTATGATCGAAGTCCGTGACGGCAATCAGTGGAAAGAAAAATTTTCCAGTTTTTTCCCGGACAACATGTCTCAGCAGCAGGTAGTCGACGCGATTCTGGCAGCCTATAACAACAGCAGCAACAAAAAGAAGCAGCCCTGGCAAGGGCCTTCCGGTCTGGGTTTTGATATTCAGGGGTACACCATGTCCCGTGGAGATATCAATACTGCGTTCCCGGTCTTCAGGAGGTAGAGTAATGGACAAGCTGGAATTTTATCGCGACAACCAGGGTAACGCGTGCGCGCGTGGTCAGGACGACCGGCTGGCGACGTTTCTGCAAACTGATTTGCAAGGCTCGCCCGAGGTCACTAAAGATCTAATCGCTACCTTAAAAAGTGATAACGAATACGCCGAGTTTAACGGCAATGGCCACAGCGTCAGTATTGCGCCGGTGATGGTGGTGATCGATTCCAATTTCGACGATGAATTACCGGACCGTCGTCTGCCACGTGAGCAGCTGATTGCGCATCTTGAAGACTGGCTGGCGTTTATTTCCACTGATCCAGTCACCTGACAGCGCGGCAGGGCGCCGGCTGGCTTAGCCGGTCCGGTCGCAGGTAACCCGATCCACCTGCCCGAATCCTCTGGTACGATATTGCCGGTTGATTGAATAGCGGAAGCCAATAATACAATGAAGAAAACAATGGCCTATGGCGCATGGCCATCGCAAATAAGTGCAGAGTTGATGGTGTCCGGCAGTATTGGTCTGTCGCAGGCGATGTTGTTTGACAACCACGTTTACTGGCTGGAAAGCCGCCCGACAGAGCAGGGCCGAAGCGTGATTATGCGCCGCCCGCTCGACGGCAACGGGCGGGCGACTGCTGAAGCACAAGCGCTGGTGCCACCGGACTATAACTGCCGCACCCGGGTGCACGAGTATGGTGGTGCCTGCTATCTGCCCACTCATGAAGGCGTTTTTTTTGTTAACCAGTCTGATCAGCAGATTTATCGCATTGCCACAGACGGAGCGATAACTCCCCTGACCAATGCGGCTGACTATCGGTTTGCAGACTTTGCTTTCAGCGCCCGCCACTCGATGCTGGTCTGCGTCGCTGAACGTCACGGTGCCGACCTTGCCGAGCCGGAGAACCTGCTGGTGTCGGTTGATTTGCACAGCGGGGCGCTAACGGTTCTGCACAGCGGTGAGGACTTTTACGCCTCGGCAAAATTCTCTGCTGACGGCAGTAAGTTGTGCTGGATATCGTGGGTGCATCCCGATATGCCGTGGGATGCTACCAGGCTGTGGCAGGCTGATGTTGCAAGCAGCACCGGGTTGGCTGCCGTGGCACAGATAGCCGGGGGCGACAATGAATCGGTTTTTCAGCCAATGTGGAGCCCGCGGGGCGAGCTATTCTATGTGTCGGATAAATCCAACTGGTGGAATCTGTATCGTTATGCGGATGGTGGCAGTCAGCTGTTGTGCGAGATGGAAGCTGAATTTGGAATGCCGCAATGGGTGTTTGGTATGTCGCGCTACGCTTTTGCAGATGACCATACCATTGTTACTTCTTTCAGTCAGAAGGGTTCTGAGTCGCTGGGTGCCATAGATACCGCCACCGGTGTGATGACACCACTGACCCTGGCTCACAGCAGCTATCAGTCGGTGGCAAGTAACGCCGGTGTCAGCTGCTATATTGCACAGTCCCCGACGTCATTTCCCTGCTTGTACACCGGTAAACTGCAGGACTTACCGGGTGGCGGCGGCCGCGCGTTTGAGGAGCACCTTGTGTGCAGATCTTCAACCATTGAGCTCAACACGAAAAACTTCTCACACGGCGAGCCCATCAGCTATCCCACTGCCGGTGGTGACACTGCACATGCCTTTTTCTATGCACCAGTCAATGTCGGGTATTCGGCAGCGGCTGATGAACTGCCGCCGCTGATCGTGATGATTCACGGCGGCCCGACCTCCGCCACACAAAACGATTTAAGTCTGAAAATTCAGTTCTGGACTAACCGTGGATTTGCAGTTCTCGATGTGAACTATCGCGGCAGCACCGGCTTTGGTCGCCGCTATCGCGATGCGTTGAAAACGCGTTGGGGTGTTGCCGATGTTGAAGACTGTGAATACGGTGTGCGATACCTGGTAGAGCAACAGCGTGTGGACTCGGAGCGCGTGGCGATACGCGGGGGCAGTGCCGGCGGCTATACCGTGCTGGCGGCTTTGGCAATGACATCAGTGTTCAAGGCCGGTGCCAGTTTATATGGCGTAACTGATCTGACAGCACTGGCGACCGATACGCATAAATTCGAGTCCCGTTACCTCGACAGTCTGATCGGTCCCTACCCGGAGCAGGAATCGCTTTATATCGAACGCTCACCGATAAGTCATGCGGACGCCATTGAGTGTCCGGTAATTTTCCTGCAAGGCCTGGACGACAAAGTGGTACCGCCGAGCCAGGCGGAGTCAATGATAGATGTGTTGCTAAAGAATAAAGTAAAGGTCGCGTATGTGCCGTTTGAAGGAGAAGCACATGGTTTTCGTAAAAGCGAAAACATCTGTACAGCGTTTGCTGCCGAGTTATGGTTCTATGGTGAAGTATTCGGCTTTGCGGCAGACAACCCGCAGGACTTTGCGTTTATTGATCAGTAACCGGTGGTGACCACCCGGCTGTCGTCGGACCGACAGACCGGTTGTGCAGCACAGATGCCTGTGCCGCCTTGGTCAATCCCAGTGCAGTACCGGCTCGTCGAGTGCGGAACTCTGTTCTTTCAAGGCGAGGATGTGATCGTCCCAGTAGCGGGCGCTGGCAAGCCACGGAAACGCCTGCTGGAAAGCCGGTTCTTCGCGACGTTGATCAAGCCACGAGGCGTAGTGGATTATCCGCAGCGTTCGCAAGGCCTCGATCAGTCCGAGTTCGGCAGGGTCGAATTGGCGAAACATAGTATAGCCATCGAGCAGATCAGCGAGGCGATCCTGTTGATAAAACCGGTCACCTGACAGGAACAACCATAGATCCTGTACCGCCGGTCCGGTGCGTGCATCGTCAAGATCAACGATATGTGGTTTGTCATCACGCCACAGTATATTTCCCGGATGAAAGTCACCATGCAGGCGAATTTCCCGGACTCCCCGGTAGCTGTCGAAGCGTGCTTCGACTTTATCCAGTAAGTCTGTCGTCAGGCTTTTATAGGCAGCCCGCAATTCCAGCGGCAACCGGTCGCCGTCGATCAGATAACTTGCAGAGCGAGTGCCAAGCGTTTCGGTGTCCAGTCGCGGTCGATGGATAAAGGTGCCTGATTCTGCAACCAGATGCAGCCGTGCGATAAAGCGACCAATCAATTGCAGTTGTTCAGGGTTGTCGAGTTCCGGTGTGCGTCCGCCTTTGACCGGATATAGAGCGAATTCAAAACCATTGCTCTCTCGCAATGTCCTGCCGTCGGCGGTGGCAACAGGTGCTACCACCGGGATATCGTGACTGGCCAGTTCGATAGCGAAAGCGTGCTCTTCAAGTATTTGCTCGCGGGACCAGCGTTGCGGTCGGTAGAACTTGGCAATTAAGGGCTGTGCATCTTCAATACCTACCCTATAGACACGGTTTTCGTAGCTGTTCAATGCGAGCAGGCGACCGTCGCAGAGCAAGTCAGGCTGCGATTCGATTGCATCGATGATGACGTCGGGAGAGAGCTGTGCAAAACCGTCGCTGCCTGTGGCAGTGGTGGAATCAGTGTCTGTCATTGCTTGTCGGGATTCCAATGTGGACGGCTTGTAAGTAATAAATTACGGCAACGCTGGTTAAGTGGAGAGCGAAGTCTCAACGTGACCTCAGCGACCGGGCTAATTATGTTAATATCGCGCGAATTTGCTCGATACTGCGTAATTATGCAGTGAAAATCGATGAAAACAACGGTTGTGATGGTCACGATAATAATTGCACAGACCGGAGTCTGGCGTAAACGATCGGGACTGTCCAACACGGTGTTCTGCTGTTCTCTACGGGGCGGCGGAGGTAACCGTGTTTACTTAAATAGGCATGAAGCTATCGCCTGTCCGGGAGTTAGGGTTGCAGCGAGGAATGTGGGTTTGATCCGCACAGCTCGATCCAGGTACTTAACGAAAGCGATCGCTCTGGCAGAGCAGAGCAACGCACCGGTGGTTGATGATGCGTGTCCGGACAGGTTGCAAGGCAGGGTCTAGAGCAAAACAGTAATGGATATTCGCAAAGTAAAAAAACTGATAGAGCTATTGGAAGAATCCGGTATCTCGGAAATCGAAATCAAAGAAGGCGAAGAATCCGTAAGAATCAGTCGTGCGGTAACGGCACCGTCAGTGGTTTCACAGGCACCGGTGCACACGCCGGTCGCTGTTGCGGCTTCGCCGCTGCCGGTAGCGCCGTCACCCACCAGGGGGGCCGAGCCTGACGAGCTGGACGACGGAACAGTCATCGAGTCACCGATGGTCGGTACCTACTATGCCTCCCCGGCGCCCGGTAGTGCGGCGTTTGTTTCGGTCGGGCAGTCAGTTAAGCCGGGTGACATCATTTGCATCGTCGAAGCGATGAAAATACTCAACCAGATCGAGTGTGAAGTCAGCGGTACAGTCAAGTCGCTGTTGGTTGAGGACGGCCAGCCGGTTGAATTCGGTCAGCCACTGATGGTTGTCACCTGAGGGCATGAAAAAAGTACTGATTGCCAATCGTGGTGAGATCGCGCTGCGCATTATGCGTTGCTGTCGCGACATGGGCATTGGCACTGTCGCCGTGTACTCCACCGCTGACCGGGAGCTAAAGCACGTCAGGCTCGCCGACGAGGCGGTCTGTATCGGGCCGCCTGCCTCGGCAGACAGCTACTTGAATATTCCGGCGCTGATCAGTGCGGCCGAGATCACAGATGCGGATGCGATTCATCCGGGCTATGGATTTTTATCCGAAAACGCAGACTTCGCAGAGCGTGTCGAGTCCAGCGGTTTCACTTTCATTGGCCCGACGCCGGGTGTTATCCGTTTAATGGGAGACAAAGTCAGCGCGATCAACGAAATGCGTGCCGCCGGTGTGCCGTGTGTGCCGGGGTCGGACGGACCGCTTGGTGAAGACCCGATCGTTAACCTGCAAATTGCCAATCGCATCGGCTACCCGATTATTATCAAAGCCGCAGGTGGAGGTGGCGGTCGTGGTATGAGAGTCGTGCGTGGCGACCACGAACTGGTTGATTCTATTGTGCTGACCAAAACAGAGGCCGCGGGCGCATTTAACAATGATGTGGTCTACATGGAAAAATTTCTCGAGACGCCACGCCACGTCGAATTTCAAGTGCTTGCCGATACGCATGGTGATGCCATTCATCTGGCTGAGCGCGACTGCTCGATGCAGCGTCGACATCAAAAAGTGGTCGAGGAAGCACCTGCCCCGGGTATCACTGCCGAGCAACGCGAGTATGTCGGTGCGCGTTGTGTCGATGCCTGCAAACGGCTTGGCTATCGTGGCGCCGGAACCTTTGAGTTTCTCTATGAAAACGGTGAGTTTTATTTTATCGAAATGAACACCCGTGTGCAGGTCGAGCATCCGGTAACGGAAATGATTACGGGTATCGATATTGTCAAAGAGCAACTGCGTATTGCCGACGGTGCACCACTGGCTTACCGGCAGCAGGATGTAAAAATTAACGGGCATGCGTTTGAATGCAGAATCAATGCAGAAGATCCGGACACCTTTATGCCCAGTCCGGGACTGGTGGAGCAGTTTCATCCACCTGGCGGCCTGGGAGTGCGGGTCGATTCACATATCTATAACGGTTATCGTGTACCGCCTTACTACGACTCTATGATTGGAAAACTGATAGTGCACGGGAACTCGCGTGAATCCGCGGTGGCACGTATGCGTGGAGCGCTGAGCGAAGCGTTTATCGTTGGTATTAAAACCAACATCCCGCTGTTGGCGAACATCATGGATGATGACAACTTTGCCGACGGTGGAACAGACATCCACTACCTTGAAAAAAAGCTGGGTATCTCGTGATAATAGCGTTTTCTGTAAATGTGCTGACCGACGCCGGGCACAATACCCGGGTAACGGCGGCACGGACGTGTCCGGCAGGTGATCGCAACAATGTATGACGACTACCTGTTATTAAAAGTAAAAGCCAAGGGTGACTCTGCCGAGGCGATAGAAACAGCGTTGCAGGAACTTGGCGCACTTTCGTGTACTTTGCAGGATGCAATGGATACCCCGATCCATGAGCCCGAACCGGGCCAGGCGCCGCTGTGGCCTGAAGTAGAAATCACCGGCATGTTTGCAGCGGACGCCGACAGTGCGCTGTTGTCGCACTTGATCGAACGTCAGGTCAAGGGCATCAGTGGTGCTGAAATCAGCGTTAAAAAATTGCAGGGACAGGAATGGGAAAGAGTCTGGATGGACGACTTTGCGCCCATGCAGATAAGTGAGGCGTTGTGGGTGGTGCCGTCGTTTTGTGATGCTCCTGACCCCGCGGCGGTAAACCTTATGATCGATCCCGGCCTTGCCTTCGGGTCAGGCACTCATGCCACCACGACACTATGCCTGCGCTGGCTGGCAAAGCAGGACTTAAGCGACAAAGTCGTCTACGACTACGGATGTGGCTCCGGTATTCTGGCGGTGGCCGCTGCACGTCTTGGTGCAACCCGCGTGTACGCCTATGACATCGATCCGCAAGCACTTACCGCAACGCTGGAGAATGCTCAGCGCAACCACGTGGCGGATCAAATTATTATCTGTGAAAAAGATTCCGCGGTGGATCGCAAAGTTGATGTGCTGGTTGCCAATATTCTATTGCGGCCACTGCTTGATCTCACTGGTCGGTTTGCTGAGCTGTTGTGTGAGGAAGGCCGACTGGGTTTGTCAGGCGTGCTGGCAGAGCAGGCCGCATCACTGGCCGCAGCCTATGCACAGGACTTTCAACACTGCGAGACATCAATGCTTGATCAATGGGTGCTGTACAGCGCCAGGAAGCAAGACCGGATACAATCAGTATGATGTTTAATCCAGCTTTGTGCTATTTCAACATCGATGCTCGACCACTAAATTCACGGATTTTTAATCCAACCCCGAATACCTCAGGATCAAACACATGATTACCCGTTGCAACCAGTGTGGCACCAAGTTTGAGATTAGCGCCGAGTTGCTGCAGGCGGAAGACCCGACGGTTCGCTGTGGTGAGTGCATGGCGCTGTTTAATGCGCGCTCACAGTTAGTTGCCGACGCCGATAACGTCCCGGTGCTTACGCGGTCGGTTCCCGAGCCCGTAACGGCAAGTCCGGTTGTTCCGGCTGTTTCCGAAAGCACCGCAGTTGCGTCAGCCCGGCTGCCGGAAGTTGATCTGGAAACCGCCGACACCTTGCTGCTTGAGCCAGCCTTAGGTGACGATACCGAAGAATTTACCAGGCAGTATGGCGGCGGCGCTTCAGTAGCAGGTGAGGCGAGACCGAATCTTGATTTCAGCTCACATTTCGAAGACCGGGTGGACCCGGTTATCGGCTCGATCGACGACGAGCAGATCAGTAAAAGTCTGGAATTCGAAAAAACCCTGGCGCTGGATGGATTGACCGGTATCGAGCCAGAGTACGTACCGCACCGGGACACGCCGCCGGCCCGCAGCGATGAGCGCTTTCGCGAAGTGCGAGATCCGCAGTTAAGGATTCCGCGTGGCAATCCTCGTGATTTCGATCTTGAACGTCGGCAGAGTTCTGCGGATTATGATCACGACAGCCGGTCGCAATATTATCCACATGCTGGTGATGAGGACGGTCAGCCCCCGGTACCGGTGGAAACCGATATTGATCCGTCAGGGCGGATCGCGACGGGGGATCGTGATCGGCAGTCCGGGTCTCCCGCGTCAGCACCTGACGCACCTGAACGCAGCGGCGATGTCAGCGATCTGATCGCGTCAGCCAGTTATGCCCGAAGCGCGAGAAGTGCTGCGGGTGTTGCTGATAATCAACCGCGTTTTGATGCGGTGACCGGACTGCCGGTGGTTGCTGCCGGTGATCCGCTGCACTTGGATGACGATATCCTCAGTGAGGCAGGGCGGCACAGCTACGGTCGGTCCGCAGACATCGACTCTGCTCAGAATATGCAGGCACACATGCGAACCAAGGGCGTTGCGCGTTATCTGGACGACGATCAACAACAGCCCGTGGCGAAGCGTTCTGCTTCGCGGTGGGTGCTGCCGGTGATCGGTCTGCTGGTGTTTGCCTGTGCCTGCCTTTTTCTGGCGCGTGATAACATTGCCAGGCTCGGACTTCCGCAGCCCGTCTTGAGCGCTTTTTGCGGTTTTACGGGCTGCGAGTTACCAGTGCAGAAAGACATTGATAGTCTGGAGATCATGCGGCGCAAAATGTACAGCCACCCGACCCTCGATAACGTCCTGGTGATTAGTGTTGATTTATTAAACAAGGCGGCCTTTCCGCAAACCTATCCAGTGCTGGTGGTGACTATGGCGAATGGCGAAGGACAGCCGGTTGCGCATCGCAAGTTTGCCCCGGAGGAGTATCAGTCAGAAGAAGCGCTTGGCTCGGTATTGCCCTCTGGCAAGCCTGTGCGGATCAACTTTGACATCATAGATCCCGGCGTTGATGCACAATCCTTTGAGCTTGAGTTCGAATAAACCACCCTATCCTGTGGGTGCGCTGTA
This sequence comes from uncultured Granulosicoccaceae bacterium, assembly GCA_938003855.1. Taxonomy (GTDB): domain Bacteria; phylum Pseudomonadota; class Gammaproteobacteria; order Granulosicoccales; family Granulosicoccaceae. The sequence continues at coordinate 154,765 of CALKXD010000147.1, read as the reverse complement.
TTCGAGCGATGCGCCGGTTGAAGCGTAACCCTGCTATCGCCGGGTACTGGTTAACATGTCAGTCCGGCAGTTTATGCAGCGTTAGCCGGCGCTGAAAAGCCAGGGCTGCTGTCGTTTGTGGGCAATGTGCCGTTCGATAATGTTCGGCTGGTTTTGAACCCTGTTCGTGAACCGGTAGCGTTGCTCTGCTAAACTTCGCAGTCGCGTCCGATCACCCCCTCTGCCGGTTATCGTGACCCCAGCGTTTATCCGAATCACAGAGAACCTCTATGCGTCTAGGGCGGTACCAGTTCAACAGGCCCGTTGCACTTGCTCCAATGGCGGGTATAACTGATCGTCCGTTTCGGGTTTTGTGCAAGCATTTGGGCGCGGACCTGGCGTTCTCAGAAATGGTGACGTCTAACTCAGCGTTGTTTGCCAGTCGAAAAACGCAAACCAGAATGAATCACCGCGGTGAGGCTGAGCCTCGGATTATCCAGATAGCAGGCGGCGATGTGGCGATGATGGTCGAGGCCGCGCAGCTAAATGAATCACTTGGTGCGCATATTATTGACATTAATATGGGCTGCCCGGCCAAAAAAGTTTGCAACAAGTTGGCGGGTTCAGCCCTTTTATCTGATGAGTTGTTGGTGTATAAAATTCTTGCGGCTGTGGTTAAAAGTGTCAATATTCCGGTGACACTGAAAATCCGGACCGGACCGGACCCAGGCAACAGAAACGGAGTAACCATAGGCCGCATAGCTGAAGACAGCGGTGTATCGCTGTTGTCAGTACACGGACGTACGCGTGCTGACAAATTTCTGGGGGAAGCAGAATATGAAACTATTGCAGAGATCGTCCAGCAGTTGGAAATCCCGGTCCTGGCCAATGGAGATATCAACACGCCGGAAGATGCTGCAAGGGTGTTTCAAATGACCGACGCGGCCGGGGTGATGGTTGGCCGGGCAGCGCAGGGCAACCCGTGGATATTCCGCGAGATCAAACATTATCTTGCTACCGGGCAGAAGCTGCCCGCTCCGGACGACGCCGAGCGTGCCTCTGTATTGAAATGGCATCTGCAGAATTTGTACGCGCTTTACGGAGAATATAGTGGTGTGCGTATAGCGCGGAAACACATTGCGTGGTACTGCAAAGGAAAATCACATGCGGCTGATTTTCGTCAACGCATGTATCGATTGGAAAACCCGCAAGATCAGCTAAATGAGATTGACGTGTTTTTTGAAACTCAAGGCATTGGGGTATCATCGCCAATGCCGCAGTCGGGAATGGAGTCTTCTTCTTTCAGGAATGAATCGAGATTGTTGAACAATGAACCGGTGGGGATTGCATCATGAGTACGGTTACTATTTCTCCGTTACAAGAGCAGGTAGAATCAGAACTTGAGCAATATTTTAAAATACTGCACGGACAAGAACCCAGCCAATTGTATGACCTGGTTATCGGTCAGGTAGAAGAGGCTCTGTTTCGCGTAGTGCTTGAACGCTGTGATGGAAACCAAAGTCGCGCTGCTGTCTATCTCGGGATAAACCGGGGGACCCTACGCAAAAAGCTGGCGCACTATAATTTGTGCTAGCTGCAGAGCAGTAAATCCAGGGTTGCTGTCATTTCACGGGTACAGGCAGGTAGGCATAGGCGCCGGTGTTTTTGTACTCCGGAGTTTCTCAACACCGCGCTGCTACTGTTCTGAGTCCGGGGGGCGCCGGCATCGCGTGCCACCCACTGCGGCATTGTTCATTTGTGTTTTATTCTGTGTGGCCTGTGATTACCGATCAAACGGATTGCAGACGTGACTGACATCGGCGGCGTTTAGACCGATGATCAGCGCCGTTGTGTGCCTGCAAAAACATTCTGCAACAGACGCTGACGAATTGATAAAATCAGCGCCTGCCTTTGCAGGAATGGTTGAGTGAAGGTTGCTCAATTTGTCCTGCTTTTCTATTGAATCAATACAGTTACCCCTATAACAATCACCTGGTGCGTTGTCGAACTAATGATCAGTAAAATCAATCGGGCCCTAATCAGTGTTTCTGATAAACAGGGAATTATAGAATTCGCCAGATCGTTGCACCAACGTGGAGTGGCAATATTATCGACTGGTGGCACGGCCAGAGAATTGGCCGCTAACGGCATCGACGTGACGGAAGTATCCGAAGTAACAGGGTTTCCCGAGATCATGGGGGGGCGGGTTAAAACCCTGCACCCGAAGATACACGGCGGCATTCTAGGCCGTCGTGATACTGACGTGGAGGTCATGGCGGCCCACGGAATTGACGCGATAGATCTGGTGGTGGTTAACCTCTATCCTTTTCAGCAAACTATTGCCAGGCCCGATTGTACTCTGACAGATGCTGTCGAAAATATTGATATTGGCGGCCCTGCGATGATTCGTGCGGCCGCGAAGAACCACAATGACGTTGTTGTGGTGACTGATCCGGCGGACTACTCAATGCTGCTGCAGGAGCTTGATACCTCCCGGGGTATTGCTTCATCGGTCAGATTTTCGCTTGCTCAAAAAGCGTTTGCGCATACTGCAAACTACGACCGTGCCATTGCCGATTATTTTACCTCGGCGCAGCAGACCTCTGACTCGGTGAGCAGCAACTTTGAAGACACGCTGGATCTGCAATTTCACAAGTGCAGCGACCTGCGCTACGGCGAAAATCCACATCAGTCTGCAGCATTTTACCGCGAGAACGGCATAGTTGCCGATACCATTGCGTATGCGCAGCAGCGACAGGGTAAGGAGTTATCGTTTAACAACATCGCCGACGCGGATGCCGCACTTGAATGTGTTAAGCAGTTTGATACCACGGCTTGTGTCATTGTGAAGCATGCGAACCCCTGTGGAGTGGCGATGGCAGAGACTCTGTCGCAGGCCTATGAGTTGGCCTACAGAACAGATCCGGTATCTGCTTTTGGCGGCATCATTGCATTTAATCAACCACTCGATGCTGCTACGGCAAGTCTGATTATCGAGCGGCAGTTTGCCGAGGTAATTGTCGCACCTCGGGTCGACCCTGCTGCGCGCGAGGTGCTGTCTGGCAAACCGAATATCCGGGTACTCGAATACACCAATAGCCCGGCTGAGCGGTCAGTGGATGATGCAGGTTTGCGGGACTACCGACGCATTAACGGCGGGTTGCTGGTGCAGGATGCGGATACACTGGTGATAGCGCAATCCGATCTGTCAACGGTCACCCGTGTGGCGCCGGATGCCGCGCAACTCGACGATCTGTTGTTTGCCTGGAAGGTCGTCAAGTATGTGAAGTCCAATGCTATCGTCTTCTGTAAGGACCGGGCAACCGTCGGTGTCGGAGCCGGGCAGATGAGCCGCGTATATTCTGCCAAGATTGCGGCGATCAAAGCCGGTGATGCAGACTTGTCAGTGTCTGGTACGGCGCTGGCGTCCGATGCGTTTTTCCCGTTTCGGGATACCATTGACCAGGCGGCGGAGTACGGAGTATCGGCGATCATCCAGCCCGGTGGGTCTATGCGTGACAACGAGGTTATCGATGCCGCCAACGCGCACGGTATTGCTATGGTATTTACCGGCGCCCGTCATTTTCGACATTAAAATCGCACTCTGCTTCGGGTCAGTTCAGTAAAGCAGACGGGCGCTGATTTCAAGATTATTTGCCCGACAATCCGGCGGGCAACGGTAGTGAGCGGAAAATATTGACATAGCCCGACCGGTACGGGCAATACTCCCGGTGATAAATTCCCAGGTTATAGAAAAGCCTATTGACCTGCCGCTACGGCAGACTGGCAACCGGGGGGCACGGGTCACTTCAGTTTATCAATGGATATCAGTTTATCGTCCAGTTGCAATTGAAGTGTCTCGCCAACCGCAATGGCGTTGCTGCTGAACCAGCCGGCATTGGTTTCCAGTGCGTAGCGTGCCTGAACTGCTGACGGGTAGCGATCAACTCCCGGTTGCATGGTCAGTATTTCTTTAATTTTCCCCTCGTCATCAATAAATGCGATATCCAGCGGTATCAGTGTATTGCGCATCGTAAAGGTGCGGTAGCGACTGTCCTGAAATACAAACAGCATGCCGCAGTTGGTTCCGAGTGAGCGGCGAAACATCAGTCCGTAATTGCGACTGCGCTGATCGCTGGCAACCTCAATTCGAAGTGCTTTGTCTGCGACGGCTAACGTACTGCTGCCTTTGCAGTCTGCAAAATTTTCTTGCGTATAGGCCACTGACTGCAGTGCCAGGTAGACGACAGTGCAACTGAGCAGGCTGATAAGTTTTTTCATAGTGATTCGATGACCTAGTCGGGTGTATGTTCAGTGGTGTTTTCAGCGGGACGCAAAATCTGCGTTTATAGCGGCGGTGTCCGGCTGCAGGCGGGTCCAGGTAAAAAAAGCTGCAGCGGCTTGTTCTATCAGCATGCCCCTGCCGTCCAGTGTTTGATCACAGCCATTGTTGTGAGCCCATTGCATAAAGGCGGTCGGTTCAGTGGCGTAGGCCAGGTCGTAGCATGCGGTGTGCTTGCTCAACAGCGAGATATCCGAAATCGGCACTTCTGCCGATAAACTTGCCGATGTGGCATTGATAATAAGATCGGGCTTGTGCGCAACATCCAGTTGCTCTGTGGCGCTGGTGTGAATAGCGAACAGGTCGTCGAATTCGGCTGCAAGATTCCGGGCCTTGTGGTAAGTGCGGTTGGCCAGTGTAATAGAAGCGGGTTGTTGCTCGATGATCGGACCGAGAATACCGCGCGTCGCGCCACCTGCACCGACAACCAATAGATGACGCGCTTTGATGTCCAGCTGATGGTTAAGCAGATCATTCACCAGTCCGATGCCGTCAGTATTATGGCCGCAAAGCTGTTTTTCCTTGTTAACAAATAAGGTGTTGACTGCTTTTGCCCGCGTTGCCGGGGGGGTTAGCGTCTGACACATCGCATAGGCGTCTTCCTTGAACGGGACTGTGACATTGCAGCCCAGCCCTCCGGATGAAAAAAACTCCATCACATCTGTAGCGAATTGTTCAGCGGTCGACAGCCGTTTTTGATAGTCGATCTCCAAACCGAATTGCTGTGCAAAGTGCTGGTGAATAGACGGTGACTTACTGTGTGCAATCGGGTTGCCGAATACTGCGAATTGTTGTTGCATTGCATTCCGGTGAGTAAGGGCGATGAGGCAGCGATCAGATACTGCTACTATTGACTAACAGGTGAATCACACACCGCACCTCTTGCGCGTCCCGGTGCAGAGATGGCGGCGATTAAACCGCGAGCGGTGTGGTGATCGTTCCGGCCTTCAGTATAAGGCCTGACCAACCGCACTGCCTAAACCTTCGCCGATATTCTAATGGAGCCTTACATTGAGTAACACGGGTTACCCTTTCACTCGCATGCGCCGTATGCGACAAGCCGACTTCAGTCGCCGTCTGATGCGAGAGTCGTCCCTGAGTATCGATGATCTGATCTACCCGGCGTTTGTCATTGAGGGTTCCGGCGAGAGCCACCCGGTGGCAAGTATGCCCGGGGTCAGCCGGGTGACCATTGATTTGCTGCTGCGGGAAGCAGAAAACCTGATGTCGCTCGGTATTCCCTGCATGGCGCTATTTCCGGTGACCCCCGACGATGTGAAAACTGATCGGGCTGAGCAGGCCTACGACCCTGACGGATTAGCTCAGCGTGCGGTGGCGGCACTGAAAGCCGAATTTCCAGAACTCGGTGTGATGACTGATGTCGCGCTCGATCCCTATACGTCGCACGGTCAGGACGGCTTGATGGATGAGCACGGGTATATCGTCAACGATGAAACTGTCGATGTGCTGGTCAGGCAGGCAGTGTCACATGCCGCGGCCGGAGCCGATATTGTTGCCCCCTCGGATATGATGGATGGTCGCATCGGCGCGATCCGTCGGGCGCTGGAAGCGGGTGGTTTTCGCAACACCAGAATCCTCTCGTACGCCGCTAAGTATGCGTCTTCGTTCTATGGACCCTTCCGCGATGCCGTCGGGTCTGCCGGTACGCTCGGTGGAGGCAATAAATACAGCTATCAGATGGACCCCGGCAATAGTGACGAGGCACTGCGCGAAGTGGCGCTGGATCTTGATGAGGGGGCTGACATGGTGATGGTGAAGCCGGGTCTGCCGTATCTCGACATCATCAGCCGCGTTAAGCGTGAGTTTGGCGTGCCGGTGTTTGCGTATCAGGTCAGTGGTGAATACGCGATGCTGAAAGCCGCGTCGGCGAATGGCTGGCTGGACGAGCGCGAAACTGTCATGGAGTCTCTGATGTGCCTGAAACGGGCAGGCTCAGATGCGATCATGACCTACTACGCGCGCGATGTGGCGCGCTGGCTCGGTGATCGGTAATCCGCTCACTGACCCGGTAGTTGATGTCGGGTCGAAGAAATATCAGCAAGAATGTTCTGACGAATTGCCGGATGTGAACTAAAAGTAGTGGTAGAGAATTTGTCTCCTCCCTGACATTACTTTTTATTCAGAACATCCGGTGAGTTCACATATGTTGATTGCCAACTCGGTAGCCCCCGATAGTAGTAACAAAACAAAGGCCCAGCGGTACGGCAGGCCGGGTCGCAAAATTATTGCAGCCGTGCTTTTAAGCGCGGTGGTTGGCTGTGCTCAGACCAGCTTTCTGGCTGCGCCCGATGCGTCGACAATGATGCAGGCAGCAAGCCTGGTCATTGAAAAAGATATTGATCTCGTCAGGATTTCAGGTGCCTTCGGCAGTGCCGGGGAAATTGACCTGATCAATCAACGCGCTGCGGCGGTGTACGGCGCAGAAATGATTATCAATGATTTGCAGCTGGTCGAGTCGCTCGCACCGGTGGACTGGATCGATCCGGTGTTTGATACCGCAGGCAGCGTTACCCATGTTGACGCTTTCAAGCTCGCCGCATCTGACGGGCAATTGATTGTCGGTGGTAACGTCGCATCGTCTGGCGCAGCGGAGCGGGTTTCCGAACTGCTGAGCAGCGCTGCCGGGGAGTCACTGGCAGTTACCAGCAATCTGGTTTATCCGCAGGAAGAATTGCTCATCGCTGTGACCTTGCCGCAACCGGATCCGTCACCTGAGGTACTCGAGCAACTACAAGCTCCCGCGATGCTCACGCAGCTGACAGCGGCGTCGGAAATCGCCGATGCAACGCAAATCAGTTCGTTGGGTAGTGATGCGCTGGTGGCAAAATCCATCTCCTCCGATGCCATAGGAACACCGATAGCAGCGCTTCTGGCGGCGGTTAGCAGTAACTCACCGGATCAGCTTCCTGCGGCATTGGCAGATACCGCCGAAGAGCCGGCGTTTGATGACATGCCTGCTGATGTGATTGCGCTCGACACGGCTGAAGAGCCGATCCGGGTAGCACCATTGCCAGTCCCTGAGGCTGACGCGCTGGATCTGCCAGTCGCGCAAGCACACCCGCTAGCAGACGCTGCCAGTGAAGGGGTTGTGGTTGAAATTGCAGAACTCAACATAGGCGCTGAGGATCTGCCTGGCCAGGAGTTGCTGGAACCTGCAGTAGTGGAGGATTCGGCGCAAATCAACGACAGCCCGGTTGTCGCCATGCAAGACACCGTCACTGAAGTGACCCGGCCGAAGTTCGGCACCTTTATTTCGAAATTCTTCGGCTCTGCCAAATCCGCGCCAGTCGATGACACGGTGATAGGAACGCCGGTCTCCGCGCTGTTTAAGCCTGTTGAGACCGTGCAGGATGAAATGTCCGAAGTGGTGCCGGTAGCTGTTGTGGCTGAGCCGCAAGGGGATGCTATTGTTGCTGTGGACGAAGTTACACCAGTCACGGCAGTTGTGCCGGTCGCCGTCGAAGTGCCGGCTGAGTTGGAAGTTAAGTCCCCGGATCTAGCGGTTGCAGCGATAGCACCGGCAGTGAGCGCATCAGTCAGTTCGATCGAACTGGTGGTGGCTGAAAGAGCAATGCCAAAAGGTGTGCCAGCCCGGGTTCAGGCAATTTCTGTCGAGCCGGATATGGACACTATTCTCATCAATAAAGTGTCGCAGGACGCTGACGCAAACGCGCTACTGGGCAACCTGCCGAAACCTGAAGTTGCAGCGGCTATAGCGGCAAAACCGCTAGCCGAACCGTTGCTGATTGATGATGCCGATGGTGACGGCGTAATGGATCACAATGATGAATGTGATTCACGCGCGGGATACCCGGTCGACGGTAAAGGCTGTCAGGTGCTGGATGGCTATCTGAAGAATGTGCGTTTTTACGGTAAAACCGATAAATTAACGACCAGAGCAATGCAGTCACTGGATAACCTGGCTGAAGTAATGCAAGAGCACCCGCAAAGTAAAATTGCTGTGCTTTCCTATACCAGTAACTCCGGGTCTCCATGGGAAGTGCGCGGACAGGCACGTGAGCGTGCTCGTTCGGTGGTCGGCTACCTGGTTAAGAAAGGCATTGGGAAAGAGCGCCTGCAAGCCTTTGCTTTCGGCCATATGAATGGCTCCGGGGATCAGATAATGATCAAAGAAGTCGACTAGCCAGCCTGTTGTCGGTTGGGGCTTTGGCCAAAGAGATTTAATAATGTTTCAGTGGCCGGCCTGACAAAGTACTATCATCTACACCCGGCGCCTGCCGGGTGTTTTCGTTTGGCGAAGGGAAAACGGCGGACCGCATCTTGTCTGCATTGGCCGGCCGGCCCGGGTTGAGCGTAAGGCGGCATTCCTAAAAGCCACAAGCCTGCTGCCAGGTACCCGGTTTTATTGTGGTCTATGAATAGAAAGCCGCTATCTACCTGCGTAGAGTGCGCTTACGGCATCCTGGAAAATTAGACTTTTATAGGCATTTATACCTTGAACCGGTACATTTAGTGTGATGTCAGGTACCAGCCCAACTGTGCAATCGCTGATCCGGAAAAAATGCTGGTATGCCGACCGGCACTTCTGGTTTGCCATGGGAATCGGGCCTTGCGTCTGGCTACTGCTGCGGTGGCAAATGCCTGGGGCAGGCGATGGGGTGATCAACGCGGAATTGCTGCTCTATACCTGTTTGATCTATCCAGTGCTTGAAGAAATGGCGTTTCGAGGCTTTGTGCAAACGTCGTTGCTCGAGCGCCTGGCGGTTGCTCGCCGGGCATGGCTCGGCCTCAGTGTTGCCAATGTGCTGACCAGCGTGATGTTTGCGATGGCGCATCTGCTTAATCAACCGCTGCTGTGGGCGTTGGCGGTATTTGTCCCGTCGCTGGTATTTGGCTATTTTCGTGATCGAAGTGACAGTGTGTGGCCAGCGATATTGCTGCACTGCTGGTATAACGCCGGTTTTTTTCTGTGGGTCAGATAACCCGGTCAGTTGCCGCAGCCATCTAGCGATGGCTGCGGCGGATTGACGTGGTGCTGGATGTTATCCCTGTAGCGTACAGCGTGTTATTGAGTTTTTGCTGTTCCAGTTGGTGAAGCTGCCGGTCCCGACCGCCACATTAGACATTGGTGTGCCGGCAGTATCGAAATTATAGTTCTCGATGGTCAGCGCACCGTCGGCAAAGCTAAAGGTTGAGAACGCGTTAGCATCGTTTGGAATATTGCTCCAGACACCGGCACTGCCATCAGCATTCAGGGTGATTTGATACGCTGCTCTGGAGCTATCTTCAACCCAGGTATCGACGTCGTCTATTTTTTCGGTTTTCATCAGTTGGCAGGTATAGTTGCCACCGAAATCACTGGTGCTTGCCGTAGAGGTCACGTAGATCTGGGTGAACGGTGCCGGTGCCGGATAGATCGGTGCGTTGACCACGGTGCCAGCCACCTCTGTGGTATTCCGGCATGTGGCATCTGTATTGGTGTCGTATCCCCAGTCACCGGGATTGTCGGCCAGTGCGGCGTCAGCCGGGCACTTGTACACGCACCATGAGTTGCCGGTATTCACCCAGCCGGTATCTGAATCTGCAGCGGCGGTATCGGCAGGACATACCTGGGCCAGCGGGTCTCTTCCGGTTGCCGCCGTCGCGCTGTCGAACAATGCGCTGCGGTCGGTCTCGGCAGTGCCTTCACCTTCACCGGTGCCTTCACTGGTGCCTTCACCGGTGCCTTCGCCTTCGCCTTCGCCTTCGCCGGTGCCTTCGCCTTCGCCTTCGCCTTCACCGGTGCCTTCACCTTCACCTTCACCAGTGGTGGTTTCCTCACCGGTCCCGGTGCTAGTGTCGTCGTTGTCGCTTCCGCAGCCAGCGATAAGTAGTGCGGAAACCGCAATTACGGCCAATGATCTTTTCATGTTTGGTACTCCTGGAGATATATGACAGGGAACTCAGGCCCCTAAAGGTTCGAGCAACCGGAAGTGTTTACTCGACTTGCTGTCAGAACCTGCCGTGAACTATTTGGACAGCTGTGAGCATTGTAACCACTAGGCAAGAGACGTCGATTACCCGCCAGAAGGGCAATTTCGTTTTCTTTTTTTACACGGCTGCTTCAGTATCAGCGAAGCGGCAATTATCAGCTTTCACGGGAGGCCGTACAAAATGAACAAAGATGGTGTGATTGAGTTGTGGCCTACCCGGTTGATGCAGCGCGAGTTGCCTGATGCCGGCAATGCAAACCCGGTGCTTAGTTCGCTGATACTCGGTATGGATGCGCAAGCCGGCGACTTGACCACTGATTATCGGCGTGTGGATATCCTCGGTATGGAGCATCCGGCGGTGCAATGGCTGAAGCAGTGCATCAACAAGACCGTGATTGATTATCTACACCTGCAAGGCCAGCGTTATCAAGCCACATGGCAGCTTCAGGGGTGGGCTAATATTAATCGCTTCGGTGACTATCACGATCTGCATAACCACCCGCACAGCTATCTCAGTGGTACCTATTACATCAATATCCCGCAGCGGGTTGAAGAGCTTCCCGGTCGCAGTGACCGCCGCCCCGGCGCTATTTCGTTCTATGATCCACGGCCGCAGGCCAATATGACGGCTATTCGTGAAGACCCGCAGGTTGAGGCCGAGCATACTATTCAGCCGCAATCCGGAATGTTGTTACTGTGGCCTTCGTTTCTGCATCATTTTGTGCATCCAAACTTATCGCAGGAGCCGCGAATTTCTTTGTCGTTTAATGTCGTACTGAACTGGTCGCCGGATTATCTGCCACAGCAGTAGAGAGGTAAATCAGCGGAAAAAGTGCCGGGTTTGTGCGGGTGCGTGCTGTCGTCGTTCTGTAATACGATTGCCCGACCACTGGCAATCGGTTAAATTAACGGCTTTTTGCCGACTTGCGTGATCGGGACCGTCAACTAGAGATTCTATGAAAAAGCACATCCGCTCTGACTACTGTGCGGCTTACATGACCCAGACACTCAGCAGGACCGATCGTGAGTAAGGCCACGGATGCGGTAATTTTTCTAACGGAATTTATCAAAAATCCGCGTCAGCTTGGATCGGTGATTCCAAGCTCGGTGTTCCTGAAGCGGCGTATCATAAAAGCCGCGTCGCTGACCTCGGCTCGGACTATTGTTGAGTTGGGACCGGGCAGTGGCGGGACCACACGGGCGATACTAGATGCTATGCCGCAGGACGCTCGCTTGCTGAGCATTGAGTTGAATCCCGGGTTATTTCGTCTTGGTCAGCGTATAGATGACCCGCGTTACACGGCTCATCACGGCGACGCCAGTGATCTGGATTCTATTCTTGCGCAATATCAGTTAGCGCCGCCCGATGCGGTGATCTCGGGGATTCCGTTTTCATGTATGGATCGCTCGGTAGCGACAACCCTGTTGCAATTGATCCATCAGCAGCTGAGCACTGATGGACGTTTTGTTGCCTACCAGCTAAGCAGGCGGGTCGATGAGCTGAATCAGTTTTACCGGGCTGACCGCAGAACCGAAGAATTCGAGTGGCTCAATATTCCACCATTGCGCGTCTGGAGCTGGCAGAAATAGCCGCACCCGCTCCGGCCGGGAGGTATCCACAGGAGCGGTGGGCGAGCGGCTGTGCAGGCGTATCGTGTCAGCAGCGCTCGCTGTCGAGCAGGTGACTGGCGCGCTCGTCGATGATCTGTCGGGCTTTGCCAACAGAATGCTCAATGGCCTGGTCGCGTGTCGCGTGGTTGTCGGCGCGGATAAACTGGCTTTGCCTGAGTTGTCCGTCAATTTCCTTGCTGATACTGCCGGCTGTCTTGAATTGTCCCCCTTCGGCAATTGGCGCTGGTGTGATGCTGTAGCCCTTGTATTCGGTGGTTTGTCCGGGTTCAACGTCGGGCTGGTCATCGTCACTGCGTGTGCCTCCGCCGCCAAAAAGCGACGCAAACAGATTTTTCAATCCCATAATTTGTCTCCTGATTTTAAACGGCAGTCGTGCGAGAAGTCGGGATTGCCGCCAGGACACACAAAAACTGCTTATAAGGCTTATAATAATGGCAACCGTGCAAGACGCCTAACACTTATGCAGTTTCGCTATCAGTAGTGGGCCGTCTTGCAGCAACCAGGGAGTAATCGATGGGCTTCAGCTCACTGCAATCATGCCCGTCCTGCGGGGTCGCCATAGGCGATCTATCAGCGCATGTGCGCAGCACGGAGTGCCCGCATTGCGCTAATTGGTTGTACCTGAGCAATAATGGCTGGACTTCCGGTGGATTGTTTGAGCACGCACTTGACGCCCCGTCGATGTTACGCCTGGGCCGCAGTGGCGTGTTTATGGATCGGCGTTTTACGGTGGCCGGGCGATTGCGGGTGACCTACAGCAGCGGGTTCTGGGATGAATGGTGGCTTGAATTTGACGATGGCGTACACCATTGGCTCGAAGAAGACGACGGCCGCTACCGGTTGCATAAAAAAATTGAGATGGACGCCACTGACGCATCCTTCGCCAATGCGAAAGTGGGCTCAACTTTACAGATAAACAACCAACGCTGGTTTGTTACCGAAAAAATAAACAGTGAAGTCGCAGGCACTGAAGGTTCTCTGCCGGTGGCGGCGATGCCCGGTGAGCAGGTGCTGTGTATCGATGTGATTGGTGGTGGCAAAAAACTCTCGATTGAGGCGACCGGCCGGGATGTCAGTGTGTCACAGAGCCTGGTGGTGTCCGGTGCTGATTTATTATGGGACTGACGGTTCACCCGCATCGAGGCCGCTGTCGGGGCCAGGCGTGTTTGCCCGGTTGTGGTGATGCCCTTGTTAACTCACCTGCTGTGAGGTCGCGGTAGCATGCAAATATCACAACGCCTTGCGGGTATCCATCCGGATAAAGTGCTCGACACCCTGCAGCGCCATATTGACGACGGGCACGAGCAATCGTCGCTGCAGGCCATTCCCGAGTTACAGACCGAGTACCCGCAATTTCACAATGAACTGGAGCGTCTGAAAACCAGGCTCAGCGATAAACTGCTCGACGATGTCGCAGTGCTCAATCCGCAGCAGGCGCAGATTTTTCGCTGTGTCAATTGCGGGGCAGGGCTGGCGCGGCAGTCGCTCGAAACCCGCCACGTTATTTGTCAGTACTGTGGCTGCGATGCGGAGCACCCGGCGCATGAGCGTGATTTGCGGCGTTGGAATAATTCTATTGATCTGGAGTCCAACTTTACCATTGGTGATTTTTTTACCTATCGGGATCAGCGCTGGCAGGCGGTTGGCGTGCAGCTGTTCTCCGGGCGTGTTCGCGAGTACGACTCAGAGGACAGTAAATGGGAGTCGAGTTTCTCTCGTTATACCAACTGGTGGATGCTCAATGAACGTCGGGAAATGGCGTGGCTGATCGATGATGGTAACCGCCGCTACTGGGCGGAAAAACATATCCCGATGGAACCGGAGTTACCGGACCACCAGCACAAGGGTTTTGAACACGGTCAGTGGCAGCTGGAATTTGCTGCAGGAGAATTCAGCTATCAACCGACACCGAATGAAAAACACAACAGTTCGGAAAGTCGTCGCTCAAAGAGCATCAAAACAGCAAAGGGTGGTAAGCAACGCGTATACACCAGCGTAGAGTCCCGACTCGACGACAGCGGGGAGATTCGTGAGATCGAATTTTTCAAGTCGGCGATGATTCCACACAGCGATATGCTGACGGGTCTGGGCAAAGACAGCGCTCTAAAGCACATGGAGCGTTGGCGCAAGACCATGCGAATTCTGATGATCGCGTTTCCGCTGTTGGCGGCCAGCGCACTTTATCTCAACCGCGGCGGCGAGCAAACAACCGATTTGGTGCCTTTGGCCAGCGGTGACGACGATGTACCGATGCAGCAATTTACCATAGCGGATGCCGGCCAGGTGTTGAATCTGCACGGGTCCATCAATGGTGTCAGCAATAACACATGGTTCGGTGTAGATCTGTCACTGATCAATAGCGACGACCAGGAAGTCTACACAAAGTACCTTGAGTTCTGGCATGAAAGCGGATCTGATGCCGATGGCCCCTGGTCTGAGAGTGATACCTCGTCAAGCTGGTTTATACGCGTTGACGAACCCGATACCTATCGGGTTGTTGTTGCTGCGGACCCGGCCTCCACCTCAGCAGACGCTGACTTTCGACTGACACTGGAACCCAATCGGGTCAACATGATGCCATTTATGCTTGCTGGTATCGGGGCGCTGTTGTTGATTGTGTTGTCCCGCTCAAAGGCTTCGTCGGTCAGTTCTGCCGCCTCTTCCATTGCGGTAAAAATGCGTACCCGTGATGCCAAAAAACATCAATAAGCGGTTAAATAGTGTCGAGCCGGGAAAACACCATTGAAAAAATTACACTACCCATTGTTGTTTATTGTACTGATGGCCATTGTCGGATTGCCGTCATTGTACGCAGTCAGTGGCAACTCGGCGGAATCGGTTCCAGGTGAGGGCGCCAAAGAAGTATTGCGTTCCAATTCAGGGCGGGCGTATGTTGGCGGCGGCCCGCGCACCGGTAAATAAAACCGTAATTATCCTTTAGAAATTTATAATTAACTGCGTTAAGTGGAGAGACTGATGAGCAAAAACCGGTTGGCTGTTAGTGTGATATTACTGGCCGCCAGTACCCCCGTACTGGCGCAGACTGATCTGGCTGGTTTTTCCGCCGAACTGTTTTCGACCATACTCTATTCGGTGGTGGGTATCGTGATGGCGGTTGTCGGGTTCAAGGTGGTGGACTGGCTCACGCCCGGTAACCTTGCCGAGGAAGTGACCCACAAGGAAAACAGAGCGCTGGCGATTCTGGCCGGCTCTATGATGCTGGGTGTCTGCATTATCATTGCCAGTGTGCTAACCAGTTAGTCACTATCGCCGCTGTGTTTAGTGGGCTCTGCCACCCAGGCTCTGCCCGTGCCCGGCACATAGGAGTTGCTAAAGAACTGCAGCTCAGAGATCGTGCGCATTTTACGGGCTTTACCCTGCATTGGAATCACGCGACATTGCCGCGTGACGCTGGTGTAAACTGCCGCAACTGACGCGGAATTGTCCGGGGCAATTTCCCGGCGGGTTGCCGTTTTAGCTGCCCGACAAAAATGATCAATGACAAGGCATGTGACCATGCTTGCGATACCGGCCATGACGAATACTGAATCACTAAGCGAAGAGCCGGTCAGCGACAGCCAGTTTATCCTGTTGTGTGGTTCTATATTTATCATTGCCGCCTGCAGCCTGGTGTATGAGCTGTTAATCAGCAGTCTGTCCACCTATCTGCTGGGCTCAAGCGTCATTCATTATTCCCTCACCATAGGGCTTTTTCTGTTTTTTATGGGGGTTGGGGCCTGGATGGCGCAGTCTGTCGTCAGGAACCTGGTAGCGATCTTTATCGCGATCGAGGTGGCTATAGGGGCGGTAGGCGGTGTCTCGGCGTTGCTGTTGTATGGCGCCTATGCCTGGACCGAGTTCTACTACCCGATCATGCTGGTGATCATCGCCGTCATCGGGATTCTGATCGGTATGGAGTTGCCGCTGCTGACTCGTATTTTTGAGTCCCGCAGCGGATTGCGAAAAGGAATTAGTCAGGTGCTGACCTTTGACTACCTTGGCGCGCTGCTGGCGTCATTGATTTTCCCCTTTATATTACTGCCCTATCTGGGCCATCTGCTTACTGCCAGTGCTGTCGGGCTGGTTAATCTGCTAATAGCAATGATCATCGCCTGGTCGTTCAAGGCCTACTTAAATCGATGGCGCTATGCAGTTGCCATCGGCTTGCTGTTAACACTGCTTTTACTGCTACTGAGTGCATTGTGGGCAAAGCCTGCTGCGGTACTATTTGAGCGTGCACTTTATGAGGATCCGGTGATTCATGCCGAGCAAAGTCGTTTTCAAAAACTGGTACTGACGCAACGCGGCGATGACCTGCGTCTGTACCTTGACGGCAATTTGCAGTTTTCCAGCCTCGATGAATATAGATACCACGAAGTGCTGGTGCACTTGCCATTGGCATTTGCGCGGCGACCCGGTCGGGCGCTGGTTATTGGTGGCGGTGATGGTCTGGCCGCGCGGGAGTTGTTAAAGCACCCCGGTATCGAGTCTATTACCGTTGTTGATCTCGATCCAGCGGTGACGGCGCTGGCACGTCGCCATGGACTGATTGCCAAACTGAATAATCATTCGCTTGACGATCCGCGGGTGCAGGTGATCAATGCTGACGCCTGGAAATGGTTGGCGATGCAAGGTGATCTGTTTGATGTGGTGATCGTTGATCTGCCGGACCCTGAAAGTGAAGATGTCGCAAAACTCTACAGCGTTGCCATGTACCAGCGCATTTCCCGGCGGCTGTCGGTTGGTGGCGTGATGGTCACGCAGGCAACCTCGCCATGGTTTGCGCGTCGGGCATTCTGGAGTATCGGCGAAACTATCGAGGCTGTCTTTGATCACGTGCGCCCCGCCAATGTGTATATTCCGTCGTTTGGACTGTGGGGCTATTTTATTGCAGCGAATCATGCACTGGACACAGCCGATGCCACTGTCTATCCGGGCCGCTATTTTAATGCGCAGTCACTTGGTGCTACATTGACCATGCCCGAGGATCTGCCCCGACTTGACGTGCAGATAAATCGCAGCCAGTCATTGCCGATTATCCAATACTATAGAGAAGGCTGGAGTGCCTTGAATAATGCTCAGCAACCCTGATGGCCGGTACCTGTGAGCCCGGTTGGCCTGCATGTGCGGCCAGCACACAGCGACGATGTGGCTGCCATTATAGAGTGCGCAAAGCGTGCCTATGCTATGTATGTCGAGCGCCTCGGTCGAGAGCCGGCACCAATGCTGGCTGACTTCAACCGAGCGGTAGAGTCTGATCAGGTGCTGGTGGTCTGCACACAGGCTGAGGTTGCCGGGTATGTTGTGTCTTACCAGCGTCGGGATGATCTGTTTATCGAGAACATCGCCGTGTCCCCTGATTTTCAGCGACAGGGGCTTGCCGATCTCATGCTCGACCATTTATATCAGGTGGCAACTGCAGCCGGGTGCCGCAACGTGGTGCTGTACACCAATGTAAAGATGACCGAAAATCTGGCATGGTATGCAAAGCGCGGATACCGTGAGACTCATCGGCTTCACGAAGATGGATTTGACCGTGTCTACCTGTGTAAAAATCTGCAGTAATCACTGCAATCGATAACGGCAATAGCGAAACTGACGGAACAATATGAAGTATAAAACGCTGGGTGACTCCGATCTGAATATCAGTGCTATCTGCCTTGGCAGCATGACCTGGGGCACTCAAAACACTGAGGCTGAGGCTCATCAGCAAATGGATTATGCGGTTGAACGAGGTGTAAATATATTCGACACCGCCGAGATGTACCCGACGACGCCTATGGGGGAGGAAACCCAGGGTAGGACCGAAGAGCACATAGGCAGCTGGTTTAAAAAAAGCGGTAAACGCGGTCAGGTCATG
The DNA here is from genome assembly GCA_938003855.1 of uncultured Granulosicoccaceae bacterium. Lineage (GTDB taxonomy): Bacteria > Pseudomonadota > Gammaproteobacteria > Granulosicoccales > Granulosicoccaceae. Next base: position 136,998 of record CALKXD010000147.1, on the reverse strand, counting down.
ATTGCCACCAAGGTGACTGGTGATGGTCCCCGGTACATCCACGACGGCGTGCCCATATCGCCGAAAAAAATCCGTCTTGCGCTGGATGGCAGCCTGCGCCGTTTGCAAACCGATACCATCGATCTGTATCAGTTGCACTGGCCCAACCGGGGTTCCTATCATTTCCGTCAGTGGAGTCGTTTCGATCCCACTGCGCAGGCACGCGAACAAACACTGGATCACATGCGCGAGGTGTTGTTTGCTCTGCAAAAGCATATTGATCAAGGCAAAATACGGGCTATCGGGTTGTCTAATGAAAGCTGCTGGGGTACGTCTAAATTTTTGCAAATCGCAAAAGAAAACCGCCTGCCCAGAGTCGTCAGTATTCAAAACGAATACAGTCTGCTGAATCGCTTATACGATCTTGATCTCGCGGAGTTGTCTCACCATGAGAACGTCGGCCTGCTGGCATTTTCACCGTTGGCAGCCGGACTGTTGTCTGGTAAGTACGCGCAGGGTGCACTACCAGCGGGATCGCGGCGAACCATGAATGACGATTTAAGCGGTCGCCTGTCCAGCTACTCGCAGCCGGCCCTGGATCAGTACCTTGCTATCGCGCAAAAACATGGCATTGATCCGGCTCAAATGGCGTTGGCATTTTGCATCAGCCGTCCGTTTATGGCATCCACTATTATTGGTGCCACCTCAATGGAACAGTTGAAAACCAATCTGGGTGCAGCGGACCTGGCGCTTTCTGCTGAGGTTATAGAAGAAATTAATCAGGTGTATCGACACTACCCTGTACCGATGTGACACAGGCGTCTTTGATCACGGGCTTTACGCCCTCTGTAACACCGCCGGTGGACTTCCCCAGTCCGTTTGAAATGCAACCGCACGCGCTGGCCCGACAGGCCTGTGAGTTGCTGATGGCGCGATTACCTCAGCTAACGACCACGCATCAGTTTCATCGCAGCGGCGGCGGGAAAATGCTCGGAGCGCTGGTAGTAAAAACCACCGACAATCAGTTTGCTTATCTATCAGCGTTCTCGGGCATGTTGGGTAGTGAATGGTCGGTGCCGGGCTTTGTGCCGCCGGTGTTTGATATTGAACAGCGGCGTTGCTTTTTACCCGCCGGTGAAGCGCGCTTAAAAACAATGGCATCGCGTCTGCGGGCGCTAAAAAACAGTGCTGATCTGCAACAGGCGGTCAACGAAAAAAAGCGCTTACAGGCAGAAGCCTGCCAACACCTGCAGCAACTGAAACAAGAGCATCTGAGGCGGCGTGAAGCACGCGCTAATCAACGACAGCAACTGCATGCCGGTACGGCAGATAGCCTGACAGAGTCATTGGCATCACTGGCGGCTCAGAGCAGTGGTGATAAACGTCGCTACCGTGAGCTATCAGTCCACTGGCGCAATAGAATTGCCACCGCTGAGCAATCTATCGGGCAGTTTCAACAGCGGATCGATGCACTGGCCAAGCAGCGGGCATCGCTGTCCCGATCACTGCAGCAAGCTGTTTTTGCGGGCTACAATCTCTGCAATGCCAGCGCCGGACATGCTGCGATCGAGCGTTTCTTCACCGATAAAATGCCCCCGTCCGGCACCGGAGACTGCGTCGCGATAAAGCTACTGCAATATTGTTATCAATGTCAGCTTGAGCCCGTGTGTCTCGGCGAGTTCTGGTGGGGCGCCGAGCCCAGCGGCGGGATCAGGCATCATCGCCAGTATTATCCAGCCTGTCGTGGCAAGTGTGGACCGATTCTGCCATTTATGCTGCGTGGTCTGACGGTGACCGTGCCGCGTCATGAGCAGCCAGCGGCATTTACCGATAATGAGCCTGTGGTGGTCTTCGAAGACAGCAGTATTGTTGTGGTCGACAAACCGGCCGGTATGTTGTCGGTTCCGGGTAAGCGACTGTCGGATTCTGTCGAGTCCCGTTTGCGACAACGCTATCCGGACACTCAGTCGGATATGCTGGTGCACAGGCTCGATCAGGCGACGTCGGGGTTACTGGTGGCGGCCCGCTCTGCAGCACTGCGCAGTCGTTTGCAGCAGCAATTTCAGCGTCGTGAGGTAACCAAAAAGTATCTTGCTGTCGTGACAGGCAGGGTAAATCCATTACAGGGAATTATCGAACTGCCATTGCGGGTTGATATCGACGACCGGCCGCGCCAGTGTGTCTGCGCGCAGCATGGCAAAGCGGCAGTAACGCGATATCGCGTGGTAGACAGCAATCAAGACACCACTCGAATTGAGCTGTATCCGCAGACCGGTCGTACTCATCAGCTGCGCGTTCACACGGCTCACGCGCAGGGACTGAACGCTGCTATTGTCGGGGATGAACTCTACGGCCGCGCCGCCTCGCGATTGTGTCTGCATGCCGCGTCGATAAGTTTTGACCACCCGCTCAGTGGTGAGCGGGTGACTTTTACTTCTGCTGTTCCTTTTTAATCAGGTACGGCCAACAGAAATGACCGGAATAAAGTGACCACGATCTCGACAGCCTCCCCTGTGAACTTCAGCGATCCGCTTCCGGATGCCGTCGATGTGGTTGTCATCGGCGGCGGTATAATCGGCGTCTGCACGGCCTATTACCTGGCCGGCAGTGGCGTCAGTGTGTTGCTGTGCGATAAAGGTCGGGTGGCCGGAGAGCAGTCATCGCGCAACTGGGGCTGGGTGCGCCAGCACAACCGCGATCCGGCGGAACTCCCTGTCATGATGGAAGCTAATCGAATCTGGCAGTCACTGGCACAGGAGATCGGTGAGGATCTTGGCTTTCGTCAGACCGGTGTGATCTATCTGGCCAGCACCGAGAACAAACTGGCGCGACGTGAGCAGTGGCTGGAATATGCCAGACAGCATCAGCTCGATACCAGAATGCTGACAGCGGCAGAGGTCGAGCAGCTGATTGATGCCAGGCCCGGTCAGTGGCTGGGTGCGTCGTACACGGCCAGTGATGGCCGCGCGGAACCGTGGGTCGCGGTGCCTGCACTGGCACGTGCCGCGCACAAGCGTGGTGTGGTGATTCGTGAGAACTGCGCAGTGCGCACCGTCGATCAGACCGATGGTGAAATCAGCGCTGTGGTCACTGAGCACGGTGTGGTGCGCTGCAACCGTGTGGTGTTAGCCGCTGGTGCGTGGTCCTCGTTGTTTGCACGTAATATCGGCATTGCACTGCCACAGCTGACGGTGCGTTCCACCGTGGTAGCCACCAGCGCTGCGGCGGATATATATTCCGGTAACGCAGCGGACGAAAAGCTCGCCTTCCGTCGTCGACAGGATGGCGGTTATTCACTGGCGCTGTGTGATCTGACAGAGCACTTTATAGGGCCCGATTCCGTGCGCAATTTCGGGAAATTTATTCCCGCCATGATGACTGAGTGGGACACCTACCGGGTCAGGCCCGCGCAGCCGGTGGATTTCCCCGACAGCTGGCGTACTGCGCGACGCTGGCAGGCCGATGAGCAAACGCCATTTGAGCGCAATCGTGTTCTCAACCCCGAGCCCAATCAGCGTGCCGCTGCAAAGATTATGCAGCGCGCCAGAAAGCGCCTGCCGGCCTTACGTGACGTTCAGGTGGCCCACAGTTGGGCGGGCATGATCGACACCATGCCCGATGTGGTCCCGGTGATTGACTATGCACCGTCGCCTAAAGGACTGGTGCTCGCGACCGGATTCAGCGGGCACGGTTTTGGTATCGGGCCGGCTGCCGGCAAACTGGTAGCTGAGCTTGTCCGCAACCAAACACCAGCGCATGACATTAGCCGTTTCCGGTTTAATCGCTTCAGTGATGGCTCGTCGATAGAGCTGGGGCCGGCGCTATAGGAGTCATCGTCACTCATTGAGCGTCATCTGAGGTAAAGTCGGGTTTAGCCCTGATAGCCACCGAGCTTTACTATGCCCTACGGATACGTCATCGCCCAGATCAATGTGTCAAACACCGAAATCTACAGTCGCTATATCAAGCTGGTACTGCCAACCATTGAGCACTTCGGTGGTGAGTTTCTGGTGCGTGGCGGCAAGGCGGAAAGCCATGAGGGAACACCGCCCGGTGATCGCAATGTGATTATCCGCTTTCCGAGCTACGACGCTGCCCGTCAGTGGTATCACTCGGATGAATACGCACAAGCCAGGCAACTTCGCATGTCGGCGTCGACCAGTGTGCAAACCATCGTTGAGGGAGTTTAGCGTCGCTGGCAGATGACAATAGCAGTAATCCATGAGCATAATGCCGGTGACCTGACACTTCGGAATCACCAATGACTCGAACAAGCTCATCTGTATTACTGATCGCAGGCGCTTTGCTGCTGACGCAGCCTGTGCTGGCTCATCACCCACTTGGCGGCCTGCCAATGGAGACGTTCAGTCACGGTCTGTTGTCCGGCATTGGCCACCCGATACTGGGCTTTGATCATCTGTTTTTCATTCTTCTTGCGGGTGTACTGGCCAGTTACGCCGGCTATGCTGTCAGTGCGCCTGTGGCGCTGATAGGCGGTGTTATTGCCGGCGTTGCGATCAATATGGCGGGGGTTGTTCTACCCGCTTCAGAGATTCTGGTCGCAGCATCGATTCTGTTGCTGGGCAGTATCGGCGTGTTTGGAAAAACACTGACGCTCATGCCTCTGATTCTGTTGTTCGCCGGTCTGGGGGTGTGCCACGGGTGGGCGTTCGGTCAAACCCTGGTACTGCAGGAAATGGTTGCGCCATCGGTGCTGATCGGCTACCTGATCGGTTTGTCAGTCGTGCAATGGTTGCTGGCGGTGGGCAGTGGTCTGGCGGTGACCCGCATGCTGGGGGCGCTGACTGCCGCTGATGTCCGTGCCCGACTGGCCTGTGCTGTTGCGACCGGTGTTGGTTTGACTTTTCTTCTGGAAAATATAGAGAGCATGGCGTTTGGTCTATAGAGCGTGGGCAATAACTGCCCTGTTCCGGTGGGCTCTATCGAATGCTGTTACCCCCTCTGGTGACATCGCGGTTCTTATGAATGCCGGGGGAAATCGACAGTCAACCCCGAACCTCTAGCTTCCGCGGCGCGACAAGGCAATCGCCAGCAGTATGACTGCCAGTGCAAAATATGCGTTGGCTGATAAGCGTTCATGCAGAAAGATCGCGCCGAACAGCACACCGAATAAAGGCACCATAAAATTTATCTGGCTGAGAAACGATGCGCCCTGCCGGTCAATGATAGCGAGCAGCATCCAGGTGGCGATGGCTGTCGGGAATATGGCCAGTATCACAATGGATAATACCGGTGGCAGTGAATAACTTAATTGCCACGGCTGATCCATCATCAGGCTTATTGGCAACACCATCATAGTGCTCACCAGCAGTAGTGCGCCAATCATTGGCAGCTTTGGCAGGGCCGCGAGCTTACGGGTAATTATTGCGTTGATCGCGTAACACACGGCGGCAGTCAGAATCGCCAGTTGGCGTAGTGTGTCATCACCGATGCCCCGCAGTGTTGATGGCCCCATGAGAATGACTACCCCGGCGATCCCGCAAAGTACGCTGGCAACTTTCCATCGATTGAGTTTTTCATCATCGGTAAATAGCTGTGCCAGTACGATGGTAGACAACGGCATGACTGCCATGAAAATTGCGGTCAACCCGGCTTCTACTTTTACCTGTCCCCAGGAGATCAGGCAAAACGGTATGGCGTTGCCGAAAGCCGCTGCGGTGATGATGTAAAACCAGGTTTTACCCCTGCCTGGCAACGCTTGTTTTTTCCATACCAGCACCAGTAATACCAGGACCGCCGCGATACCCAGTCGCGCTGTCACTACCGTTGCCGGGGGGATGTCGCGGACACTGATGCCGGTAAATATAAAGCTGCTGCCAAACACCGCGGCGAGACTGCAGAGAAGGAAATAGTCGTAGCTGGACGGGCGTTGGCGTAGCACTGGAAGGAAGACCGCATCAATGATCGATTGGGGGGACAGGGTACCGCTAATTCATCCCTTGTCGTCGAATAATTGTTATCGGTCCGCCGCGATGCTGCACTGCTTCGTTTGCGGTTTATTTGCGGCTTGTGGCTGCTGCGGTTGGCATCCAAAAGAATTGCGATGCTGTCGACAGTCCACACCACAAAACTGACCTGCCTCCCGGCTGTGAGTTGCCCGGTCCGTTATCGTAATCTGAGATCGGCCCACAGCAGTTTATGGTCTGAGCCTTCGACGCTGGCTGTATCAATGGCAACTACATCCAGCGCGTCATTTACAAAGATATGATCGATCGGTATCTGCAGTGGCAGTATCGACGCCGGCCAGGTGGGTTTGACCCCGAAGCCGCGGCGTGCGTCGTGTAACTTTGCGGTGTGCACAAACTGCCGGAAATGACCGGACCATGGTGTTGTGTTGAAGTCGCCAAGTACCAGCAGCGCTGTGGTTGCGGTCTTTGTGTAGTTTGCCAGTTGTCGCAGGTGTTGATTTCTGTCGCTGTGAAATGCGCTGGATATCGGCGGCTTGATGTGCACACCGTGGACCGCGATCTGCCTGTCGTTGAATGTCACAAGGGCGTTTATTTCCGGTACGCTGTTGTTGATCAGCAGTCCTGTTTCACGCAGCGGATGTTTGCTGTAGAGCGCTATCCCGAATGGGCTGTTGAGCGGCTTGAAAATACCGTGTTGATAGAGACCGGATAACCTCGACAGAGCACTGTGCCAGGCGTGCGTGTATTCCTGAAAAACGATCAGATCGGGCTGCAGTGTATTGATCTGTGCGATCACATCAGTGTGCGCTGAGTTCGACGCAAGCAGGTTACTGCTCATCACACGCAGCACCGGGTTGGCGTTGGCCTGTATCTGCCGTTGTGGATACTGTGAGCGAGCCACATCAACCGCATGAACCGCCATAACGGCAAGCACGATCAAGGCGGGCCGGGTTGATTTACACCATAGCAGCAAGGGCAGGGCGATAGCGCCGGTCACCAGATACTGCAGTCTGAAATTTGCCAGCAGATCGAACAACCAGTGCTGTGTGCTTAATAGCGACAACAGGCTCAACAGCGCTGCGGCGCTTATTAATAATCCGGTAGATCGGACAAGTTTCACCATTGTTACGCGGTCTCTGTGAATTTGTTCCGGGGGTACGTGCCTGACGCCGTTCAGTCATCGGCAGTGACGCCTCAGTTTTTGCATGGCGTGTATCGATGTGCAACGCAGCGTTGCCCTTGTCAACAAAACCGGAGCCGTGCGGCGCACCGATCAGTGTGCAGCACAGCGTACAGTACCCGGCCTACCCTACGCACCAGCGGCTTATTCTGAATGTAGTGGTGGTAATGTTACCTATGGACGCGCAGGTCTTGTATTGGCCGACCGGTGCTAATATATCCTGATGATCAAAACGGCATCTGCAGGTAGTATCCACTGAATTACCGGAAGCAATTTCTCAATGCAATATCGGTCTCTGCTGACGGTATAGATCTGGCGCGTTGTGCATTGACGATAGCGGGTGAATTTCAACCGGGCTTGTCCGTGGCTGACGAAATCGCGCGCATCGATGACCTTGTGCAACAGGCTGGAAGTTTCCCGGTGAAAGATGCTGAATCACTGGTTGAGTTTATGGCGGTGGAGCAGCAATTCACCGGCAACAGCAATCAGTATTACAGTGTTGCCAACAGCCTGTTAAACCAGGTGATTGAATCCAAGCAGGGTATCCCGATCACCATCGCACTGGTCTATCTTGCCGTGGTCGAGCGGTTGGATAACGGTATGACCGCCCGTGGTATCAGTTTTCCGGGCCATTTTCTGCTGCGTGTTGAGCTCGACGGACGTGAGCAACTGATTGATCCCTTTGGTGGTCGATTAGTCGAGCGCAGCGAGTGTTATGAGATTCTGTCCGGGCTTTATGGTCAGGAAGTAGAGCCCAATGAACGGTTTTTCAACAACGCCGATTCTCCCCAGATTCTGCGTCGCGTGCTGGAGAATCTAAAAGTAATCCACAGTCAGAGCGGTGACGCCAACGTCGTGCTGACCTGCCTCGACTACCAATTGATGCTGTTTCCAGAAGACGATGAGCTACTTCAGCAGCAGCAGAACCTGCTTGATCATCTGCGTGAAAACGAAGGCGATCACTACAGCGAGTCACCTCGCCTGCACTAAAGTAGTGCCGGCTATCTGAGCTGGCTGTCTTTGCTGCCGCGGCGATTGAACGATGTTAAGGCGGCGCTTTCATCCTGAGCAGACTGGCAGGCAACGCAAAGGCGAACTCCCGGTACGGCATCGCGTCTGGCCAGCGGGATTGCTTTTTCGCATTCTTCACATTCTGAAAGGCTGTCGCCCGTGGGCATTTGATCGCGCGCTTTTCTGACAGCATCCTGCACACTTGCGTCGATCTGATCTTGTACGGCACCGTCGCGTGACCATCCACCGGCCATGAGATTCTCTGTAGTTAGTGATGAGAGATTTAGTATAGAACAAGCCATGGCGAAGCAGGGTGCTTCGCCATGGTGCCGGGACTACTTCAGATACACTCTGTCCATTGGTGAGCTGGTAGACCAGATGCCTTTCGGTACATTGCCCACTTTGTCGCTATACAGCGTGTGATAAGGCAATGCATAGGCCCAGTACATGGGGAGTTCATCGGCCAGTATTTTCTGAAACTCGGAGTACAGCGCTTTGCGCTTATCCAGATCGGTTTCCTTGCCGGCGGCTGCCATCAAAGCATCGACTTTAGGGTTTTCATACTGTTGGGTGTTTGACCAGATAACACCTTCCTTGATATTCGAGCTCTGGTAGGTGCGATGAACGCCGATGACTGGATCGCCCCAGTTGAAGACAACATCCCAGGTCATGTCGAAATCATAGGTGCTGATGCGCTTGGCCCAGGTCGGGAAGTCGGGCGAGGCCCGTACAGAGACATCGATACCGATCTTCTTCAGTTGTGGTTTTACGTATTCCGCTGCTGCTTTTACATCTGCCCAGCCATAGTCGACAAACAGCTTGAATCGCATGCCGTCGTCACCTTTCGCGTAGCCGGCGTCATCTAGAATCTGGTTGGCGCGATCTAGATCGACGTCATAGGCTTCTACGTCTTTTTCGTAGAACGGGCTGCCCGGGTGGATGCCGGTCATTGCCGGTTCTGCAGTGCCGAGCATAATTGCTTTGGTGATAAAGTTGCGGTCGATGGCATAGGCTATCGCTTTTCTTACATTGATATCACTGGTGGGTTCCCGCTTGGTGTTAAAAGCAAGCCAGGCAATAGGGCCAATCGCCGCATAACCGTCCGGCGTGGCATTGACGCCTTTGGCCTTTTTAATACGGTTGATATTCTGTGCGCTTTGCTCAAACGCGGCCAGGTGCAGATCGCCATTCTGGATAGCAATGGTGCGCGCTGATGGATCTTTGATGATACGCATGATTATTTTATCCAGGTAGGGACGTCCCTCCATGAAAAAATTCTCATTGCGTTCTAGAATGATATGCTGGTCGCGTTTAAATTCAACCAGTTTAAACGGCCCGGACCCCACCACATTTTCGGAATTCTGCGGGTGCGTTTTCGGGTCCTGTCCATCGCCGTAGACGTGCTCGGGGATAATCGGCAGTAGTTGCGATGACATAGCCAGTAACAGTGCTGGATGAGGTGCCGACAATTTAAGCACGGCGGTGTTTTGGTCTGGAGTCTCAACTGACTCGACAGGGGCAAACATGGTTTTGAACGGGTGGTTTTCCTGTACGGTTTTCACCGAGAAAGCCACGTCACTGGAGGTAATGGGCTCGCCATCGTGGAAGGTGGCACCTTCGACCAGATTAAGTGTGACAGTTAACCCGTCCTCTGATACATCCCACGATTTTGCCAGATAGGGCTGTGGCTCCCAGTTTTCATCGTAGCGCAGTGGGGCCGCAAAAAGTTGTGCACCCGGAGCGCCGGTTGCTGTGCCCGATTGCACGGCCGGATTCAGGTGGCGTGGTGTTTGTGGAGCGGACATCACGAGCGTCCCTCCCCGCTTTGGCTCCTCTGCGGCGACGATGCCAGTGCTCAGAAGCACGGCGGCGACAGTGGTCGTAAGACGGCTGAAAATCTTGCCCATATATCCTCTCAGATTGATGCTGATAAACCGGTGGGCGGTGTTGCCACCCGCGTCAGTCATTAGTATCACTTCACTCTGATAAAGTCGACCGGCCAGTCAGTCCGGAGACGCTTTGAGGATGCGCGACTGCCGAAACTATTCGGCCAGATGCGACCAGCCGCGGTAGGCTGCCAGATGATCCGGTATATTGTGTACGCGCAGGATATCAACACCCTGCTGACACAGTTGCATTGCCGCACCGATAGTTGCCATATCGCGTTCGTGGGTGGTGGGGCCGGTAAACTGCTTCATGAAGGATTTTCGAGAGTGTCCCACCAGCAACCGCACACCGTATTTGCGGTAGCGTGCCACCTGTTGCAACAGCTTTAATGACTGCAACGGGTTTTTACCGAAGCCGATACCGGGGTCAACAATCAGCTTGTGCATCGCGATTCCGGCTTTATCCCATTGCTCGGCGCTGGATTCAATCCAGCGGCAAACTTCGGCCACCGGGTCCAGCTCGGGGGCGATGACGATGTTCGGGTCGGCCGGCACACTCAGGCTGTGCATGGCAATCCACTGGCAATCGCTGTCGGCGGCGAGTTCGAGCATGGCGGGTGTGGTCAGACCACTGACGTCGTTGATGAAGTCAGCGCCACTGTCGATGGCCTGCCGGGCGATGGCTGCGTTGCGTGTGTCGACGCTGACTTGCGGGCGCAGTATATCGTCCTGCCATTTGTGCTGAATATATTCCAGCACCGGTGCGATGCGGGCCCACTCTGTGTCTTCATCTATAGTGTCGGCGTTGGGCCGTGTCGATTCGCCGCCGATATCCAGAATGTTGCAGCCATGCTCCGCCATCGCATCTATGGTCCTGGCGGCAGCCTGCGGATCATGGTGCCTGCCACCGTCTGAGAAGGAATCGGGGGTGATATTAACGATACCCATCCACAGAGGTATATGATGTGGCAGCGACAGTGACCACTCCAGCAGAGTTTTGTTGCCATTACCGGGTATTTTAAGGGTCGGGGCGAGGGCGATCATCGGGGTCAGGACAAAGTGCCTCAGGTGCAGGTCGCGATGCGGGATAGTCAGAGAGTCGGTCTGAATGATTTCATTGCCCCACAACAGAATATCGATGTCCATCGGGCGCGGTGACCAGCGGGATCTATTTTCTCTGCCGAGCTTATTTTGAATCTCGCCGATATGCGTTCTCAGTTGCTCCGGGGTAAAGTCAGTCTCGCAATGGATGGCCATATTTAAAAACGGCTGATTCCATTCCCAGGGGGCGTCATCGGGCAGCAGCGCAGGGGTTTCTATGGCCGGGGAAGCCCGCAACAGTGCGACACCGCGCTGTTGCAGCTCAGCGATAGCCTGGCGCAGATTCGCCTTTCGATCTCCGAGGTTAGACCCCAGGCCAAGATAGATCTTCATCGCGTAGTACTCGTCGTTCAGTGGCGGGTTCGGCCGTCGCGTTGTGGTGCGCGCCCGGCGGGCAGAGACCGATTGTATTACATGCCGGGGCCGCGAATGGAATTTGACGGCCTGACCTGATCAATCACTGATGCGGTGATGAAGAAATTGTCCGTTGCTTTATTACCTATTGCTAACCTTCAAGGCTTGCGGATTGTGACTGCCGAAAGTGACGCCAGGGCTGTCTGTGGCGACATATGATCGCAAAATGCCCCCGGTTTGGTGTCACTGCCGGTGGCTCCTGCAGGTGGCCGCGTGGCCTGTGATGGAAAGTCGCGCTGCTGAACGCCGCATAGATCGGTTAATATCAAGCTCTGTAGAACCCAACTTTCGGTGAGTCTGTGAACGATAAAATGAATAAGCAGTGGTTGCTGGCCCAGCGCCCTAACGGACTATTCACGCAGCAGGATTTTCAACTCAAGGAAGTCATGATTCCGGAGCTGACTGATGAGCAGTTTCTGGTGAGGGTGATTTATTTGTCGCTTGATCCGACCCAGCGCATGTGGGCACAGATGGACACCTATCTGCCCGCGGTTAAGAAAGGCGAGGTGATGCGAAGCCTCGGTATGGGCGTGGTGATCAAAAGCCGCAATCCTGCCTTTAAAGAGGGCGATGTGGTGCAGGGTATGACTGGCTGGCAGACGCACGTGATTACCGATGGGCGTGGTTTTTCGCAAGTACCCTCGAAAAGCGGCCTGCCGTTGCCCGCGTACATGGGGCCGTTGGGGATGACGGGCATCACCGCTTATTTCGGTTTGCTGGAAGTGGGTAAGCCCGAAAAAGGCGAGACCTTGCTCGTGTCGGCTGCGGCCGGTGCGGTAGGCTCGGTTGTGTGCCAGATTGGTAAAATAAAGGGCATGCGTGTGATCGGACTTGCCGGTTCGGAAGATAAATGCCGCTGGCTTAAGGATGATCTGGGTATTGATGAGGCGATCAACTACCGGGATGCCAATGCCTATGCGCAACTCAAGCAGGCCTGCCCGAAAGGGATCGACGTGTGCTTTGAGAATGTGGGGGGTAAAACACTCGACATGGCGCTGGGCCTGCTAAATGTTGGCGCCAGAATTCCGCTGTGCGGATACATCTCTGAATACGCCGCCACTGAACCCGGCCCCGGTGTACACAACCTGGCGGCGCTTATCTCAAAGCGTGCAAAAATCGAAGGCTTTCTGGTGCTCGACTATGTGCATCGCAGCCGCGATGCGCTCAGTGATCTGGGTAAGTGGATGATGGATGGCCGGATTAAATATAAAATGGATATCGACGAGGGCTTCGAGACACTGCCAACCGTGATCAACAAGTTATTTGAAGGAAAAAACAATGGCAAGCTGTTGCTGCAGGTCAGTGCTGTGCCTGAGTAAAACGGCGTCAGGCTGTCACTGTGGACAATGCCTGCAATGCAGGGGCGCGGTCAGCCGTGTGGCCGGTTTATCGTTGTTTCCCGGTAGATTCTAGATTAATCACCTCTTTGTGTCCTGACTGAAAATAGTGTCTGAAGAGCTTAACCGACAAGCGATACTGGATGGCCATATCACCCGACTGGCCCGCAGTAAGCCCGGTAGCATGCGCTTGATGCCCGATGATGAGCGCGCAGACCATATTGCCAGGACCCTCGCCGAAGCGCCGTCGCTGGATGAAGTCTGGGTGTATGCCTATGGTTCCCTTATCTGGAACCCGGCTCTGCATTATGCGGATACAGTAAAGTGCATGGTTGCGGGGTTCCATAGAAGCTTTTGCTTTTGGACGGTGCTGGGCCGTGGAAGTGCAGAAAACCCCGGACTGATGCTCGGGCTGGAGCCGGGAGGGACCAGTAATGGTCTGGCCTATCGCATCGATGCGACCAACCTCGATACCGAAATGGATATTCTGTTTCGCCGTGAGATGATGTCCTATGTGTATCAACCCACCTGGGTCGATGCGCAAGTTGCCGATAACTCCGGCAGGCGTGTGAAGGTGCTGGCTTTTGTCGTTGACCCTGCGCATGAGCGCTTTTGCGGGGGGTTGGATATGGCAACAATGGTCAGGCATATAGCCACCGCCGAAGGGTCGTTCGGACGCAATTGCGAGTATCTCTTTCAGCTGGTGGAGAATCTGCATCAGCTTGGTTTTGAGGATCCGGCGATGGCAGAGCTTCAGGATAATGTGCGTCGTTATCTGTCAGGGCCCGCGGGTACACCAGACTGATCGTCCCGGTAAAAGTCAATCGGCGTTGCTGTGGGTAGTTATAATGGCCACTGGCTTGTTGCCCGCCTGCCATCTTATCGCTAAAGCTTGTCGAGAATTTCGTGTCATCGATTGACGAAAAAACACCACCGGCGTTCGTCGTGAAGGTTACCTCGCTGTGTCATGAGGTACTTACTGAATCTTTTTCGGTGTATACCACTCTGCTGAAAATAATGGTGCCGGTGATCATACTGGTTAAGGTACTGGAAGAACTGGGCATGGTGGTTCTTATTGGCAAGGCTCTGGCGCCATTGATGGGCGTATTGGGATTGCCCGAGGCGATCAGCGTGGTGTGGGCAGCGACGTTATTTACCAATATCTATACCGGGGTGATTGTTTTTTTCACCATCGCAGCGGAGCAACCGCTGTCTGTCGCTCAGGTCACGGTGCTTGGTACCCTGATGCTCTTAAGCCATTCAATACCGGTCGAAGGCGCAGTGGCGCGCAGAGCGGGAGTGCCGTGGTGGCTGACCTTGTTGTCGCGGGTAGGCGGTGCTTTTGTTCTGGGGGCACTGCTTAACTTAATTTATACCAGGACCGGTTGGCTGCAGCAGCCGAATGATCTGCTGTGGAATCCGGAGCCGGTTGATGCCAGTCTGCTGGCCTGGCTGGTGAATCAACTGGTGGCGCTAGTGAGTATCTTTTTTATTATCCTGTCTCTTATTGTACTGCTGCGCATTATCCGTGCGCTGGGTATAGAGACGCTGCTGACTATTGCAGTGGTGCCACTGTTGAGGCTCATTGGTGTGAGTCGCAGTGCAGCCAACATAACCATCATTGGCTTGACGCTGGGTCTGAGTTTTGGCGCCGGACTGCTGGTGAAAGATATAGAGTCCGGATCTGTTGATGTGCGGGATGCGTTTTTGGCCGTATGCTTTCTCGGTGTTTGTCATAGTTTGATCGACGATACTATTCTGGTTCTCTTGCTTGGTGCGCATCTGTCCGGTGCGCTATGGGCCCGGGTGATTTTTGCACTGGTGCTAATGGCGGTGGTGTCGCGACTTTATACCAGGAAAAACCCGCACACGGTTTAGCCCCGGGTGTTCCGCGGACGTAACAGACCACTCGACAGAGACCAGTCTGCTTGTTATCTGCCAGCCGGTCACTTATGGTAAAACTCACACGGTCCAACCAGCGCTGTTATTGTCTTGTTCAACTCGTCGCGTCTGATATCTATTTCTCTGCTCGGGGTGGGTTTTTTTCAGCTGCTGCATTTGCATCTGCACAGTAGCGCGGGTGGCACTGCATCAATTGCAGCGTTGTTGATGGTACTGGTATTGGCGCTGCCACGGTTGGCCTTGCGCGAGAAAGTGCTGGTGTCACTGGCATCTATGGCTACCGTGTCAGCGGTGCTGTTATCTGAGTCTCCGCTGGCTTTGTTTGAACGCGCGGGTCTGCAGGCCGCTTTTCTGACGGCGTTCATGGTGCTGCTGACATTACTGCGCGATGGTGCGGTGACATCACCGTCAGTACTGACGCTGGGGGAGTATCTGACCAGTCGCAGTCCGGGTCGGCGCTATCTGGCTATTCACTGCGGTGGCCAGTTGTTGGGCATGGTGCTGAACTTCGGTGCACTGACCTTGCTGGGGCCGTTGATACAGCGCGGTGCGCGATCAATTGCAGCGGGTAATGAGGCGCTGGTGAACTGGCGTGAGCAACGACAGATTTCGGCATTAATACGCGGTTTTTCGTGGACGGTGGCCTGGTCACCCGCCACAGTGTCGATGGCGATCACCGTCAGCGTCGTCGACGGGGCAAACCTGCTACTGGTGTGCTTCTACGGAATTTCTGCGGCCTTGGGCGCGTTGTTGATTGGCTGGTTGCTCGATCGCAAAACCGGTCAGCTTGCGCGTGTTGCATTGGCCGGTGAGAATCGTCCGGTGGTCGCCGCCGGCGGTCAGTTTCCGTTTTCATCAGCGCGGCGTCTGGGGCTGGTCTGCCTGGTGCTGTTCGCCTTATCAGTACTTACTATTCTGCTTACACAGTCCCGTATTGTGCCGGCATTGATGCTTGCCAGTCCGCTGGTTACCGGGCTGTGGTTGCTGGTACAGAACAAGCAAACCGCAGGGGGGAGTAGGGCTTTTTTTGCAAGATTGCGCAGTATCGCGGGTGAGTCGGTGCCCGCCGGCGTACCGGAGGCAATCACCTTAGCCAGTGCCGGCTACATTGGTGTGATTGTCGTGTCTTTAATCAACCCCCTGTGGTTTGCTGAGGTAACCGGCGTCACCTCAGTTGCTGAGCCGTGGTTGTATTTGCTGGTGATGGCGTCAGTGCCGTTGCTGTCAAACCTTGCGTTGCCGCCTATATTGACAGTCACTGTGATTGGCGGCCTGTACTCCACGCTGCCGTTTGAGGGAACTGACCCCAACCTGGTTGCGTGTTCACTCAGTTGGGGGTGGGCCTTGAATCTAACGGCCTCACCTTTTGGTGGCGTACCACTGATACTCGGACGCATCACCGGCATACCCAGCACGCGCTTGTCGTGGCAGTGGAATGGTTTGTTTTCGGTGGCAATGTTTCTATGGTGCGCTGTGTGTATTACTTTGCTTGCCACCGCCTGGCGTCACACAGTTTAACGAGTTGCGCAAAGCGCATTAACCGATGGTGATGGCGACTTTGCCTTTTACCTGTCGGTCCATTACATAGCTTAACGCTGCTGCTGTGTCTTTGAGGTCAAAGACTCGGTCAATTTCCACCGTGACCCTTCCTTGCTGATGCCATTGCAGTAGCTCCTGCATATTGGCGGCGAAGCTTTCGGGTTCTTTGCGGGTGAATGTGCCCCAGAACACACCCACAACACTGAATTCTTTGACCAGCGCCAGATTCACCGGAAACTTTGGAATGGTGCCTGAGGCAAAACCGATCACCAGGTAGCGGCCGTTGCGTGCCATGGCGCGTACGCTTGAATCGAACAGGTCACCACCGACCGGATCATAGATGACGTCTGCGCCTTTGCCGTTGGTGTGCTCGCGGATAGCATCCTTGAT
The DNA here is from genome assembly GCA_938003855.1 of uncultured Granulosicoccaceae bacterium. Lineage (GTDB taxonomy): Bacteria > Pseudomonadota > Gammaproteobacteria > Granulosicoccales > Granulosicoccaceae. The sequence goes on along the minus strand of CALKXD010000147.1, from coordinate 120,329 downwards.
TGCCTCATTGCTGTAATTGATGGTGGCATCGGCGCCATTGCGTTTGGCCAGCGCGAGTTTTTCGTCGCTTGAGGCGGCGGCTATGACATTCGCGCCCATTGCTTTGCCGATCTGAACTGCCGCCAGGCCGGTGCCACCGGCGGCACCCAGTACCACCAGGTTTTCACCGCGGGCTAAATTAGCACGCTGCTTGAGGGCGTGGTGTGCCGTGCCGTGCGCCACCAGCAGGTTACTGGCGTGTACCGGATCGAGGGATGCGGGAATCTTGATAGCAGATGCGGCCGGAATAGCGACTTGCTCAGCGAAGGCACCATAGGAAGCGCTGGATGCAATGATCCTGTCGCCGATCGCAAATCCATCGGTAGCAGCACCACAGTCAATCACCTCGCCACACAACTCCATACCGGGAATAAACGGCGTGTCCGGCTTTACCTGATAGAGGCCCTTGATCAGCAAACCATCGGGGAAGTTGACACCGGCCGAGAGTACTTTAATCAGCAGTTGTTGCGGGTCGGTGACAGGGGGCGCTGTGTCTTCCAGTGTCAGATCATCAAGCGATCCATAGTCTTTGCAAATGATTGCTTTCATCGGTGTTCTCTAGAGTCGGGTGTACAGCATGATTGGTGTTTGTTGTGAGTCTGTCGGATCAGGCACCGTTAACAGCAATATCTTTTGCCATCTTTGCCAGCGGTGCGACATGCTTGTGAATGCTCTTAGCCATCTCGCTTGAGGCATTGCCGTCGCGTCCGCGCTTTGCCACGCCCTGCAGAATTGCCGCAAGTCGATACATGCTGAATGATAAATAGAATGTCCAGTTGTCGATCTTATCTATACCTGTGCGCTCGCAGTAGCGTTGAATAAATTCTTCTTCGCTGGGGATGCCAAGCGTGGCCAGGTCAGCATTGGCAAGTCCTGACATATTCGCTACCCGGCTTGGCATGCGCTGCTGCATGCAATGGTTGGCCAGATCTGAGAAAGGATGCCCCAGGGTTGACAGTTCCCAGTCGAGTACGGCGGCACAGACTGGTTGATCCTGCTGGTAGCGCAGGTTGTCCAGTCGGTAGTCACCATGGACCAGTGTTACCCGACCATCGTCCTCGGGCAGGTGCTCGTGCAGCCAGTCGATCAGCCAATCCATCTCGGAGATGTTATCGCCGAACTGCGAGGCGTGATATTGCTCCGTCCAGCGTTTCAACTGGCGCGCGTAATAATTGCCGGGGCGGCCAAAATCGGTAAGGCCGACGCTGTCTATATCGACACTGTGCAATTCGGTGAGAACGCGGTTTATTTCGTCGTAGATTCTGCTGCGCTCGCTTTTTGTGACTTCAGGTACAGCGCAGTCCCAGAAAGTACGCCCGGGCTTATATTCCATTAGAAAAAACATCGCACCGGTAACAGCGGTATCGCGACACAGGTGATACATATCGGGCACCGGTACCGGTGTATCCTTCAGTGCCTTCATCACCCGGTACTCGCGATCAACGGCATGTGCTGACTTCAGTAAAACCCCCGGTGGCTGCTTGCGCAGTACATAAACACCGGATGCAGCGGTGATCTTGTAGGTCGGGTTGGATTGCCCGCCGCTGAATTTCTCCGCGGTCAGCGGACCCTGGAAGCCGTCGAGTTCGGCTTCCAGGTAGCGGGCGAGTTTTTGATGATCAAGCTGATGCGTTGTATCGGTCATCATTCGCTCGCTTAACTGGCCAGCCGCTTGATGAGATTGCGACCCAACTGATTTATATGGACTTGATCAGGGCCGTCGACTATCCGCACAATGCGTGCGTAAAGGTAGCTGTCGGCAAGGATTGTGTCCTGGCTGACACCGGCGGCGCCATGCATTTGAATCGCCCGGTCGGTCACTTTGCAGGCCATATTCGGTGCCACGATCTTAATCATGGCGATCAGTTCTTTCGCCCCCTTGTTACCGTGCTTGTCCATCTGATCGGCGGCCATCAGTGTCAGCAGGCGGGCTTGTTCTATTTCGCAGGCGGACAACGCAATTTCTTCGCGGATTTTACCTTGCTCGCTAAGTTTGCGACCGAAAGCGGTGCGGTCTTCGGCGCGCTGACACATGATTTCCAGTACCCGTTGAGCGCGCCCGATCAAACGCATGCAATGATGTATGCGGCCCGGTCCGAGTCGACCCTGAGCAATCTCAAAGCCACGGCCTTCGCCAAGCAGTAAATTCTCCGGTGGTACGCGAACGTTATCGAAGATCACTTCGGCATGGCCTTCCGGTGCATCGTCGTTGCCGAACACCTGCATGGGTCGCACGATGTTTACGCCGGGGGTGTCCATGGGCACCAGGATCATCGATTGCTGTTTGTGGCGGTCGGGGTTGTCGGGGTCGTTCTTACCCATCACAATCATGATTTTACAGCGCGGATCACACGCACCCGAGATGTACCACTTGTGGCCGTTGACCACGTACTCATTGCCGTCACGCACAATACTGGTTTGAATATTTGTCGCGTCACTGGAGGCGACGGCTGGTTCTGTCATGGCGAATGCAGAGCGAATCTCGCCTTCCAGCAGGGGTTTCAGCCATTTTTCTTTGTGTTCTTCGGTGCCGTAGCGCGCGAACACTTCCATATTGCCGGTGTCCGGCGCACTGCAATTAAATATCTCACCGGCAAACCGGGAGCGGCCCATCAATTCACACAGTGGAGCGTACTCGAGGTTGGTCAGTCCAAAGCCGTATTCATTGGAGTCGGGTAAAAAGAAATTCCACAGGCCTTCGCTTTTTGCTTTGGCTTTCAATTCTTCCAGAAGTGGAGGTATGGTCCATCGATCTGTAGCGTTATCAATGGAGTCCTGCAGGTCTTTTTCTACCGGATAAAGGTTGTCCTGCAGAAAGCGGTCGACTTTGTCGATAAGTTGCCGGGTCCGTTCCGAGTGCTCGAATTGCATAGTGTGTGATCCTGTAGCGGTGTCGTCTGCATCAGCGCAGTCGCAAAATTGTTAATACAGTATAAGAGCAAGTTGCTCGGCGATTAAGGCGGGCTTGTCGGCGTCGCGAATTTCAACTTCAGAGCTGAAGGTAACCAGCACGCCCTGTTTTTTTTCTTCTGCCGCTGTGACCGTCATATGCAGTCGAACGTCTGAGCCGCTGGCGACCGGAGTTAAAAATCGCACGCGATTAAGGCCGTAATTCAGCACGGTTCGACCGCCATTTAGCGGGCGGGTTAGTTGCGCATTGAGATAGGAGAGCAGTGATAAGGTCAGAAAGCCATGGGCGATAGTGCCGCCTAGGGCCTGCGTCGCCGGTGCCTGTGGGTCAATGTGTATCACCTGATGATCAATGGTGGTATCGGCAAAATCATTGATGCGCTGCTGGTCTATCGTTAGCCAGTCGGATGTCCCCAGCTTTTTATCAACTCGTTGCTGCCATTGCTCGAGCAGTTCGCTGTCGCTCATGGTATTCCTCCGGTATTCGTAGGCAAAATTGTCAGTCAGGATTTGCTTTTTGAGAGAAACATTTCAAGGCTTTTTTTAAAGTCATCGGTTTTCATCAGTCGGCCGAACTGCTCACTTTCACGCTCTATAATTTCCAGGTAAGCCTGTCGGCGTACATGCAGTAGTTTTCGCGATGTGCGCAAAGCATCTTGAGGTTTGGCAGCCAGTTTACCGGCGACAGCGGTTACAGTAGCGTCGAGGGCTTCGCTGTCGAGCAGTTGGTTAACCAGGCCGAAGCGTTCGGCGTCTATGGCAGTCAATGGCTCACCCAGGAGCAGCATTTGTGCGGCCCGATGATCGCCGAGCAGTGCTGGAATTGTCTCTGATGAGGCGAACTCCGGGCACACCCCAAGATCTGCAAAAGGTGCATGAAAGCGGGCGCTTTGGCTTGCATAGATAAGATCGCAGTGAAACAGCAGAGTCGTTCCAATGCCGATGGCCGGTCCGTCTACCGAGGCGACGATAGGTTTGTCGCAGGACAGCATCGCTTTCATTAACTGAAAGGGTGCATCGAAGCGCTCGCCACCTTGTGCTATGGCTGCAGCGAAGTCGGCCATGTCATTGCCGGCGGTAAAGATACCCGGCGTGCCTTTGATGACAATCACATGGCAGTTGTCATCATTGTTGGCATCATTAAATCCATCGGTGAGCAAACCGTACATGTCGCGATTTAATGCATTGAGTTTGTCGGCGCGGTTTAGCGCTAAGGTACATACTGAATTGCTGGTAGTACTGGTAACGAGTGACATAACAGGGTCTCTGACAATACGCTGTCAAGCGCAAACGGTTGGCTGATGGGATTAATCCGGCTAAAGCGGTTTAAGGGAACTAAGCGTGGCGTTGTATTCATCGCGCAGTCGACTGCATAGATCTGCCACTGACGGACTGTCGTGTATGTTGCCGCTGCCGTGACCCGCTGACCAGATAGTCTTCCAGGCCTTGGCTTCGTCTATCAGTTCTTTGCCCAGATCAATGTCGGGGTTTACGGCGGCGTCCAGGTCAATACCGTTTTGTTCCAGACTGGCGGCCAGGAAGTTGGCTGGAATACCGGATATCTTCGGGGTGTAGACAATATCTTCTGCACTGGCTTGTATCAGCATGTCTTTGTATTCGGCTTGCGCCATGCTTTCACGGGTGGCAATAAAGCGTGTCCCGAGATAGGCGATATCGGCGCCGGCGGTGATCGCAGCGAGCACTTGAGCGCCGGTAGAAATAGCGCCAGACTGGATAACGCAGGTGTTGAATTGCTGTTTAATCTGATGAATAAAAGAAAACGGGTGCAGTCTGCCGGCGTGGCCTCCAGCGCCTGCGCTGACAAGAATCAATCCGTCGACGTTGGCCATCATGGCTTTTTCGGCGTGCCGCATGGTGGTGACATCATGAAATACCAGACCGCCATAGCTGTGCACAGCGTCTACCAGTTCAGGAACTGCGCCGAGCGAGGTGATGACGATAGGCACTTGTTCTTCAACCGTGACTTGCAGATCTGCCTCTAGCCTGGGGTTGGTTTTATGCACAATCAGGTTGATACCGTAGGGCGCTGCGTCCGGTTGCTCTGCGAGGCTGGCTTTTATTTCGTGCAGCCACTCGCGGTAACCATCAGTGGTACGCTGATTCAGCGCCGGGAACGTCCCTGCGACTCCATTAATGCAGCACTGCGTGACTAATTCCGGCCCGGACACCAGAAACATCGGGGCGGCGATTACCGGGAGCGATAAACGCCCTTGCAACTGCGACGGTAAAGACATAGTTTCTTCCGCTGATTAGGTCCGTATTAGTATAAGCATAAAGCGATGTTCGGGAGAGGGCTTTGTACCACCCCGTTAATCATAAATTGACGACGCAAACCAGAGTGGTGACCGATCTGCCACCGGAGCAAACTTGCTGCATATCCTGCTACATTTTCTGATACCGGCTGCCGTCGCGGCGTTATGTTTTGCTGATCGCCGGGGACGGGCTTTTGCATTGCTTTTAGTCGCGCTGGTCATCGATCTGGACCATTTGCTGGCTGACCCGATTTACGATCCTGAACGCTGCAGTATTGGATTTCATCCTCTGCACAGCAGTTGGGCCATTGCGCTCTACCTGGCGCTCTGGTTGGTTACCCAGCCGATAATGCCGGTTGCCGGTCGATTCGGTGCGTTGGTGTGCCGGTGGCGTGACGAATTGTTTCTTATAGCTTCCGGGCTGCTAATCCACATTCTGCTGGATGCATCCGATTGTTACTGGTGAATACTGCCGGGCGTGCGCAGACCTGAATCTCCAGGGGGCTGGCAGGGTACGTGCAAAATGGTCATAAACCCGTGCGGGCCCGAGTGATCAGCAGTTGACGCGGTATTTTGGTCAGCGGTATCGATGACGTCATAACACTGTGAGTGATCTGTTGCCTCAGTTGGCTGGAGTCTCTGATTCAGAACTTTGCCGCCTTGAGTCAACCGTCATTGTGCAGCGGGCTGCCGGGAAACCAGTCATTGTCGAATACCCTATTGTCTGCCTATGCCCCGCATGAACACTGATCACCTTGATCCTGATGAAGAAACGCTGCGCAGGATGGCAAAGCGCCGGATTGTCAGTGCTGAACTGGAAGACTTTATGCGCTACCTGCATTCGCCCTGGCGGATCGTCTGGCGCAATATTGTTGTGGGACTGGCGCGTGGTTTGGGGGCGGTGTTCGGCGCGACCGTTATCGTCGGGCTGGCGATCTGGGTGTTGAAAATATTTGTCGATGTACCGCTGATTGGCGAGTATGCGCGCGATGTGCGCAAGCGTGTCAGTGTGATTGCTGAAGAGACGCGCTATTCTGATGATTTCCAGCGTGTGCAGTCGACCCTTGAGCGCATTGATCTGCGAATGAAAGAACGCAACGAGCTGCTGCGGCAGTTGCTGGAACAGCAAAGCAAATAAGTACCCGACGGTCGGTTGCTAACCTGCCGGGTAGCGGCTTGAAAATCTTTCCGGCGTCGCTGCGACGGCGATAACTGACTACGGCGTGATCGGCGCAGGCGGTTAGCGTTCGTCGATGTTATCGATAATGGGGTCGGGGCAGTACTCGCGACGCTGACATTGATGGCAGTGCTCACCCAGATACAGGTTGTCGATCCAGTCCATCAGTTCCCGCACGTGCTGCGGTTCATCGAAGACAAATCCTGCTTCAAAATTGCGCCGGTGTTCGTTTTTTGCACCCATGCCGGCGCCGGTCAGATTTGCTGAACCCACAAACGCCAGTCTGGCATCGATGACGATCGCCTTGGTGTGCACGCGCGGGCATAACACGCGCTCGAATAGTTCGTTGTTGATCAGTGCTTCATACTCATCGAAGTCTTCGCGGAATCGCGGACCCGGTTCTTTGGCGTGAATAAGTCGGACTGAAACGCCGCGTTCGACCAGGCCGGCGAGAACCGCCAGAAACGGTTCGAAGCCGGAATCGGTCTCGACATGCAGGTCTTTCAGGTCTGCCGTCACCAGCCAGACAAAGCGCTGAGCGTTGGGGATGTGCGGCAGGAAAAAGTCAGTGTAGATTTTCCGGTTGAGCAGCAATTGGTGCATTCTTGACCCGCGTTGTTAATGGCAGACACGATTAAGTGGAGCCTCGCCCCTGATGACATCCTGGTCAGCAGGACGCAGCGGTTGCAGTAGGGCGAATTCTGCGCTACTTCTGGCAGTTCGTATATGCCTGCCCGGCAACACTAACAGCTATGTATACTCCGGGAGTCTGTCGCGTCGCGCGGATTTTTTCATCGCTCAGGCGAGCGGCCCGCTGGTGCTGCCGGGGGGGTTGCGGTGCAGCAGTCCGGATCATTGAAAGGAGCGACTACCGATGTTCAAAAAAACCACCGTCGGTTTTCTCAAAGCGTTGCAGAAAAATAATAACCGTGACTGGTTTGAGGCGAACAAACATCGCTACGAGAGCGAGGTCAGGGAGCCTGCGCTGGCTTACATTGAGGCCATGTCACCGCATCTGTCGAAAATTTCTGACAGCTTTATAGCCAGCCCGAAAAAAGTGGGTGGCTCGCTGATGCGGGTGTATCGTGATGTGCGATTTTCCAAAGATAAAACACCCTACAAAACCAACATCGGTATTCAGTTCCGGCATACGGCTGGCAAAGATGTGCATGCGCCGGGTTTTTATATGCACATTGAGCCTGCCGAAGTGTTTCTGGCCGCTGGAATCTGGCAGCCTGATAGCCAGACGTTGCAGAATATGCGCATGCACATTGACGAAAACCGGGCAGAGTGGAAAAAAATCTGCAAGGCGCTGGAAAAGAACGGCTTTGCCTTGCAGGGACAATCACTGAAAAGACCACCGCGTGGCTACAGCGACGACCACCCTTTTATCGAAGATCTCAAGCGCAAAGATTTTATTGCTGTGCAGAACCTCGATGCAGGCACCGTCAGTCAGGCAGATTTTGTGGCATCTACCGCCAAATTATTTGCTAAGAGCAAGCCGCTGGTGAAGTTTATCTGTGAGGCGAATGATCTCGATTTTTAAAACCTGCATGATGGCTTTGCTGTGTCCTGAGGTGACGGGACGCTGGATTATTATTGCCGCGTGCTGTCCGCACCCATGTCTGTGACCGGGTTGTGCGACCGAAACATCGCCAGTGTGCAGGATGAGCTGACCCGCTGTGACGCTGGCCTGTGCGCCGTAAAAGCGACGGCGGGGGACTCTGCAGCAGTTGCATCCGCTATACTACCCCGGGTGCGCTGATCGGGCGTGGCACTGACGTTGTGTTATCGCGTCTTACATTAATTGTTAACGGTTAAACTTACCGGCACTGATTCTCCATGACAGACTATAAAAATCGAATTGCCTACCAGGGCGAACCCGGTGCTTACTCGCACCTGGCCTGTAAAAATGCCTACCCGGACCTTGAACCGTTACCGTGTGATACCTTTGCCGCAGCGTTTGCTGCTGTTGAAGACCGGCAGGCCGGGCTTGCCATCATCCCTATTGAAAATTCTCTTGGCGGCCGCGTGGCCGATATGCATCATCTGTTGCCGGAGTCGACGCTTTATATAATTGATGAGCATTATCATTCGGTGAAGCACTGCCTGCTGGGTTTGCCCGGGGCAACGCTGGATGGTCTGACTCATGTACGCTCCCACCCGCAGGGACTTGCCCAATGCCGCGGTCTTATCGAAGAGCTGAAAGTGAAGCCGTTGCCGGTGGCGGATACCGCGGGATCCGCTAAGGAAGTGAAAGAACTTGGCGACCCGACGCAGGCGTCTATTGCGTCGAGTCTGGCTGGTGAAATCTACGGCCTTGAGGTAATGCGTGAGCGTATCGAAGACCGACTGGGCAATACCACACGCTTTGTGGTGCTGTCACCAAACCGTGTTGAGCCTGATCCGCGTGACGGCCCTTGTATGACCAGTCTGGTGTTTCATGTGCGCAGCGTGCCTGCGGCACTGTACAAATCGCTGGGTGGTTTTGCCACAAACGGAGTCAATATCACCAAACTCGAAAGCTATATCACCGATGAGCGTTTTCAGGTGGCGCAATTTTATGCCGAAATTGAAGGCCATCCGTCGGACAAGCAGGTCGACAGGGCGATTCAGGAATTGCAGTATTTTTCCACTAAATTGAAAATACTCGGGACCTACCCGGCCAATTCTTTTCGGCGTCAGGCTGGCGTTTAACCGGGTTCTGTGGGATGACCACCGCGACCCGGCCCGGGCAGGCGTCAGCCGTTGGGGAATTTGTACTGCTGACGCCGGCCGCGCAGAGATTGCACAATCTCCCAGCGCTCCTGGTTGGCCAGCCGCGACCAGGTAGCGATTTCGCTTAGGGTGCGATAGCAGCCGGTACACAACCCGGATGGCTGATCGATCTCACAGACACTGATGCACGGCGATACCACATCCGGAGCATCGGCCGGCAGGGTGGTGCTGCGCCGGCGGGTACGTCGTGGTGGTGCTGGGGGTTCTTGATCTGGCATAGCTGAATCTTGTAAAAAATACTGCGTTGTGGCGGCAGACCTATGATCAGATCTGCATTTGAATGATAGGTTTAAAACTATTATTAAAAACAACAGTATAGGTGTTGTTTTCTGCGAAATACCAGCACTGTTGCAGGCTTCGCAGCGCTATCTCGTTGCGACATGCATGATGACAGAGATATGTTCTTTTTGCGTTGATCGCAATACCATGTCTGACTGAATTAGCTATCGGCCACTTTGTCACTGAGATAACATATGAGCATAAAAGCCCCTTATTTACTGTTTTTAGGTGATGCAGCGGACTCGCTGGCTGCCAAAGTGGCACAGGGTATTGTTGACTGGCGCCCGCAAAACTGCGTCGGTCAATTGCGTCTGACTGGCTGCAACGCCGATTGCGGACTGACCGATCAGACGGTTGAGCAAGCCGTCGCAGCGGGTGCTAAAACGCTGGTGATCGGGGTCGCTAATCGTGGCGGCGTGATCTCTGACAGCTGGATCGAGGTGCTGATGTCAGCGCTTGATCAGGGACTCGATATCGCGGCCGGATTGCATAATCGTCTGTCTGATGTCGCACCGTTGGCAGCACGGGCGGCGGAACTGGGGCGGACTCTGCACGATGTTCGTCATCCATCTGAAAGCTTCCCGGTTGGCAGCGGCCTTAAGCGTTCGGGCAAACGTATTCTGCCAGTTGGCACCGATTGCTCCTGTGGAAAAATGTACACGGCTCTGGCAATCGAAAAAGCCATGCAGGATCGTGGTGTCAACGCTGACTTTCGCGCCACCGGGCAGACCGGTATCCTGATCTGCGGTTCAGGGGTGTCGGTGGATGCGGTCGTGTCGGATTTTATTTCCGGTGCCACAGAGTCCCTGGCGCCGGAGGCAGCGGCCGATCACTGGGACATTATTGAGGGTCAGGGCTCGCTGTTTCATCCGTCGTTTGCCGGTGTTACCACCGGACTGATTCACGGCGCGCAAGCCGACTATCTGGTGCTGTGCCACGAACCCACACGAACCCATATGCGCGGTGTGCCGCACTACCCGGTGCCTGACATCAAAGCCTGCATGGAAGCCTGTCTGCTCACCGCGCGGCTGACCAATCCGGACGTTAAGTTTGCCGGCCTTTCGATCAACACCAAATCGCTTGATGAAGCCGAAGCGCTGGCGTTGCTGGCGGAACTGGAAGCAGAGCATGGTCTGCCGGCCGTCGATCCGTTCCGTACCGGCGTGGATAAATTGCTAGACGCGATATTGTGAGAACCGTCAAAGCAGCGGCAGAGTCGTGGCCGATAAGCGGCACCTTTACGATATCGCGTGGCAGTAAGACCGCGGCTGAGGTGCTAACGGTAGCGATTACAGAAGGAGAATGCACCGGTCGCGGTGAGTGTGTGCCCTATGCGCGCTACGGGGAAAGTCGTGACTCGGTACTTGCGCAGATAGATTCGGTTCAGGCGGCGCTGCAATCTTCCGCTGACCGACGGCAACTGCAGCAGCTGTTGCCGGCAGGTGCCGCCCGCAATGCGATCGACTGCGCGTTGTGGGATCTGGAAGCTAAGCAATCGGGGCAACGGGTCTGGTCGCTGGCCGGAATCGCTGAACCACCGCCGGTGATCACCGCCTATACCTTGTCGCTGGACAAACCCGATGCCATGCACGGCGCGGCGGTCAAGTATTCAGCCCGACCACTGCTTAAACTGAAGCTGGCCGGTGAAGGCGATATTGACCGCGTGGCTGCGGTGCGGGCCGGTGCCCCGGACGCGAAGATAATTGTCGATGCCAATGAAGGCTGGAACATCGATCAATATCATCAGATGGTGCCTGAACTCGACAAGCTTGGCGTGGCGTTGATCGAACAGCCACTGCCAGCCGGTGATGATGCCGCACTCGATGGTGTGGACCGTCCGATCCCGTTGTGTGCCGATGAGTCCTGCCACGATGCCGCCACCCTGGCTGGGCTGAAAGGCCGCTACGATATTGTCAATATCAAGCTCGATAAAACCGGTGGTTTAACCGAAGCGCTGCTGCTGCGGGAGCAAGCGATTGAGGCAGGCTTTGATATTATGGTGGGTTGCATGGTGGCCACCTCACTGGCGATGGCGCCTGCAACATTGCTAACATCAGGGGCTGTGGTGGTGGATCTTGACGGGCCCTTGTTACTCGCAGAAGACAGACCACACCCTCTCAACTTTGAACATTACTCTGTTGCAGCGCCCGACAGTGCGCTGTGGGGGTAGAGGTCCTATGAGCAGAACAGTTTATGTGAACGGCGAGTTCGTTGCAGAAGAGAACGCCACGATCTCAATTTTTGATCGCGGATTTTTATTTGCCGATGCGGTCTATGAGGTGTCGTCTGTCATTGACGGCAAGTTGCTCGACAATGCCCGACATCTGGCCCGCTTGCATCGATCCCTGGGCGAGCTGAAAATTCCTGCCCCGGACACCGATGAAAATATTCTTCGCGTGCAAAAGGAATTGATACAGCGCAACAGCCTGACAGAAGGTGCTGTATACCTTCAGGTGACGCGCGGCGCTGCGGAGCGGGATTTTGCATTTCCGAAAAACGCCCAGCCGGGTATTGTGATGTTTACCCAGGCCAAACAGTTGCGAGATTCACCGCAGGCCAAAAATGGAATTGCAATCGCCACCATGCCGGATATCCGCTGGAAGCGTCGTGATATAAAAACGGTGGGTTTGCTGGCGCAATCGATGGCCAAGCAGGCGGCCCTTGATGCCGGTGCAGTCGATGCCTGGATGGTCGAAGATGGCTTTGTTACCGAAGGCAGTTCTAACAATGCGTTTATTGTCGATAAAAACGGCACCATTATTACCCGGCAACTGGGCAACGATATTTTACACGGCATCACCCGTGCGTCGATCCTGAAACTGACAGAAGCCGAAAATATCAAGCTTGAAGAGCGAGCATTTACCGTCGCCGAGGCCCTGCAGGCGCAAGAGGCTTTCATCACCAGTGCGTCCACCTTTGTGTGGCCGGTGATCTCTATAGATGGTCACTCTATCGGCGATGGCAAGCCCGGGCCGGTAGCCGGGCGGTTGCGTGAGTTGTATATCGATACAGCCTTGCAAGCGGCCGAGTAGCGCTGCGGTTTAAAGGGCAGTTACCCTTTAAACCGCGAGCAGACAGAAGGTTGCTTACGCTTTGTTTCGATGAATAAACGACACCAGAATATAACGTAGTCCCCGGGATATGGCGCGACCACCGTGCTTGTGGGTGATGTGCCCGGGATGCAGCGTGGCGTGGCCGATAGCGTTTTTCACAACCTTCTTCTGCCGCTTAAAATAAGTGCCGCCGCCTTCGTATTCGTGCAGGTCCGACAGTTGAATCAGACAGGTAATGTCTGACTCATCGTGATGAATAGATAAGTGGCCCTGTGCCGTCGCGGTGTATTTGGCAAGGAAGGTTTCTGCGCTGAAATCACTCCATGCGTTACCCAGGCCCCAGTGGTGTATCGCCAGTGGCATCACGTACTCGGCCAGAACTGCCTGGTAGGTATCATTCATGTCGAGCACCTGCAACACCATATCGGTGGTTGGAAAGCTGGTGTGGCGCTTGGTGGTCCAGCACTGCGCGTGTTCTGCCTCTTCACGCAGCATGGTGCAGAATTCTTCGGTAAACAGCGGGAAAGTAAAGCAGTTGTCAAACGGCTCATCGGTGATGAGTTCCCACTCCTTAGTGCGGGCCGCGTAGGTTATAAAGCGTTGCTGCCAGGCATCCTTGTCGTCAAAGTAGGTGTAGAGTTGCGGGTGCCTGACAGAGAGGTTGGGGGCGGAATTGATCAGTTCCAGCCAGTTGTTGTAGCGTTTGTCCCAACTTCTGTCGGCGGCAAACTGAGCGGCATTGCGCAGATGTGTGGCGGCAAGCTCGGGGTTGGTATGGTAGTCTAGAAACGTCCGGAGTGTCGCACTCGCGGTATCCTCTCCTTCGTGCGGGCTGACCACCGCTGCGCGGTCTGTCAGCAGCGTCTGCAGGTTGCCATTGCCGGTACTGACAATTTTTACTCCCGCCTGCATCATCTCCAGCGCGGTCAGTCCATAATCTTCTTGATAGTCGGACGGGTAGAGCCAGTATTCAGCCTCGGCAATTTGCGCGTACATCGCTGAAGCAGACAGACTGCCGGCCCATGTCACGCCATCGAGAGCCTGTTGTGGAAAAGGTTCTTTCGGCTGTCCTGTGTAGGGTATGGCTATGGTCAGTGTGGCTGTCGGAATTTCCTGCTTAATCGTCGGCCAGATAGACAGCAGATGACGCAAGCCGCGATCGACTGATGAGCAACTAATGAATTTTGCGGGTTTTTTGACGGGCATCGTGTCGGGCCAGTCATTGCCTCCAACGGCGTTGCCGAGAATACGGATTTTACGGCTTGAGTACGGAAACGCGCGAGTGAAGGCGGTGGCCTGAAACTCGGATTGCAGCACCACCCAGGTCATGCGCTGGTCACGAAACAGAGACTCGCCGTGATTTTCCAGCAACTCGCCTTTCCACCACAAGTAGCAGTTTTCGTAGTGTACCCACAGCATGGATTTATCGAAGGTGATGTTTTTCTCGTCCAGCGCGTGCAGGTAGTGCAGATACGAGACCGAGATCACCACGTCAAAATGGGCGTTTTCCTGCAGTGATTCGGTATCAATGAAGCGGATTGTCCCGACCGTCTCATTGCTTACTTCTCCGCTGACGATAACGTCGTGGCCTTTTTCTGCAAACGTTTCTGCCAGCTGAATGGTGCTGTTGCAGATGCCGTTACCACCGGAATCACGCCATTGTGCCATGCTGAAACGGGCGTGGTGGTGACCGGTGTAGATCAGAACTTTCATGGATAGTATTCCGTGCAAAAAATCAGACGCTTTAGCTGGGTCGAGATTATTTGGATGATAAATCCACTAAAAGGTTTTTTCTGAGGGGTGTCGCAAACTTTCCGGATGCCCGGTTCAATATCGTTACTTGTTGTGTCTGAAAGTAAACAAATTGAAGCCGGGTTGGCCCCGTGTGTTGCTTCAGCTCAGCTCTTCGTACAGCTGGTAATCCGTTTCTCCCATGCCGAGTGTCTGGTAGGTTTGCTGTGCAATGGTGTTGTCTTTTTCTACGTAGAGGCGAAAGCCGCAAACATCAGCGGTGGTGGATGCTTCGTGTTTGATGTGCTGATACATTTGCCGGTATACCCCTTGACGCCTGAATTCCGGGCTCACATAAACACTTTGAATCCACCAGAATAACCCGTCTCTCCAATCGCTCCACTCAGTGGTGACCATTAAGGTGCCGACCACGGCGTTGTCTTTTTCTGCGATGATGTAAAAACCGTACTCAGGCCTTGCCATTAATCGTTTAACACCGTTTGAAATTATCTGTTCGGGAAGTTCGCGGTGTTCGGTTTCCTGCGCCATAGCGCGATTGAAATCACTAATGGTCCGTGCATCGTTGAGTGTGGCACGACGAATCTGGAATTGAGGCATGTATGCTCCCGTGGCTGGCCGGTCTGGCTCTGGGTAATCGCCGTTGTAATCCGACATCACTGCTGATTTAATCATCGGCTGTAAAAAATACTGAAGTCGCTCTGTGGAGAATACTATGTTTAAAGCACTCGTCGTTAACAAGTTGGATGACGGAAAAACTACCGCTGCAGTGGAGTCGATCGACATCGATCAACTGCCCGAGGGCAATGTCATTGTTGCGGTTGAGTATTCGACGGTCAATTACAAGGATGGACTCTGTATCGGGCCCGGTGGCGGACTGGTGCGAAACTATCCCCATGTACCGGGCATCGACTTTGCCGGTACCGTGGAAGCATCAGACGATGAGCGCTATAAGCCCGGTGACAGTGTTGTGCTGACGGGTTGGCGGGTCGGCGAAGCGCATTGGGGCGGGTATGCTCAGAAAGCCCGCGTCAATGCCGATTGGCTTGTACCGCTGCCTGCCGGTCTGTCGGCAAAGCAGGCAATGGGTATCGGTACCGCTGGACTGGCTGCGGCATTGGCGGTAATGGCGCTGGAGGATCACGGTCTGGCTGCGGACAACGGCCCGGTGCTGGTGACCGGTGCCGCCGGAGGGGTAGGCTCGGTGGCAACCGCGATGCTGGCCAAGCTGGGTCATCAGGTTGCCGCCGTGACTGGCCGTGCCGAAATGGCGGACTATCTGACGTCACTGGGGGCCGACCGTATAGTCGCCCGTGAAGAATTAAACGAGACGGTAAAGCGCCCGCTCGAAAAAGAAGTATGGTCAGGCTGTGTCGATGCTGTCGGTGGAGCAACACTTGCGCGGGTACTGGGTCAGTTGCAGTACGGGGCTTCAGCCGCCGCGGTCGGGCTGGCCGGTGGTGCTGATCTACCGGCTTCAGTGGTGCCGTTTTTACTGCGTGGCGTGAACCTGCTCGGAATCGATTCAGTGATGCAGCCTTATGATAACCGGCTGCGTGCGTGGCAGCGTCTGGCTGCCGATGTACCTATTGAAAAAATAGAGGCAATGACGGAAGTGGCGACACTCGCTGATCTTCCGGCATTGGGTAAATCGATTTTAAAGGGTCAGGTCAAAGGACGCGTGGTCATTGATGTCAATGGCTGAGTAGCCATTTGGTGCGGCAACGTTGTTGCCGCACACGCGGACCGTGAACATCAATGGATTTATTGATCTGAATCAGAGGCTGCGATATCGAGTTTGTTCACGGCGTCTAGCAGGGTCTTGTTAAGTACCTGGTAGCCTGCATCAGTCAGGTGCAGTGTATCGGCAAATAGTGCAGCGTGCGGTTGCTTGTTGGTGTCGAGAAACTCGCCTGTCACATCGACCCATTTGGCATTGTGCTTTGCTGCCAGTAGGGCCAGTTCTGCATTGCTGTCTTCGACTAGCTGCGCCAGTGACGGGGACCAGAAATAGCGCCGTAATAAATTGAATCTGGCTGTCGGGATAATCGAAAAAAGCACCACCGGAATCTGCTGTTTATCCATTTGGGATAAAAAGAAATCCATATTTTCAAGCATTCTGCCGGACAGCGCATCGGGTTCTGGAATATCACGAGTAGCTGCGGCGGTGAGATCGTTTACTCCTGCTTGTATCACCACAATATCGGGTTGTAACCTCAGAACATCGGTCTGCCAGCGGCGGCGCATTTCAACGGTGGTCTCGCCGACAACACCGGCGTTGATGATGTCAAAGCCATCGAGCGCGGGTAACGGGGCCCAGGTTTCAACTCGTGAGTCGCCGAAAAAAACAGCTTTTCGTGAGTCGGCGACCGGCTGCGCCCGTGTCGCGTCGCTGATGCCAATCGGCAGCGAGCGAAAATGGCGGTAGTCGATATAGAGATAGCGAAAGCGATTGGCGAGTTGATCGATTCCGGCCAGTAAAATGATATTTGCTATGACCGAGCAGGCCAGCAAGACTGATAACGTGCGGGTCGGGGTGAATCGCTTTAGCATGATTAATTATTTTCAGAGTTAAAACGGTGCCTGCCTGGTGCCGGCTGGCTGGTCGCTGCGTTGAAATTATCCGCAAAGCGCTCGTTGATTGAAAGCCTGCTGGCGGAAATACCGATACACCGGTGCTCAGGCACCTGACTCTGGACAATGAACCCCCAGAACTCCGCCGCGCTAGTGAACGGTTGAGTTTAACCTCACTGGTTGCTCTTCATCGGGGAAAGCGTTTAATACGCCGGTGATAATAGTGCGGGTGCCGGCACCGTCCATCGTGGTGAGGCCAAGCTCGGAGACGTTATAGCTGGTGATCATGCGTCTGATGCGGCGGGGGTTTGCCAGCAAATTGGTCGCTTCCTGACGTTGCAATGGCAAGCTCAGTAGATTGCCCTGTACTTCATCGCAGTGATGATCCTGAAGAAAACGTAGCTGGTCTTCTCTCTCAACGCCTTCGCATACCACCTTGACGCCCATGCTATGGCTCATGGCTATAACGCTGCTGACAATCCTTGCATCTGCCAGGTTGGTCTCGAAGTTTGAGACGAAAGACCGATCAATTTTAACTTTGGATATCGGGAACAGTTTCAGGTAGCTCAAAGACGCAAAGCCGGTACCAAAATCATCTATCGATATTTCAACACCATTGCGATCAAGCTTCTCGAGGGTTCGGATCGCCAGATTCATATCCTGCATCACCAGAGATTCGGTGATTTCAACTTCCAGTTTAGCCGGCGGGATATCAAACTCACGTATTGCGTTGAGGATATTGTCCGCGAGTAGTTCGTTTTTCATTTCGGCCGGCGAGATGTTTACCGCCACGCTGAGTTCTTCATAGCCGGCTTCGCGCCACATTGAAATCTGCGCGCAGACGACCCGGGTAATCCATGCGCTTATCTCATTGATGAGGCCGGTCTTCTCTGCCAGCGGTATGAACTCACCCGGTGACACAATACCGAACTCCGGGTGACGCCATCTGACCAGCGCCTCCATACTGACAATCACACCGGTACGCAGATCGATCTTGGGCTGGTAGCAGACGAACAACTCGTTCCGCGACAGCGCCTGATGCAACTCTGTTTCCAGTCGAATCAGTTTGCGTGATGTCTGATTCATATCAGGGGAGTAGAAAACGATGTTGTTCTGGCCGGAAATTTCACGCGCTTCACGCATTGCGATACTGGCACTGCGGATCAGAATGTCGGCATCCGTACCATGATTGGGGTAGACGCTGATACCGGCATCCATTGAGACATAGATTTCGTGACCATCGACGGAAATAGTGCGATAAAAACCTTCGATGATCCGTTCATGAATGATAGTAAAGTCGGTGATGTGCTTGATGTCATTGAGTGTCAGGCAGATCTCGGTGTCACCGTAGCGGGCTACCGTGATGCTATGATCCCCGGCGCCTATCAGGCCTATGTTGGTTTCATCGCTTAGCGTTGATTTCAATCGATCAATAATTTTACGGTAGAGCTTTTCGCTGACGGAGAAACCGAGCGTATCATTTATACGTTGCAGCGCGTCCACTGACAAAAGCAGTATACCGACGTGATGATTTTTACGTATCGCTACCTGAAGTGCCTGATCCACCCGGTCTACCAGAACACTCCTGTCGAGTCGCTGTGTACCCATGTCAGATGTTTTACTGACACCGGTCCCGGGTGTAGCGGCCTTCGGCTTGTTATGCATCAGCACTGGTATACTGTTGTCTGATTTAAGCACATCGGCTGAAGGCTTTGCAGCAATACTGTTGCTCAGTGCGGGTTTCGGCTGGGTGTTTTTTATTGCAAGCACTGGTACTGATGGCTGGCTGGGTACCTGTTTTAACACCGGAGTCGCCGGCGCCGGTGTGGGGGCAGGTGTGTTTTTTATCTCGCTTGCAATTGCATCAGCGGTGCTGTCGGGATCATCCATAGCGGTGGTGTAATTGGTCACCCGGTTTCGGCCATTCTCCTTCGAGAAGTACAACGCCTTATCCGCCTGCTCGACCATATCATTAGGTTTGGTTGCGCCTGAGTGAATTGACGCGATACCAAAGCTTGCGGTAATCCGGCATTTGTCCAGGAAGTTGGCACCAACGCCTTGTTCGATAGTCTCGCGAAGCGTTTCGGTGAGTGTTGCAGCTTCGTGCAGAGACGTGGCCGGCATAACAATACAAAATTCCTCGCCGCCGAATCGACCTACCAGATCGTTTGGTCTGGAGTGCTCTGACAAAACATCCGCCAGATATTTAATCACTTCATCACCAACACCGTGTCCGTGGTTATCGTTCACCGCTTTGAAGTGATCGATGTCGGTCATGACGCAGGTAAGTTCATCCTGATTGTGTCGCGCTTCTGCATACAGCAGATCAAAGCCGTTGAAGAATGAGCGCCGGTTCAGCGATCCGGTCAGCGGGTCGCGGGTTGCCAGATATTCGAGCTCTTCGTTCTGGCGAGTGATTTCCAGCTGGCTTTTTTCCAGATTGACCAGCGCATTGCGCAGCTCGGCGTTTTTGATTTCAACTTCAGTGATGTCGTTAAAGGTGACAAGCGCCCCGCGAATTTCATCGGCACTGGCTACAATCGGTGTGGCGTTCACGGTAAACGTCGATAGTTGTTCGAAGCCGGTGTTAAGTTTGACGGTTGCACCATTCGTCATTTCGCCGCCCTGGATCAATGACAACCACGGCAGACCTTCCGACTCTTCGGTCTGCCAGTTCAGCGTGTCACAGCTTTTTCCGGCCAGTTCTGTGGCTGCGAGTCCGGTGGTACGTGCAAAAGCGGCGTTGGAGAAAACGATTTCGTTTTCACGGTTGATGATTAACAGTCCTTCCGCCAGAGTGTCGAGCGCTTTGCGAACCCGCTCAGGGATTACCGCGTCCGGATCGAGCTCTCGCAAAGTACGTTTCAGAAACATGCAAATGGCGAAAAAACCGGACAGCGCCATAAACAATACGACCGAGACAAACGAGGCGCGCCGATCGAGAAGGCTGGTGCCGGCGTTGCGTTCTCTGAAGCTGATCTCGACGGTCGCGACCTGCCGATTTTCTTCAAACAGTGGCACTTGTACCTGACGCGGGGTCGATTTGTCCTGCGGCGTCAGTGTCCAGTTTTCGTTGTGATTCCCGTAAACGTCAATGAAGGTATTGTCTGAGCGGCGCACAGCGACTGACGCGACGATCGGGTTTCTGGTCACCGTCGTGCGGAGCATCTCGGAGATTTTCTGTTGATCGCCGTCCAGCTCCATCGCGATATGCACCGCGAGTGTCTCAACGATAAACTTGCGCTCGGTAAGGCCGTCTCTGGTGGTGTTAGGGAAAAGCCCGAGAAACTCACTGGCTAAAAGAAGTGAGACCACCAGCATCGTCATGCTGAAGCTGATTCGAAACAGTGGTGAGCGAATAAATTTTATCATTATCAATAGATTCGCATCATCTGGTATAGCTCTCGGGTAGTCCCGTCAAAGTGGCTGGAGCGTAGATGTTGTGCCAATGCTGAGCGGTAGGTCGTATCCATTGCCTACGGTACCTGCCGGATCGAACGCCGTTAAATAAACTGTCGGCACAAAATCGTTCGACTGAACTCAGACAGTTACCAAATCAATATTGATCGAGTCTATTTGCTTGGCGATATGCTGCGCGTTGATTCTGCAGACGAAACTGAAAACGGATAGAGGTCGTCCGGGTCCTGTTGTGAGCGCTAGAGTGTGTCGGTTGAGCGCACCATAAAGCGCTGACACAAGCTCCCGGTTGCCCCGGGAGCGGTGAGTATTATTCGTCCATAAAATTTAGATTGCAGCGGACCCCGCTGGGGATTCGAAGGCCGGCATTCGGCATGCTGAGCAGCACACCGAAGGTACCACTCGCCGCGTCAGCAACGCGATCTACGCTGGTTACCACCGCGACGTGGCTTTCATCATCGGCCGAGTCCAGATCGATGCTGATCTCCGCTTTCATTCCTGTTGTAATGGTGCCCAGTTGGCTTACAGGCACAATCAGCTCGACATGAAGCGGGTTAAGGTTGGCGATCCGGTAAACCGGTTCGGCTTCGACGTACTCACCTACAGATTTATAGCGTTCAATCACCACACCGGCAATCGGGCTGCGTACAGTGCGCTGATTCAGCGCCTGCAATGCGCGTTCAGCTTCGAGTTGTGCGATGCGCTGGTTATCTTCCTCCTGACGTGCCTGTAACTGAGCGATGTAAGTCTCAGTTTTTACCTTATCCATATCCTGAGCGGAAATGGTCGACTCTTTGAACAGCTGTTGGTTGCGGTCCTGGGTGCGCAGACCAAATGCGGCGTTTTCGCGTCGCAGGTCAAGGCTGGTACTGATTTCGGCACGTGCTGTTGCAAGCTCCAGAGTGGCGAGCTCAACTCTTGAGTCCAGCTCTGCGACAATATCTCCACTGTTGACGAAGTTGTTCCTTTCAAAGTGAAGTTTGTCGATAATGCCGGGAACACTGCTGCCTAGTTCAACGATCTCACTGGGTTCAACAATGCAGTCCATTGCCTTCAATGCGTCAGGTTGCAGTGATTCTGTCGTTGTCTGTTGTGCGTTTGCTGACATCGTTAGCGATAGTAAAGCGGCGATTGTCAAGCTGTTCGGTAGGGTTCGCATGATAGTCTCTTGCTAGCGGGTTACGTCAAAAAGGAAGTGCGGTTAAAAGCAGTTGCCGGGTTTTACGCAACCATTGACGGGCAAGTATTTCGCGCCCGTGGTTGATTCGAACGAAAGCTCGCATACCCAGTCCGGCAACATCGCTGGTTGATGGCAGTTCCAGATCAATCTGAAATACTTTTTCTGCAGTTGTAGTGCCGTTTTTGTCACTACCGACAATGGCAATGCCGCCACCACCACCGGCACCGAGTGCCCGGCTGGGCAATAGGTTGCTGCCCGCCGGAGTCTGACGAAGTAATGACGCCACAATAACCTTGTCGGGCTGATCGGCAAGCCGTACTTCAACGTTGCTGATTTCCTTGCTCAACAGACCTACCGCAGTTTGCGGCACCACAAGACGCACAATCAGCTGATCCGGGTCTACCACATAGGCGACAGGCTGGCCCTTTTTAATGTAGCGTCCGGCCAGGTTCTGTTCTCCGGGAAAAACCAGGGTGCCGGTTGAGTTACTGATGAGTGTTTGCGCGGCTATTTCCTGATGCAGTGAAGCGATGTCTGCCTCAGCGGTGATTAACTCTTCTTTTGTCTGCTCAGCTTTGATCGGGTCATTAAAGCGCTCGCTTCTATGGCGATCCTGGAGTTCCCGGTGCTTTGCATCCAGTACCAGCTGGCGGGTCAGCAGTTCCGGGTTATCCAGTTGCAGCACTGTTGTGCCGGGTTCAACCAGGGAGCCCGGTTGGGCACTTAGCTCGCGTACAAAGCCGTCAGTCTCCGCGTACAACTGCGCCTGATCGGGAACCCAGACGATCCCCTCTGCATTGGTATAGAGTGAGAAGGGGATAATTGAAATTAACAACGCTACTGCCGCAAGTAAACCTCCGGTTCTGACTAGAGCCGTGCGTCGGATGCCGGTTAACGCGTCATTGACAAGCAAGTAGCGAATACCACGGTAGGTCGGTATTACGAACAGCAGGATCATTGACCAGAATGCCAGTGCCACGCCGAGTACCAGGTACTTGCTGGCGAGGAACATCGCGATCACAAAAGTAATAAATATGCGGTACAGCCAGGCTAGAATTCCGTAACCGATAAACCACTTCAACTCACCTTTGTCGGTGACCGGCGATACCGGGTTTTCCTCACCGAGCAGTATTTTTTTCAGCAGGTATAGATTGTACTTACTGGCGCGTGAGTAGAGGTTGGGTATTTCAATGAAATCCTGCAGTATGTAGTAGCCATCGAAACGTAGCAGTGGATTGGCATTGAACAAAATAGTGGAGACACTGCCTATCAGAAACGCCGATAGTGCCGCGTCTTTAATTACCCCGGGTTGTACCATTGTCCACAGGATAAACGCTAAAGCCGCCAGAAACAGTTCGGCGATCATACCAGCGGCACTGACTAGAACGCGTTTGTATTTTTCTCTGAATGCCCAGGCCGCTGAAGCATCAACATAGGGTACCGGCATTAACACAAGTAGTGTTATACCCATTTCGTGCACCTCACCACCCCAGGTTTTTACAGTAAACGCATGGGCAAATTCGTGGAACGCTTTCATGACCGGAAACAGCAGAATCATTAGCAGTATATTTCTGGGTGATAATATATCCTGCTTGAGTGCGAGGGTGAGATCCTGATAGTGGATCATAAGAAAAACACAGGCGATCGCCACAACAACTAACCACAGTATCGCACCGGTCAGTGAGAACAGCGGCCGGACAGCGGCGATAGTTCTGTTTAAAAAGGCATCGGGATCGAGTAGCGGAAACCGGATAGCCAGGGGGTTCAGCCACCGTTTGACACGGTTGGCGTGTTTCTCTGCCTGATTGCGTTTAAATAATTGCTCGACGTCGGCAGGCAGGCCGCTGCGCAACACTTCCACTCCGAACAATTGCGTGAGGATATTTAGAATGTCGTGACGTGACAGGCTATCGTGGTTGCTGGATCGCCTGATCTGCTGATAGATTTCCTCAACCGTTTGATCGCCATCCAGGCGCCCGATAAATTCGTAGGCAATTTCGTTAAAGCGCAGATGACGCCCGCGGGCAGCGTCACTGAGGATATACCAGCGAGATCCCCGAAAATCCTGCGGGTGTGCGGATACATGCTGCTGGAGTTGTGGTCGCAGCGAAGCAATATGTGACCATCGCTCCGGCATCGCGTTGTCATCGGGCAGTTCCTGTGCCGCGTTTGTCACTTGGTCAGTCACATTGATAGTCCTGCATTACCAGCCCACTGCCCATAGCCACAGACGAATACGGTCGAAAAGTTTGTGTGTCCATATCCACAGCAGTTTGCGATCACCCATGTTGATACGGGCCACACCTTCCATGCCGGGGCGAAGCTCCTGCGAGGTATCCCCGATGTCGGCCTCAACGCGGAAGTAACTGTTGCCTTCACCCGACACCGCTACCGGGACCACTTGCTCGATGGTGAACGGCAGTGGCGTTGAAGGTAATGCGGCGATGACCACTTCACCGGTGTTGCTTTCTTTCACACCAGCCATATCGCGTTCGTCCACTTTCAGTACCACCCGGTATTGCTCGAGGGGAGCTACTTCAAATAAAACATCGCCAATTTCAACCGGTGACCCGAGTGACTGACTGAGGTCACCACTGGCAACATAGCCGCTGTACGGAGCGCGCAGTTCGGTGCGCTCGATCCTTTGCCGTGTCAGAGCGAGTTCGGCATCTATCTGATCTGCCTTAGCGCGTAAAATACTCAGCTCGGTACGCGCCTTTTTGGCCAGGGCTTCCTGATACGCTTTTTTAATCTTGTTTTCTTCGCTCTGCCACTTTTTCAGCTCGAGCTTTAAAGAGCGATCGTCAAGTGTCGCCAGCACCTGGCCGACAGTGACATTATCCCCCGCGCGGACATTGGAGGATTTCACAAATCCTGCAATGGGTGCAGCGATCACCTGGGAGACTGACCCCTCTATGTGCGCCGGTGCTGATACCTGATAGTTACCGTTGAATATCGCGCCTAGAAATATAGTGCCAGCGACTGCTGCCAGCGCGAGTTTTAGTTTCAGATGCTTTGGTCCAATGACATCGGACAGTGCCGAGCGCATGGAATCCATCGCTTTGCTGCCGAGCGGGCGCTCTTCGAATCGCTTTAGTTCGATCACCGGTGCAACTGAACTTAGCACCGCCTCACACCACCGTGCAGTATCCTGATCGAAGGGATTCCTGGCACTGCGCTCGAAAACCACTGAACCGAATATCTGCTCCTGTCCATGCAACGGGAATGTGCACGTGGCGGCACTCCCGTGATGCGTAACGAGATCGCGGTGTGCCCGATCTATGACGGTGGCCTGTGGCGTAATTGCCGGAAAACTGACGATTGTTTTTTGATCGAGTGACTCTTCCATGGCAGCTTCGAGACGTCTGACCAATTGAGTGCGCGGATCAAAACTGGCGAGGTGAGATATACACTCTGCGCGAACCACCACGCCGTGGCGCAAGCCCACCGAAACGCGATCACAGCCGAGTCGGTCGGCCAGCCGACCCGCGAGCTCCATGCAGGCCTTGTGAGAGTTGGAATGCTTCAACACGGCAACCAGCAGTGACTGACTGAACGAGCCCGCCTCCTGTTGCACACCGTCAGACAGCTGACTGAGTGATTCCAGCCAGTAACCGCCCCATTGCAGTAACTGTAAGACCACGTTCTGTCGTGATTGCGGTCGTGGAGCCATCAGTACAGCGACATAGGCGAGAGTTTTATCGTTCGCCTTTATCGGCGTGGCGATAATATCTCCGAGCCGTCCGTTGGTCTGTCCGAATGGCACTTCGGTTTTAATGAAAGACTGGCTTAAGCGCTTTGCCTCCTGCACCGCTGCAGTGAGTTTTTCCAGGCCTTCACCCTGCGCCGGACGGGCAGCGAGCGGCTGGCCCTGAGTGTCGAAAACACAGCCGGTAATAACATCGGCAATCATACGGCACTGCCACAACAGCCAGCGGTTTGCCAACTCGCTGTTGAGTCCCTTTTGCGTCAGTGGCCCTGAAGCATGATTTGCATCGTTGCTGGAGCCAGGCACGGCACCGACCACACCGCCGACCGGATTGTTTTGCAGGGCATCATCATTGACCTGGGTGTCAGCGACAGCGCTCACAGCGAATCTCCGCGAAGGTAGTGGCGTTCAAACAGTGAATTACTGGTGATAATGGCGTGAGCCCTCTGGTTCATTGCCCGCGGATCGGTTCTTCCCTATGAGTTAAGAGTCATCAGCAACAAATGAACCAATGGCAGCGACAACGTGGGCGGGTAGTTGCATCTGCAAACTGCTTCTCAGATGGCGAGTTGCTGACCTGCGGAGTTGCAAGTGAGTTGCGCCGTGGTGCGGATCAGTGATGGCAGGGGGCCAGGCTGACACGACGAATGCTGCAAGGCGTGGCCTGCACTATAGGGTTCAGGGCTTGGATATCGACGAGTAGCCTGCTGCAGCCGCCGCCAGAGTTACTGACGGGCGGCCCAAAGTGTTGTTGCCATTTGCCAGTGGCAGTCTGCCGGTGCGAGGTCAGGCGTTTTGGTGGCGCGCCGGCAGTGGCTGTATTGAGATGGTTATGGGTTCTTACCCGGCATTACTGCAGGTCCACACCCTGGGCGTGAAACTCACCAGTACTGGTGAGTTCCGTGATCCTATTATTACCGGGTGTTAGCGGATAAGCACTGTTTGACCGGTAACAGAAGCGGCACTGGTGACTAGGCTCTGATGTTTCGTGATACGGCCTGTAAGGCCTGCAACGCGCTCGAGAGAGCTCCGGAGGAAGCGGTGAACTCGGCAGAGCGTCTACCGATTCGCTCTTGCTCTTCGAGCAGTCGGGCCACCTGACCGAAAACATTGTCGGAGCGGTTGAACACTGAGTCGGTGTTGAAGTCGGACTGATTGTTACTGCCGCGGGAAATGTTACCGCTGCTGTCGCTGGCGGGTTTAGCGCGGTTGCTGATGCCCCCTATACCGCTGGTACTACTGCCGTTGGCGGAGTTCGCAGCACCATTGCCGTAGTTGTTGCGTGCACTTTGCATAGGCATCTGCGCGACATTTAAATTGGTATCGGTGGCGCGAATACTGCCATTGACCGGGTTGCTACTGCCGAGTGCGCTGGAGTCCGCAGTTGTCGCGTTCGCCATCGACGGGTCGTTGGCAGCGGCGCGCGATACATCGACCGTGGTACTGCTGGATGGGTTGCTCAACGTGTTTTGCAGCGCATAAATCAGCGCGGCGATGGCATCGAGGGATTGCTGATCGCCGCCGAGTGCCTTTTTATTAAGATCTGCCAACGGAGTGTTATCGTAGTCAGATGATCTGCTATTGTTCTGGTCATTGGAATTGTGCTGTGTACTACTTATCAGCGGGTTGGTTACAAGTGCACCAATTTCAGCCATTATTTTGATCCTCACCTTACCAGTTGGTTGACCCTGCAGTGCGTTGCTGAGTGTCTTTGTTTTTGTTTTACACTGGTGTTGTTGTTACCGTAATTATTTCCTGTGCAGTGTGTGCGATAGCGGAATACAACGGAGGTAATGGCGGCAGAACAGCGGGATTCTTAATCGTCACTGCGTGATAACGATGACGCTATTTACTTTTAATACTCTTATGCAAAGCGCCGATACTCAGGGGTAGATAGAGTCCGAATTCGGCAGCAGCATAACTTTACACGTCCTACTGGAACCAATTTTGATGTCTATTCAGTTTTTTAACCGCCGGTCTATGCGTTGCCTGTTTTTGTTGCCGGCACTCTGGCTGTTGACGGCCTGTGCCAACAGCGGTGCGATTCTCGACGGCCTGGAGCGTGTGGGGAGTAACAGCAGCGATGGTGGCGGTGGTCTGGGAATCAGCGAAATTGCGCGCGGTCTCAAACAGGCGCTTGAGGTGGGTTCCAGGCAGGTCGTCGGGCAGTTAGGGCAGGAGAACGGCTTCAATGATGATCCGCTTATTCATATTCCTCTGCCGACAGCACTTGATCGAACCCGTAAAGTGGCGTCCAGGGTTGGGCTCGGTGGCAGTTTCGACGAACTGGAATTACGACTCAACCGGGCCGCGGAGCTTGCTACACCAAAAGCGCAGCAGTTGTTTCTGGGCGCTATTCGAGACATGACTGTTGATGACGCACAAGCCATTCTGCAAGGGCCGGACGATGCGGCGACGTCGTATTTCCGGCAATCGATGGGGACCACCCTAGCTGGCGAAATGCGCCCGATTGTTGAGTCGAGTCTCTCCGAAGTCGGTGCGGTTAGGGTCTACAATGATTTTCTCGAGCGCTACCAGGCCATTCCGTTTGCGCCGGAGGTTGACGCTAATCTGACTGACCACGTGGTGGAATTGGGTATGGACGGCATCTTCCATTATCTGGCTGTTGAGGAAAAAGCGATCAGGGAAAATCCGCTGAAACGAACCACCGAGTTATTGCAGCGGGTGTTTGGCTCTCTGTAAGCACGTCGGCGTTTGTCCTACGGTGCCGTTGACAGTTATTTGTGGTGACGGAGTGCGGGTATTTGCTAAAATTCCGCGCCCGGTTAAGTAAACTCAAATGAGCGGGTGCCCCCCAATGTCGGTGCCCTGTCGCAAACCAGAGTGTGATGGGGTGTGCGGGCGAGGCGCTGGGGCAGGCAACTTTTAACTATTACAGCAGGAGTACCGCATGAGCGGGAGTGAAGATACGGGTTATTTGAAAATGTTCGGGATAGTGTTGGGCGCGCTCGTGGTCTTCACGTTCCTTATCGGTGCCATTGCCAATATGATGTCCCCTGGATCAGCGCCTGATCCGCTGGTGGCGGCGCAAACTTCCGAGCGGCTGATGCCGGTAGGGCAATCCAGAATATCTCCTTAACCTGAGTGCACTGCCGGTCGATACCGCGATCGGGAGAGCCAGGGTGTCAGTGAATAGATGTTACATCGCGCTGGCGGATGGGTTGTTTTGGTTTTGCGGCGCCGCTGTGGGCCGGTGCAATGCTTTTGTACCCGGTAGCCGTGGTGCCACTGGCGGGGGTCGGCCCGCACCGGTGCAACGGTTGTTGTCCTTTTACTGAGCGATACCGGCTGGCACGTTGTGTCCGCGCAAGCGAAATACCGGCCACTGATTTTACCTGTTTTCGGAGATATAAATGAGTCAGCATGACTCCAATTTTTACAAGCCCTTTGTTTTTGTGCTGGGTGCGTTGGTAATTTTTACCCTGTTTATTATCGCCATGGCGAACCTGTTTTCACCGAAAGCCGACCATGCGGCTGACCCAATAGTGATGCAACGGATATTGCAGCAAATAGCACCGGTTGGAAAGTCACGAGTCAAGCCCACTCGCGCGGTTGCGGTAGTAGAGAAGGTTGCTGATGACACCACAGCAGTGGCCGAGCAACCGGTTGAGCAGGAAGTCGCCGTCGCTGCGCCCGCTGACGATACCGTCGCCAACGCGGCACCGGTGGCGCCGGCGGCCCCGGTCGAGACGATTCCGCTGCGGGTTAAAGCGGTGGTCGCGACGAACTGCGCCGGGTGCCACCTTGAAGGCATAAGTGGCGCACCGCGCATTGACGATCGCGCTGCCTGGCAGGCGTTGGCTGAGCAGGGTGTCAGCAAGCTGACGGCGAGTGTCATTGAAGGCAGGCCCGGCATGCCGTCTCGTGCGGAAACGACTCTCAGTGATGAAGAATTGCGTCTTTCGGTTGTGCACCTGTTGCATACGACAACCGGGGCATTGCCACAACAGCAAGACCCGCCCACTGCGGCACTGGCGGAGGTAGTACCGGCTACCGCGATTGTACCGGCAAAGATGGAGTCGACTGCCATGGCAGTAGTCGTGGCGTCGGCAGAGGTTGCCGCATCGTCGGGCAATGCAGCAGAGCCGCCAGAGCACATTAAAGCTCAGGTCAATTCACTGTGTGCCAGTTGCCATATTTCAGGTGCCGGAAATGCGCCGAAGTTTGGTGATAAGGCGGCCTGGGCGCAACGAACGGAGCAGGGTATGGATGCACTGCTTGCCAGCGCGATTGCCGGCAAAGGGGCCATGCCGCCACGGGGTGGCAGTCAGTTAAGCGATGAAGACCTGCTGCTGGCGATTCAATATATGCTGACCAAGTAGGCAAGCCACGGGTATTGCTGCCGCCGCCCTGACCTAGTCTCGCCGGAGCTTTTCATCGGTAGCAATGGGTGTCGGGTAGTGCATAACGATCCAGTAGGACGACATCACAAAGGTGAGTATGGTGGCCGTTTGGATCGTCATCGAGGCGGCTTCGGTGATTATCCCGGTACTGGTGGCGGCGACTGCAACCAGCAGTGAAAATTCGCTGATCTGTCCCAGCCTTACGCCAATCTCTCCAGCCAGCTTCTTTTTTTCCTTCTCACGCTGCAGTAGTCGCTTGAAGACAAAAGGTTTCAGCACGATAGCGCCGATGGCCAATGCGGCTGCCGGTAGAATCACATCACTGACGCGAAAAATATCGAAGCCGGCCCCGAGACCAAAGAAAAACATGATCAGGAAAAAATCCCGCAGAGGCTTGAGGCTTTCAGCGATGAAGCGCGCGATCGGGTTAGCAGCCAGTGAGACACCGGCAATGAACGCACCGATTTCGTGCGAAAGTCCTATCGCGTGAGCCAGTTCTGCGATGCCCAGGCACCAGCCCAAGGTTAATAGAAATATATATTCGCTGATCTGATCGAATGTCAGGAACAGCCGTGACAGCACATGCTTCGACGTGAAGTAAGCGGCGGCGCTGACCAGTGGCAGTAGCAGCAGGACACGCGCGATTTCCGTGACGGCAGAGCCGTCGGTGCCGAAACCCTGCAGCAGTAGCAGCACGATCACCGCGATCATATCCTGTAGCAGCAGAATACTGACGATGATTTCACCCATGCGCTGATGATGAAGGGCGCTGGTGGGTAGGAGTTTGAGCCCGACAATGGTGGACGAAAACATCATGGTGGCGGCGATGACGATACTGTCTATTGCGCCAAAACCAAACAAACTGGCAATCAGAAATCCACTCAGCGCGAACAATGCACTACTGAGCAAGGTGACGACGGTGGCCTCTCGCAGCAGGTTTTTGAGATCATCGGGCTCCAGGTTCAAGCCGAGTAAAAACAACAAAAAAATAATCCCGACATTGGCGATATCGGTGATCAGTGCCGGGTCGGAAATCAAGCCGCTGACGTGCGGTCCGGCCAGCAGCCCGACGACAATATAAGCCACCAGAAGAGACTGACGGGCATACAATGCCGCGGTTGCGACAATCGCCGCACCGGTGAAGATCAAAAAGATCGCGTAGAGAATGGATTCTCCGTTCACAGCTATGTGTCCTCTGTGGATTTGGCGCTGCCCCGGTTCGGTGAATGCGGGGGGACGACTGAAGTGTAGTGGTAATCAGGGTAACGGAGTGGATCTTGCCTGTGCTGCATGGTTTTTCTGCTCGCGACCCGGTGTGAGAGTATATTTCGCGGACAAATTACACGCGCAAAACAGCGCTTGTGCGTGTATTATCGAGGGTTGTTAAGCGCTCAAACTGCCGCGGCCAAACTACTACCTTCACCCGAACTAACTGACTGTACTATGACTCGCATACTGGAATTTGTTGGCAATCACCCGATTTTATTTTTCGCCCTGGCGGCGGTCATCGGCATGATAGCGTTCTTTGAGTACCAGCGTATGTTCTCTGGTGTGAAGCAACTGAGCCCGATTGCGGCGACTCGGCTGCAAAACGATGAGGAGGCCATATTTGTCGATGTACGCGAGGACTCCGAGTACAAAAACGGCCATATCCTCGGTGCCCGTCATATGCCGATCAGCAGTTTTGACAAGCGTATTGCCGAGTTAGACAAATTTAAGAAAAAACCCATCATTATTTACTGCTCTAACGGACCTCGTGCATCGCGGGCGGCGGGGAAGTTGCGTAAGGCGGAATTCGAATCGCTTTTCACATTGGCAGGTGGGCTTGGTGGTTGGGAAAAAGCCACAATGCCCATATCTACCAAGGGGTAGGCGAGTCGTTCGGCTGATAGACGATAAACAGGTGCGCATACAAGCGTGCTGAGGCACAGAGGTAGATATGTCTGAAGATAAAGAGGTTCTCATTTACGAGACCGGGTTATGTGGTTTCTGCAAAGCGGCCAAGCGTCTGCTGGATAGTAAAAATGTGCCTTATAAGACAATCCGGGTTGATCAGGATAGCGACCAGCTTGAGATCATGAAGCAGCGCAGCGGACGACGCACGGTACCGCAGATTTTTGTTGGCGAGCACCACATCGGCGGCTTTGACGATCTATCAGAATTAGAGACCGGCGGAGAACTCGACCAGGTTTTGTCCGGGTAACCTTAGCAACTGTGCGACGTAACCGATCTATCAACCGATAGTGGAAATGCGTCAGGCAATTCACCATTGAGCGGCTCGATTCTGTACTCCGCGACACGTCGGATACCGCGCAATAAACACTCAACCAATACTTTACGGGATTCACTAGCATATGGCTGAAGAAACGGGCGCGGCAGCTGGCGGCGAAGAAAAAAAAACTCAGACTTACCGGATTCAGAAGATCTATATCAAGGATGTATCCTTCGAGACGCCTAGATCCACCGAGATTTTCACCGAGCAGGCGCAATGGGCACCGGAAGTAAAGGTGCAGCTGAATACAGAAAGTAAAAATATAAAAGACGATCTCTACGAATGCATGCTGATGATCACCGTCAACGTTGATCTTGCTGGCAAACCTGCTTATCTGGCCGAGGTCAAGCAAGCTGGACTGTTTACCATTGCGGGCTTTGCCGAGGGCGAAATGGGACACTTGCTCGGTAGCTATACGCCCAGTGTGTTGTTCCCCTTTGTCCGTGAAGTAATCTCGGATCTGGCTGTGAAAGGCGGTTTTCCGCAAATGCTGCTTGATCCAATTAACTTTGATGCGCTGTATGCCCAGCACATGGACAAAAACAAAGCCCCCACAGCACCGGCCTCTGATACTCAGCACTAGTATCGCCGACAGTGAGAAAACTCGCAGTCCTCGGGGCTGGCAGCTGGGGGACTGCGTTGGCCAGTCATCTGGCCGGTTGCGGGCATCAGGTGGTGTTGTGGAGCCGCCGCCCTGAGACGGCGGATACTATTACCCATCAGCGCGAAAACACCCGCTACCTGCCGGGGATTACCCTTAACGCAGCACTGCGGTGTACCACAGATATGGCCTCTGCTGTCGCGGCGGCCAATGATGTGCTGGTGGCTGTGCCGAGTGGCAGCTTCGGGCAAATCATTGATCAGCTGGTGGCAATCCGTGGCAATCAGTGCGGCGTAATGTGGGCGTGCAAAGGGCTGGATAAGGACTCCGGGTGTTTCCTGAGCGACCTGCTCGATGAAAAACTGGGTAGCGATGCACGCTACGCGGTGTTGTCGGGGCCGACGTTTGCCACAGAACTCGCAGCCCGCCTGCCCACCGCAATTACGGTTGCATCCAACAACCCTGACTACAGTCTGGCTGTCTGTGAGTGGCTGCACACAGACCGTTTTCGCGCCTACAGCAGTGATGACCTTATCGGTGTGCAGCTCGGTGGCGCACTGAAAAATGTCTACGCTATCGCTGCTGGTATATCGGATGGCTTATCGTTTGGCGCTAATGCCCGCGTCGCCTTGATCACCCGGGGCCTGGCAGAACTGACCCGGCTTGGTGCAAAGCTTGGTGCCCGACAGGAAACCCTGATGGGCCTTTCCGGGATGGGAGATCTGGTACTGACCTGCACGGATAACCAGTCGCGCAACCGGCGCTTTGGATTGGCGCTGGCGGATGGCTTATCGGTTGATGACGCTTGCCGGCAGATCGGTCAGGCGGTCGAGGGAATCGCAGCCACGCGTGTCGCGGCCCAACTAATGCAGCAGCACAGTATCGATATGCCGGTTGTTGAGCAAGTGCATGCGGTGGTTGTAGAAGGTAAAACCGCGCACAGTGCCGTTGAGGCTCTATTGCGCCGTGAACGCCGACGTGAAGGAAGTTAATTCATTTTGCAGGTGCGGCTTGCTGAAGGTGTTTGACCCCCTGCCGGCCTTATAGAATCCGTGACAATGATTCAGCCCGTAGATGGCTGTTATGAATTGTTGCACCTGATGAGCCATTACAGGGGCTGTTGTCGGGCAGCATCAGAGGGTTTGCTGCAGAGAACAGCACAGGCGCAAAGGTAGATGGATTCAGTGCCTGTTAGCCAGTGCCTATCCAGAAACAGGGTGTCGCGAGGATCATTCAGGTGGGTGAGATTTTGCCTACCACAGGTAGGCGCTTAGTTGTTCTTAAGTAACTACCTGTGGTCGGCAAACGATGGCGTGCCTGAGTGGCACGCAGTAGCGCTTGTTTCTGGATGGGCACAAACTAGTGATTATAGTTGTGTTGCCGCCATGCCTCGTAGCAGGCAATTGCCACAGTGTTCGATAAATTCAGGCTGCGGCTATCGGCCATCATCGGCAGGCGCAGTTTTTGTTCGTCTGGCAATGAGTCGAGAATAGACTCTGGCAGGCCGCGTGTTTCGGGCCCGAATAGCAACGTGTCGGTCGGTTGGAAGGCGGCATTACTATAGATGCGACTGGCTTTCGTCGTAAAAGCATAAACCATCGTGGCCGGCTGGCTCTTCAAGTAGTCGGCGTAGCAACGCCATTGACGTGTGACGGATAAATCACGGTAGTCGAGTCCGGCCCGTCTGACTCGTTTTTCGTCGAGCTTAAAGCCCATCGGCTCGATCAAATGCAATGCGCATCCGGTGTTGGCGCACAAGCGCATGATATTACCGGTATTGGGCGGAATTTCCGGTTCGAACAGCACGACATTAAACATACGGATTGCCTGATGTTGCGTGCAGGGTGGTGATCGAGCATTGCTGCGCGGTGCCCCGACTGCCGTCGGACCCGGAATGCTGGAATACTTTTTGCTGGCTGCAGGCGCTTGCGTTTTGGCGTAGAGACTTTCTCAATTGGTGGGTTCTGCTGTGGTTTGTCGGTGGTAGGGCCGGGATGTTGTATGTACTGTTGTAAAGAGGTTGCCGTAGTGGGCGGGTCCAGGCGGTATTCTATACTGCCTGTGATTATTGGTGCTGTGTTGCCGTTGTTGTCAGCGTGCCAGACGTTTGTCAGTGATAGTCCGCCACCTCTTGAACGAGGCATCGATGCGGCCGCGATGGTCAATGATAGTCACTTGCTGGTGCCGCCAATTACCGCTGCACTGCCGTTGCTGCCCAACCCGGCGGCGGTAAATCGCGCCAGACACTACAGCGTCGTTGTGCAGAAGGTGCCGGTCGATGAAGTTTTGTTTGCGTTGGCCCGCGACTCAAGCTTTGATCTGGATATCACCGGTGACATAGCCGGGTATGTGACGCTTAAGGCTATCAGACAGCCGCTGCGAGCCCTGCTCGAACAGATAGCCGGACAGGTTCCGATACAGTACAGCATCGTCGGCAAGGTGATTCGCGTGCGTGCTGACACTCCAGTAGTGCAGAGTTATCGTGTTGACTACCTGAATATTGCCCGCAGCGCGACCAGTCGGGTTGATCTGGCGACCCAGGTCGGTTCGCTAAGCTCAGGAATCGAGACCGCCAGATCGGTTGGGTCCAACGGCTCGCAAATGTCGATTGAAAACAGTTCTGAAAACCGCTTTTGGCGCTCCCTGATCGGAAATATTGCGGGTATTCTGGGTGAGCCTTACCGGTTTGATGATGACGCTGGCAAGGCCTCGGACGGTAATATCTTTGTGCATCGTGAAAGTGGACTGATTACGGTTCGTGCAACCTCGATGCAGCATCGCGATATCCGCGGGTTGATTGACCGAGTGGTCGCCAGTGCGCAACGCCAGGTGTTAATTGAAGCCACGGTGGTTGAAGTTACATTGAGCAAGAGTTCTGAAACGGGCGTTGACTGGCGAATTCTCGAAACCGCCGGATCCGCTACCGCGGGTTTTACGCAGGTGTTTTCAGGCTCTGCGGATGCCGCTGATGTGACAACGGTGCCCAGCGGTGTTATCAGCTACCGCAATGGCAGTACCCGGATTGGCGACGTTAGCGGCACGCTGAAATTACTGCAGCAGTTTGGTGATGTTAAGGTATTGTCGAGCCCCAAAATAATTGCGCTGAACAATCAACCGGCGGTGTTGAAGGTGGTAGACAACCGCGTGTATTTCACCTTCGATGTAGATCGAACCCAGAAGGAAAACGGTGACGAAAGCACGATTGTGCAGAGCACCCTGCATTCTGTTCCGGTGGGATTAGTAATGAATGTCACGCCGTTTATAAATCATGGCGGCGAGGTGATTCTGAATGTCCGTCCGACGATTTCCCGAATTCTTAATTTTGCCGAAGACCCCAGTCCAGCGCTGGCTGGCCAGTCTGAGGTGCGCAATCTGATCCCCGAAATCCAGGTGCGGGAGATGGAATCGCTGCTGCGGGTGAATAGTGGAGAGGTCGCAATCATTGGCGGACTGATGCAGAATAGGGTCGATAATAGAAACACCGGGTTGCCGGGGCTCAGTCGTATACCCCTGCTTGGCAAAGTGTTCGCACAAGACGTGAAACAATTGGAAAAAACAGAGTTGCTGGTATTTTTACGCCCCACCGTGATGCGGTCTTCCGGCGTAGTGTCGAATCGACAGCGCCCGGGCCGTAACCTGCCGGCCGGGGCTGATCATTTGCTCAGGGAGCCTGCTGCCAGTGAAGGGTTACTGGCGGAAAGCAGCAGGTTGCAGTGAGCGTGTCGCTCGACGAAATACAGCAAAAAGAGACATCAGCTTCCTTGCCACCCTCGCGTGCGGTGGACAGAAGCAACCCCGCTGTGGCTGCGACAGAGTCGCTGTCAGAGTTATCAATCAGTGCTGAGGAGCATGATGATGGCGAGGCTGGCACGTTCGTAGATCAGCGCCATCGCTACACTGATCCAGCGCCTGTCGCAGCGGCTGGGGCTCGACCGGAAATGGATGTACTTTCGGCCGGGAGCTCCGGGCAAAAGGTCGGTGTGGCCAGTCTCGATGTGCTTTTTTATATCATTATCGGTGTGGCCAGTCTCAGCTTGTTTGGCAGTGTCTATGTGCTGTTAACGCAAAACGATGCTTTCATTGAGCGCGAGTATGCCCTGCTGCAAAAAGAAAGCAACGCGCTCGACGCCCGGCTCAAAGCCCTCACACGGTCTAACAACCCGCTGCCGGCGAACACAGCCACAATGGTTGCAGCCCCGGCTGATGCGACTGATGATACGGCCAGTTCGATAATCAACAGTGCCACCACAGAGCCGGCAGCGACGGCTGTTGCAGTAACGTCAACGACAGTGGCGCAGTCCGCTGGCGCTGCGGTGGACGAGGCGGCTGTGCAGCCGGTCAGCCCAGAGGTGCCTGTGGCAGCACGGCAAGCGGTTGATTTGATCAGCCTGCAAAATGAGCTGGCAGCGTTGAAATCTGAACTTGCCGTGCAGGGCGGGCAGCTATTACAGCTTATCGACGAAAATAAAGCGCTCAGGCAAGCCACGCAAAAACCAGCCGACCCGCAGACACCCGGCACGTCAGCGGTGGTTACGTTGAAAGAAATTTCGGCAAATCGAATTGACTCTGTGCAAGCGCCGGTTGCAGATAGTCCTGTGGTAACAGCGGCAAAAAATCCCGCAGTGGAGGATAGCAATCTGATTCAGCAGGCGTATCGGGCGTATCAGGCATCGGACTATGAGTATGCCGGGCGTTTGTACAATAGAGCGCTGCAACTCGACCCTTATGATCGCGATGCTAATCTCGGGGTGGCCGCCAGTGCGAGGCAACTCGGTGACCTGTCTGTGGCTGAAGATCGCTACCGGCATTTGCTGTCGCTCGACCCTCAGGATCCCACCGCTTTTTCTGCACTGCTTAACCTGCGGTCGCTGTCGAATGAAGTCGAGAGTGACCTGACTCTGCACGCGCAACGGGCTTTTCGTGCGCAACCGGCGTTGGCGGCGCCGTTGTATGCCGCACTGGGTAACTATTATAGCCGCACATCGCGCTGGAGTGATTCCCGGTGGGCCTATACCCGCGCGCTGGCGGGGGCTGGAGGTGAGGCCGACTATCTCTATAACCTGGCAGTTGTACTGGATAATATGGGCGAGTACCGTCAGGCGATTCAGCACTATGCGCGTGCTATATCGGCAACCGCAACGTCATCGTACAGCTTTGATGATACTCAGGCGCAAATCCGCCTCAACGCATTGCAGGCACGCTAGGCCGTCGGTGAATTCCGACCTGCGTCGCGCCCCCAACCCTCAATTGACCCTCTGACGGTACGGTTTGGCGTGGCCAGTCGGCAACGTCGCCCTGCGAGCACTGCTGAAGGGTCTGAAATCTGCGTCTAGCGGTCTGGCGCTGACGCGCAGCGGAGTCCGGACACACAGAGAGGCCTGATAATTGCTGTCCTACAATCCGCTTTCAGCGTTGTATGAGGGCTACAAATATCAAACAACCAGACGGTGGCGAAATTGACCGAAGCGGTCTCATCCATAGCAAATAGCACCCAATTACCGATCAACTCGCTGTCTTCTGTCGATATCGCACGTGAGTCAATATTGGCGCAATCGGTGGCACTGGCTGGTATTGCAGGTGGTTTAGGTCAGGAGTTTGACGACGCCATCCGGTTGATCGTTGCCTGTACTGGTCGGGTTATTGTCATCGGCATGGGCAAGTCCGGCATTGTCGGTCAGAAAATTGCCGCCACCCTGGCGTCTACCGGGACGCCGGCATTCTATATTCACCCGGCTGATGCGATTCACGGTGACCTCGGTATGATCACCCCCCAGGATGTGGTGCTGTTGATCTCCAACTCAGGGGGCACCGAAGAAGTCGTCAAGTTGCTGCCGTCAATTAAATATTTCGGCAACAAAATTATCAGTCTGGTGG
Organism: uncultured Granulosicoccaceae bacterium; assembly: GCA_938003855.1. Taxonomy (GTDB): domain Bacteria; phylum Pseudomonadota; class Gammaproteobacteria; order Granulosicoccales; family Granulosicoccaceae. Next base: position 82,080 of record CALKXD010000147.1, on the reverse strand, counting down.
GGCGTAAAAAATCCAGCATCGGTGACTCGGCGGATGTAAATCTGGTATTGCCGGTAGAGCGGGAAGTGTGTCCGCACAATCTGGCGCCGACCACATCCACGCTGGTTGCGATGGCCGTTGGTGATGCGCTTGCCGTGACTCTGATGAAGGCAAAAAATTTCAAACCGGCGGACTTTGCGCATTTTCACCCGGGTGGCATGCTGGGTAAAAGCCTTCATTCCAAGGTACGTGATGTGATGCGCTCGACTGATTTACCGCTGTGCGCGCCGGACGATAGTCTCTCCACCGCAGTGATGGCAATGACCTCATCCCGATTAGGGCTGGTAGTTGTGCAGCAGGACAATCAGGTGGTGGGGATCTTCACGGATGGCGATTTGCGTCGTGCCATGCTGGCCGAAGGGCAGGTTTTGTCGGAGTCGGTAAAAAAATATATGACACCAAACCCGGTGTGTGTAACTGCCGATGATCTGATCAAAGACGCCGAAATTCTCATGCGTGAACACAAGGTACGAGCACTGGTGGTGGTCTCGGCACGAGAAGGCGAGCAGGAATGTATCTGTGGAATATTGGATCTGTTCGGTGAAAACTTGTGACTAGGAAACTCTTGCAGCCAATGGTGCTGGTATCGCTGTTGGTATTGACAGCGTGTACGCGTATGCCCATCGACCGGGTCGCTGACAGTCGTCAGCCGGTGGCGGCAGTAAGTTCGGCTAAAGCTGACCGGGTCGCCGCTGCCAGCCTGAACATTCCGATGGCGTTTACTGATCGAGCCACCGGCCAGTCAAGTCAAATCACTGTAACCTCGGAATACATCTCGGCCAACGGTCGCCCCTGCCGTCGCTTTCTGGAGCGTAGCGGTACCTCGGCGGTTGCCAGCAAAGGGCTGAGTTGTCAGGATTCCATTCAGGGTTGGCAGGAGATTCCACTGGCAACGTTTGCCTACTAGGCGATCTGATCCGTGTACTTTAGCCATAACGTGACGGATAACCAGCCGTGAGCACTGCCGGCACGCACATGCGTGAGAGTGCGTTCACGATACAATGCCGTGTGGTGCATGCCTTAATTCTACGTGATGTGAAGTCGCGGTTTGGTGGTCGCCGGCTGGGCTTTACCTGGGCGCTGATTGAGCCATTGCTGTTTATTTCTATCTTTATAGGAATTTTTCAGTTAATTGGTAAAACCAGTCAGGGCGGTATACCGGTGCCGTTGTTTTTTGTCACCGGGTTCAGTCCGTTCTTTATGTTCAGGGATGTATTGTCGCAAGTGACCGCCTGCACCAAGGGCATGAGCCCGTTACTGATGTTTCCTCAGGTGTCGCGCACCGATGTGCTGGCAGCCACTATTATTGTAGAAACCCTGATTGCGATTCTGGTATTTTTTATCCTGTTGGCCGGATGTTACGCACTGGGTTATACCTTCACCATCGAGCGCCCGCTTGATGTGTTGATCGGCTTGCTGCTGCTGGTCGGGCTTGGTGTCGGGCTCGGGCTGGTGCTGGGCGCGCTGACAATTCGATATGACTTTGTCTCGACTTTCTCAAATGCCCTGCTGAGTCGACCATTGTTTCTGGCGTCGGGTTTGTTTTTTACTGCAGACATACTGCCGGTTAAGGCGCGGACCTATGCGCTGTTTAATCCAGTGCTGCATTGCATAGAAAATATCCGTTCTGCGGTTTTCCACAGTTTTGAAAGTCGCTTTGTCGATCTTCCCTATGTCATCGTCACGATACTTGTGCTGATCGGGTTTGGGCTGATCATGGCCGATTTTTTTGAACGGTCGCGGCAGTAGGCGGGATTGTCATGATTGCGCTGGACAATGTCTGCAAAACCTACGGGGTTGGTCATAACCAGCATCGTGTTCTGGATCATATTACTTTTACGTTCCCGTATCGCAAAAGCATCGGGATACTCGGTGCCAACGGTGCGGGCAAGAGTACGTTGATTCGCATTATCGGCGGCGCCGAGAAGCCGGATACCGGCAGGGTCATCCGCAGCAGTCGTCTGTCGTGGCCGATGGGATATGCCGGCGGTTTTCAGCGAACATTAACAGGCAGGGAAAATGCTAGGTTTGTCGCCCGAATTTACGGTGCTGATTTCCGTGCGGTAGAAAAGCAAACCATCGAGTTCTCAGAGTTGGGCAAGTATTTTGATTTGCCTCTGGCTTCGTATTCCGCCGGTATGCGCTCGAGATTTGCGATGGCCGTGAGCTACGCGCTGGACTTTGATTATTACCTGGTTGACGAGGCTCTGGAGACTGGTGATGCGAGACTTAAAGAAAAGTTCCGGCAGGTTTTTAAAGAGAGAAGACAGACCGCTTCTGTGATCCTGGTGTCGCACAACGAGCAGACCATACGTCGCAACTGCGATGTTGCGGCAGTGCTGTATGGCGGCAACCTGCATTATTACGAAAATCTGGACGATGCATTTTTAATGTACAAAAAAATACTTTTCAACAAGAGCGTTGCATGAATCCGGTTGCGCTGAGAGTGTCAGTCGCATGCCTGGTGCCGGTACTGGTCGCATTGGTGTATTTTGGCGTGATTGCCACTGATCGCTATGTGTCTGAGTCCAGTGTGGTTATTCGTAGCGGAAATTCATCGGGTAACAGCTTTTCGCTTGGTGGGTTATTGCCGATGCCATCCGGTAGTGCGCAGGATCTAGTGGTGGTGTCGGACTATATTCAATCGATGGAGATGGCCGAGTTTCTGGATAAGCAGCTGGAGCTGCGCAGTCATTTTTCCAACGCTAATATTGATTTCGTTTCGCGGCTGTCTGTCCACGCCAGCGCTGAAGAATACCATCAGTATTTGCAGGGGATGATCAGCGTGGTCTACGAGGAAAGCAGTGAAATTATCTCCGTCACTGCGCGTGCATTTACCGCCAGTATGGCGCGCGATATGAATCGCGAAATTATTTTAAAAAGCGAGCTTTTGATCAACCGGTTATCTGATCGCATCGCCCGCGATACGCTTGGGATTGCCAAGGCCGAATTAGATCGCGCCATTGCCAATGCCAAGGATGTCAGTGTTCGACGCTCGCGTTTTGCGGTGGAGAATCAGTCGTTTGATCCCGGTGTCGAGACTAATTCGCTGTTCGGGTTGATCGCGGGTCTCGATAGCAAGCTTGCTGAAACGCGCGCGCAGTACACCGAGAAATCCGCCTATCTGCGTGAGACAACGGCTGAGATGCAGTCGATAAAAAATCGCATCACCGGTCTTGAGGCGGAAATTGCCCGTGAGCGGGCCCGATTGTCAGATGAGACCGGTCAGGGTGTCGGCCATCTGCTCGAGGAGTATAAGCCACTGGTGGTCGAGGAGGAGCTTGCCAGGCAGCGCTATGCCTCGGCGCTGATGGCACTGGAAGCGGCCAGAAAAGAATCACAGCAGCAAAAACGCTATCTGGCAACGTTTGTGCAGCCGAATCTGCCTACTTCGTCGACTGAGCCAGAGCGCTTTGTCGATGCGGTCGGCTCTGTCTTATTAACGTTTCTGCTGTATGCAATCTTTGCACTTTGCAGAGCCGCGGTTCGGGAGCACATTGATTTTGCGCACTAACAGGCTTAGCCAGATGAAAAAAACAGTCAGACCGGTATTGGGGTTAATCGCCTTTGCGGTACTGAGTGTTCCGGGTGCTTTTGCTCAGTCGCTGGTGGATTCTGCAGTCGATCAACCGGAAACGTCGTATACCGGGTTACTTGATAACAACGGAAAAGGGCAGCTGCAAACGATCCGGCAGAATGCCAAACCATTTGGCTATATGCTGTTTGGTGGTGGTTTTGGTAACGATCAGACGGTTGGTCTGAACGCCGACTATCTTGTCAGTCCCGGGGATCGGGTGTCCATTCGCATTTGGGGAGCGACCACCTTCGATGCGGTACAGACCGTCGATACCCAGGGAAATATTTTCATCCCCAATGTGGGGCCTGTGAAACTGGGCAGTGTGCCTAATCGCGCGGTCAATACCGTCGTTAAAAAGTCTATCTCTCAGGTGTATACCAACGATGTGCAGGTGTATACCAATCTGATCACTGCGCAGATGGCCAGCATTTACGTGACGGGTTACGTGAAAAAGCCGGGAAAATACAGCGGTGTTCCATCCAGTTCAGTGCTTAACTTCATCGATCAGGCCGGTGGTATTGATGCGGCCAGTGGGAGTTATCGTGACATAGAAATAGTACGTAAGTCTAACGTCATCGCAACCATTGACCTGTATGACTTTATTCAGCATGGTCGTATGCCCGATGTGGTTTTCAAGGATGGAGACGCCATTGTGGTGAAGCCGTTGATGCAAACTGTGTTTGTGCAGGGTGAAGTAGCAAAGCCCTATCGGTTTGAACACGCGCACAAGCAGATCAGCGGCGATGATGTCATTTCACTGGCCGGTCCGGGGCCGGGGGTGACGCATGCGGCGTTGAGCCACATCAGAAACGGTGAGAGTGTTTTTGAATATGTCACCCTTGAGGCATTTTCAAGGATGTCGATCAGCGATGGTGATGTTGTGTCATTCAAATCAGATCTAAACGATCGAAACATCACGATAAACATAGAAGGGGCTTTTGTCGGCGCATCGGCTTTGACCGTTGGTCGCCGGGCAACCTTGCGTCAGGTTCTCGACCTGATCGAAGTTGATCCGGCGCTGAGTGCCTATCAAAGAATTTATATCAAACGTAAAAGCATCGCGAAACGGCAGAAACTGTCGATTGATGAAAGTCTGAAGCGTTTGGAATCGGAGTTTCTGACGGCCTCATCAAGTACTGATGGCGAAGCGCGTATCCGGGTTCAGGAAGCTCAGCTGATCTCTGAATTTGTACGGAAAGTCGAGCGCATCGAACCCCAAGGCACGCTGGTTGTGGTCGCAAATGAGGGCGTCGCGGATATCGTCCTTGAAAACGACGATACTATTTTCATCCCGCGAAAGAATCCCAGTGTGCTGGTTGGCGGAGAAGTCAGGTTGCCGCGCGCGTTTCTATGGAGCGGATCGAGCTCCGCCGGCGACTACATCGCTCAGGCTGGTGGTTTTTCCAACAATGCCAATCGCAATACTGTCCTGGTGGTAAAACAGGATGGTCGGGTATTGGAGGCTAAAAGCGCATCTATTGACGCTGGTGATGAGTTGCTTGTCCTGCCCAAAGCACCCACAAAAAACCTACAGTTAGCGACAAGTATTACCGATATCCTTTATAAGATTGCGGTGGCAACTTCGGTGGCCTTATCAATCTAGTCGGGGCTGAAACTCAGCTCTGGTGCACATATTCGGGATTGTTTTCCTGCTAGAGGTGTCCGGCGAAGTCTAACGGCAAGAACATTGCCTCTCTGGAATAGTAACTTACCAGGGTGTTGCCAAAGACACCCGGTAAGCAATGGGGAAGGGATGTAAATCGAGGCTCGGGTGACCGTGCAGTCGAAAGGACGGGCAGCAGTATCTGTAGATTACATGTGCCTGCGTTGGAGCTAGCGATTCCTGGATAATGAGCGTAAATACGTCAACAATAAAAACAATAAAGCGCGTACTAAACCCGGTGGTTCGATTGACACCGAGGTTAAAACCACGTTTAAAGCCGTTACACCATATTCAGGAGGCGCATCGTGCCAGATTGGGTAAGTGGACAGCTAACGGGTCTGATCCGCAATTTCTGTGTGAGTTTCCGGTACTGGAGCTGCACACAGGCTGGTATTTAATCAGCGTTGAAATCGATTGTGCGGGTTCGTTTGATGTTGCCAAGTTCTACATGGACAATGGCAATGGCTTTAATGAAAATGAAGTCATCAGCATCCCTTACCGTTCATCGATTATAGCCAAGCGCTTTGTAAAATTCTCTCGAAAGATGCATCGCATGCGGTTTGATCCGCAGAGTGTTGCCGGCGAGTTTGAAGTTAAACGCCTGACAATCACCCCTGTCGCGTTTAAATTTGCTGAGTCGCGTATTCTGCGTAAGCTGACGCGCTGGAGTGCATCGCGGTTGGATGAGACGGTTAGTGGCACCAGAAATATACTGAAAAATATCGCCGCTAATACTGAGACAAGTTATGAGAACGTGCTGTTGCGACACTACGGAGCGTTGTTTAGCGCGCCCGTTGAAAGCCACGGGTACCAGGATTGGATAGAGTCCGTAGAGAAGACCCGATTACCATTTGCCGGTGACATAGATGCCTTGAGCAGTGAAGTTTGCCGGCCGGTGATTTCGGTGATTATCCCCACCTGTAACACCCATCCGGATCTGCTGCTCACTACCATAGAATCGGTGCGTGCACAGAGTTACCCGCACTGGGAGATTTGTCTGGCAGATGATGCGTCGGATAACGCAGAAACACTGGCAATGATCACGCAGCTGGCGCAGGACGATATCCGTTTGAAGGTGGTGACGCAGGCTCAACGCGGCGGGATAGCGCTGAATACCAATGCGGCGCTGGGCATGGCGTCCGGCGATTTCTGTGTCTTTCTGGATCATGACGATTTATTGGCGAAACACGCTTTGTACGAAGTAGCGAAGGTGATCTCCGAAAGACCGAATGTGAAACTGATCTATTCGGATGAAGATAAGATTAATGCTGATGGACAGCGTGTTGAGCCGCACTTTAAGCCGGACTGGAATCCGGATCTGCTGCTCGCGCAAAACTATATCTGTCACTTGTGCGCGATACGTCGTGATGCGATTGTTCAGGTCGGCGGCTGTCGCCCGGGGTATGAAGGTGCGCAGGATCACGATCTTCTGCTACGGGTCTCAAAGGATATTGATCTGGCGGAGGTGTTTCACATTCCGCAGATACTTTATCACTGGCGAATCATTGAAAACTCCACCGCCAGTTGTGCCTCTGCAAAAGGTTACTCGACGGACAGTGGCATTGCAGCAGTTAGCGATTATCTGAAAACATGTGGCGAGGATGCGACCGTGGTGGTGGGGAAGTTCCCCAATACCTATCGAATTCGCCGCAATCTGCCGGATCCACAGCCACGAGTATCGATCATCATTCCGACGCGTGATGGACTGGAGATTCTATCCCAGTGTGTCAGCAGTATTCTGGCGCTGACCGAATACACTAACTACGAAATCATAGTCGTTGACAATGGCTCGGTTGAAATAGAAACACATGAGTATCTGGCGGAAATCAGTCGTCGGGACAATGTTCGTGTTTTGTCTTATGAAAAAGAGTTCAATTACTCGGCGATCAACAACTTCGCGGTTGCCCAGGCCACCGGCAGCATCATTACGTTGCTGAATAATGATATCGAGGTCATATCACCTGAATGGCTGTGCGAGATGGTGGCACATGCCTTGCGGCCGTCAATCGGATGTGTCGGTGCCAAACTGTTGTACAAGAATCATATGGTTCAGCATGCTGGCGTGATTCTTGGCATAGGTGGGGTAGCCGGTCATGCACACAAGTATTTTGACGCGGACTCTGCCGGGTATTTCTCAAGGCTTCACCTGACTCAGAATATGTCGGCGGTGACGGCTGCGTGCCTGACGGTGGAAAAACGAATTTATGAGGCAGCCGGTGGGCTCAATGAAGATGACTTGAAAGTTGCGTTTAATGATGTGGATTTCTGTTTGCGGGTACAAGCGCTTGGGTTGCGCAATCTGTGGACGCCATATGCCTTGTTATATCACCACGAGTCTCTGAGTCGTGGACGTGAAGACACGCATGAAAAGCAAGTCAGGTTTTCAAGCGAAGCTCTGTTTATGCAAAAAAAGTGGGGAAAAAGCCTGTTGTCTGATCCAGCCTATAACCGCAATTTGACACGCACGCGAGAAGACTTCTCGCTTGCAGCTTAGTACTGACATGCAATTTCCCATTATATATCTGCACATTCCGAAAACCGCCGGTACCAGCTTTCGTATCAGTGCCGAGCATTATTTCGGACCGTGGAATGTCTTAAATGATTATGGCGAGAACTCGCCTAACACCTCTGAAGATATTCTCAACGCTTTCTACAGTAACAACGATGTGGCGTTATTGAAGAGTAAGGGCATTGAAAAAAAGTTCCTGACCGGGCACTTCTCGCTGGGTAAATACCGTGAGGTGTTTCCGCAGTCACCCGTGGTTACTTTTTTTCGCGATCCGGTTGATCGGGTGATTTCCGAGTACGTGCATTTCTCAACCCATTACGGATTCGAGGGATCTCTAGAAGATTTTTACCGGAAAAAGCACTTCCAGAACAGGCAGGCACGGGCCTTGTCCGGTGCCACTCCGATGGACCTGGATTATTTCGGTATCACTGAGAATTATGAAGAGAGTCTGCAGCGGTTTAACAATCGCTACGGCACCAATTTCCCGATGGCCGTGTTGAATCAGGGGAAATACAGCGGCGGTGTTGAAAACGTTGGCAACAGTGACGAGATCGCTGAAATCCGCGAGCTCAATCACGAAGACGTCGCGATGTACGAGCTGGCGCTTGAAAATTTCGATAAGCAGGATGATTCACCCCGACCGGTATTGTTGACGGCAGAGAGATATTGCGGACACTTAGGTGGTGTGCGAAATGATAAAATGTATGGCTGGACTGTCGATCGATTGTCAGAGCAGCCTGCTGAGCTCTGTGTATCTGTCAACGGCGAGCAGCGACTGTCAGGAGTGGCTAATGTATTCCGCGAAGACATCAGGCGCAAAGGCATCCACATCAGTGGCGAGTGTGGTTTCGAGATTCCGCTGGAGACGCTGGGTTCAGTTTCAGCGGGGGATACTATTTCCGTGCGAACCGCTGACGGGTCCTATGAGTTGCCTAATAGCCCGATGATTGTACCGGCGGCCTGATTTCTGGTTCGATTCTGGCAGTAACCGGCGTCAACTCAAAGATTGCCTGTCGTCAGCGTGCGAATTCTATATCTAACAGACAGCCGTCACGGTCGCGATGCATGGCACGATCCATCGGCGCGTCACCGTTGCTTCCACTATGCAGATGCGCTGAGCGCGGCAGGTGTTAGCGCGCGGGTGGCGTCGCTGGATGACGTCGGTCGTCGCAGCCTGAACGGCTTTGATCACGTTGTGTTTCACCGGCCCAAATTTACGCGCCGCTTTGTGAAGGTTTTTCGCTGGTCGAGCGACACCGGTGCGCAACTGCATGCCGACTATGATGATCTGATCTTCAACCCGGATTTTGCCGACCAAAGCCCGTTGTACCTGAATGGCAACCGACCGCTGCGCAAAGTCTGCGACTATTTTGAGCAGAACCATCAGGCTGCAGCGTGCTTTGATCGGGCGATAATTTCGACACGGTACCTGGCCAGGCAGTTTCAGTCTTTATGGCCGGAGCGTCGGGTGACAGTTCTGCCGAATTCATTGCCGCGTTTGTTTCGGGCACCCGGTGTTGGTCGTGCTGATGACCAGCCATTTACCCTGGGGTATTTCCCCGGTAGCAATAGTCACAAGCATGATATGGCGATGATTTCTGACGTTCTGCAGGAGTTTTTCCACCAGCACCCATCGTCTAGATTGCTGATAGCAGGTCGCATGAATGGTGATGGGCTGAGTGGTCTTGCGCAACACGCCACCTTTTTGCCTTATGCGGATTACAATAGTTATCTCACGGTGCTGTCGCGTGTGGATTTATCTATTGCGCCGTTAGAGCACAACGTGTTTAATCAGGCAAAATCAGCCGTTAAGCTAATTGAATCTGTGGCAGTAGGCACACCGATATTGTCTTCGGCAAACCCGGATATGGACGATCATGAAAATGAACTCAGCAGCATTGTTGAGAGCAATGACGGCTGGCGACAGGCACTGAGCCAGGCGATGCTGCAACGTGATACTGATCCCCGGGTATCGTCGGCACTTGCAGAGCGTTTTTCGGTTCGCAGCCGACTGCCTGTTTTAACCGGTCATTTTCAATGCGCTGGATGATTTTCCCGGGCCGGTATCACGGCAGGTGGCGCGATCATCAGCACGCCATGATCAACACCGCGGTGCAGCGCTGGCAGGCGGTGCAGCCCGATGGCTGTATAAAACTACGCGCTGCGGCGTTACTTCCGGGGTCGATGTTGTTCAACCAGATGGTGCTCGATACCGGTGACAGCGGGACCCCCGCGGAATCCCTACCGCTGTCGTTTGAGTCACTCGATGAGATCTATCGATCGCTGTTGCATCCGGATGGAGAGTTGTCGTTTGATAATTTTCTTCTGGACTGTGAATCATCCGATAGTGAGGTGCTGTTGCAGGTACGTTCACTGTTGCAGAAACTGAAACAGCAATACCCTGACGTCCGGCAGGTAGCGGTGCTGGGTGGGTGTTCAACTGCATTGCGGCAGTGCTGTGCGTCCTTGCAACTGGAATGCCTGTCGTTGTACCCGAAGTGGTATGACATCAGTGAGCATTTGGCGATCTACCGGCGCGCCAGGCATTGTCTCTTTGTGGATTCGAATCGTGTTATCGACGCGGCAATGACACAGTGTCAATCAACGCTATTGCTTACAGAGCGTGCCGGTGCCCGTCGATGCAGCGGAGCGTTGCTGCATTGTTTGTCGGCAACCAACCATTGCGAGGTCGTCGGGGCGGAGCAGTACGATACCAACGTTGCGGCTGTGAAGGGACTGGTCTGCGAGAATCGACTGGGTGATTTACATCGTGCCTTGTCGCGTGCAGTGATGCTGACATCGCCGGAGGACAGACCTTGCAAGAATGATTGGCTGTCCATTGCGCTGCAGGGAGGGACTGAAGCGGTTGTTGCTCGTCCGGTGTTGCCGGTGAGTGATTTTATTGACCGCATAAAGTTACAACGAATCGTGTTAAAGCGTAAATTCGGTAAGCTGCGGGAAGATCCAAAAGGCTTTTTTGGTGATTCCCGCAATCGTCATTTGCGCCATCTTGGGCGATTATTTCCGGGGCGCCCTGTCGTGCAGCGCGATGCATAGCGGCAGGAGTGTAAATCTGTTGCAGGTGTTTCGTTGTAACGGAGAATAACGTGCTTCGAACCTGGGCAACCCAAAAGGACGCGCTACACAGTATCAGTCGACTGGCTGCCACGGGTAAATTCGACCGGGCGTTACTGGATCGGTATGTTAGCTATCTGGTTGAGTCAAAGCTTGCTGATTGCAAGCCGCTGGTGTACTACCTGGCATCGCTGTATCTGCAGTTGAATCACCACGGTGCTGCCACTGACTTACTCGCGAGCGTCGGGGTTGCCAGTAGTGACATGAAGTGGTTTGCCGCAGTAATGATCCACGCCATGACGTATTCGCTGGCGTTGCCAAAGCTGACGCAACGCGAGCGATTGTGTCTGGTCTTTCTGCAACAGCATTTGCTGACCTCTGAGCAATCGATGGCGCGACTGGTAAGTGACTGTGATCAGGTTGCGGTGGTAGGTAACGCGCCCGGTCAGCGGTTTGTCGGGTTTCCTGACAATACCTGCAGTTTCTACTTTAACAATTATGCCCGCAACCCACGCATTGTGGGTGAGCCGTTGGTGCACGTGGTCACACCGTCGTGGAAGGTCATCCGACCGCTGTCCGGGCAGCACTTGTGCATTACCGGCAATAGTATTTTCCATCGCCGCAGTAAAGTCTGGCGTCGGTTTCTGGACCGTCCGGCATACAGTGGCATCCATACCTTACCGCAACCCTTATGGCGGGATTTACACACCGAATTACAAGCTCCGCCGTCAGCCGGTGCTACTGTGCTGTGTTATCTTGCCCGCTACGCCAACCTCAATGGCAAACGGATCTGCGTTGGGGGGTTTTCTGAAGACGCCGCCGGGGTGAATCACAGTTATGATCGTGTGCCGTTGTCCGCGCGTCACAACTGGTCGCGGGAATCTATACTGCGCGGTGGTTGGCTAAAAAGTATCAGGGACGGGGGAGCTGATTTAGTTCTTCTCGATTGATCCGCAGGTTGCGTGGTCGGTCAAGGAGACGCATGCGGCTTGCATCCGTCGTTATCGCCGCGTGGCATGGTGTCGGCAGGTAATCACCGCACTTCAAGGGGGATCGGGTGAGACGTGAGGCATTGTTGGTGTTGAATAAACGCTCCACCGGGTGCACACCGTAGTGTCCTTTGGCGTTACCCTGTGGTGTCCCCTGGATCGGGTGTCCGGTAAATGAAATTTGAACGCGGCGTCGTGCCGCTTGCGCTGGGTCAGGTCGTGGTGTGGGCCGGACTTTATTATATTTTTCCGGCCATGTTGCTGCGCTGGGAGCAGTCACTCGGCTGGAGCAAGGCCAGCTTAACTGTCGCCATCACTGTCGCTATTCTGCTTTCTGCGATTGCCTCGCCTGTCGTCGGTCGATTAATTGATCGGGGACTGGGTCCGCAGGTGATGGCGGGCACTGCCGTGGTCGGTGGCGTCACGCTGAGCCTGTTGTCTCTGGTGACAGCGCAGTGGCAGTTTTACCTGTTATGGGGGGTGATCGGACTTTGTCTGGCGGGTTGCCTGTACGAGCCGTGCTTTGCCTTAATCAGTCGTGCTCACGGGGCCAGGGCTAAGCGGGCTATTATTACCGTCACCCTGATTGCCGGATTTGCCAGTACTGTCAGCTTTCCGTCGGTGCTGTTTCTGGTGCAGCAGTATGGTTGGCGGAACGCTGTTGTCGTGTTTGGCGTCAGCGTGGTGTGCCTGGGGGCGCCACTGCTGTGGGTTGGTGCGACGCGGGTAGAATCCGAGGGTCGTGTGCATGCTCGTGACGAGGCAATTGCGCCGGTCTCCGTGCAAGCACTATTGACGCCGGTCTTTGTTGGTTTGGCGATAGGCTTCGCACTGGTGGGTTTGGTGCATGGTATGACGCTGCACCATTTGCTGTTGATCCTGGTTGATCGTGGTATGAGTGAGGCGAAAGCTGTACTGGTTGCGTCGTTTATCGGTCCTATGCAGGTGGCCGGCCGGCTGGTGATGATGAGTGTTGAGCGACGCGTCAGTAATTTTACCGTTGCAAGTTGCAGTTTTTTGAGTGTCGCACTGGCCATTCTGGCGTTGACCCAGGTTGCTTTACTGCCGGCGCTGATTGTGTTTTTTGTGGTGTTTTTTGGCGGTGGTTACGGCGTCGTCAGTATTGTTCGACCGGTGATGGCTATGGAAGTGCTTGGTGCGGACAACTTTGGCGCTAAGTCCGGTGTACTGGCGCTGGTGTATTTAATTGGTGCTGCAACAGCGCCCTATATCGGTTCATTGATCTGGGCTGTTGGCGGCTACGATCTGGTGCTGTCGGTGTCTCTTGTACTGGTGCTGTCAGGTTTTTTGTTTTTTCGTCATTCCCACCTGCTGTCCAGAAAGAGGGCCGGGCCCGGGTAATGGTTGTGTTGCGGTGGCGCCTGCGGTGGGTGCGTAAACAGAGAGTTGTGAGAACCGGCAGATCTGTTGGCTTGCTTTCTGCACCGTCGGTGAGATTGCATCCACCGGAACCACAATGCCGTCTGCGCAGAGTCAGTCTCTTATCCACGAGTACAGCTCGGTATATACCAACCTGCAGGCGGGCAAGCGTGACCTGATCGGTACCGGTATCGATCGCTTACTGTTGAATCGCTACATCATCGATGCCGCTGCAGATACCGGTGAAGTTGATAATAGTGCCGTACTCGCCAGCGTCAGTCTCGATAAAGTGAGTGCCGGAGACTCAGCGTCAGACAAGCAACAATATTGCCGTGGCGAATTGATACGGCTGGTGTCCCTGCAGGAAGAATTAAATACCATGCAACGGGTGGCGCGCGAGAAAGGGATCAGCTCGAGCCTGCTAACGATTGTCGGGCAGGCAGCAATTCAAAGCCCGGACGATCACGGGGCGTCAGTTATCCGACAGTTAAATCACTTACTGAATGACGATGACTCCCCGCCGGTGCAGCCGGTGAGTCAGCCTGAGTCGAAACTCACTGTCGATGCAGCCGCCAACGATGCTGCCGGTAGTGACGCTCAACGCATGACTGCTGTTCAGCAGTTGACGGTGAGTGTCATTGAGCATTGGCGTCCGCTTCTGGTTGATGGGATGTTTTGTCTGCTGGCGTCTTTTTTTGCGATCAAGCTGGTGAGCTGAGTTTTGTTCGGGACTACGCGGTGAAGGGATTTACGCTCTCGGCGGGCATCGGAAAAATTTCCGCGATCGAGAAATTTCTGGATATCGACGGTTTGTCGAGAAACCCGCTGATACTCAATCGGCAATCCTGTCGGGCGATTTACTCGTGGGGATCTAAACCTTATAGCCGGCGTTCTCAACGACTGGCTGATACCACAGGCATAGCGCACATAAGGCTGGAGGACGGTTTTGTCTGTTCTTTCGGGCGTGGCGCGCGGTGGCGCAAATACTCACTGGTGATAGACCCGGTGGGCATCTACTACGATGCCTCGCGTCCATCGCAACTGGAAAATATATTAAACGGCGCAGACCCGCTATCAGTGCACCTGACAGATCCGGCCTATGTCGAGCGCAGTCGACGTCTGATGGCCGAGCTGGGACAGCGCGACATCAGTAAATATAACCATATCAGTGTTATGCCGCCTGCGCTTGAGGGAGTCAGCGATTACGTACTGGTGATTGATCAGACGCTGGGGGATCAGTCCCTTCGTCTGGGCGGGATGGATGCCAGTCGCTTTGAATCCATGCTGAGACAGGCGCTGCGCGACTATCCGTCTGATCGGGTTTTTGTGAAAGTGCATCCTTTAGTGCTTAGTGGTCAGAAACAAGGCTATCTGTCAGAGCTCGCCCGGACGCTTGGTGTGACTCTGATCAGTGGCGACATACCAGCCACACAGCTGCATCATTGCGCCAGGGTGTATGTCGGCACCTCGTTGTATGGCCTGGAGGCGTTGATGCGCGGTGTGCCGGTGACCTGTTTCGGTCAGCCTTTTTATTGCGGATGGGGTGTGACTACCGATTATCAGCCGGTTGCCAGACGTAACGTCAAACGATCACTTGAAGAGATTTTCATCGCAGCTTATCTGTTATACCCGCGCTATGTAGATCCGGTCAGTCAACAGGTGTGTGAGTTGGAAACTATCGTCTCGCATATTGCCGAGCAAACTCTGCAGCGTTTGCGAGTGGGGCAGTCGTTCACCTGCGTTGGTATCACCAGTTGGAAGCGTAAATACATTAATCAATATCTGATGCACAACGACTTTTCGCATCAGCATTTATCGGTTAAGCGCTGGCTGGCTGAACGAGGTAAATCATCCGGTAAGCCGGCATTGGTGTGGGGGCGTAAACCGGTTGAGAATGTACTGGAATCGACCCTGGTCGATCAAAACACCGCGCGTATGGAAGACGGTTTCATTCGATCTATTGGCCTGGGGAGTAATTTCACCGCCCCGCGGTCACTGGTCATTGATGATCTGGGTATCTATTTTGACGCCAGTCGGCCCTCGAGAATGGAGCGCCTGCTGGGGGAGTACAACTGCAGTCCGGCTGACCTCGATCGGGCACAGTCACTGATAGACGTGCTGTTGGAAAAAAGAATCAGCAAGTATACCGGTGCACTTGAAGATGATTTCGATGGCAGTTTCTATACCGGTAAACAGGTGATACTTGTGATCGGCCAGGTTGACGGCGATGCATCATTGCGATTTGGTGGTGACCGCATTAAAACGAACAGTGCTTTGTTGTCAGCGGTCAGAAAATTAAATCCGGATCGCACCATTGTATACAAACCGCACCCCGATGTGGTGAGTGGCAATCGCACGGATGGAATTGAAAATTATTGTGCAATTTCCGATGTTTGCGACCACATCGAAACTAAACTACCTATCGACCGGGCGATCAGGCTGTGTGAGGAAATACACACAATAACCTCGCTTGCGGGTATGGAAGCACTACTTTACGGCAAAAAGGTCGTTACATATGGTAAGCCCTTTTATGCTGGCTGGGGACTGACCGAAGATTTGTGTTCATTTGAGCGCAGGCATCGTGTGCGGTCCTTGCAAGAACTTGTATTTATTAGCTATATCCGGTATCCCTCGTATCTGGATATAGATTCCGGTGAATTTACAAGTGTTGAAAATACTATCTCTGCATTGGAGGCAGAGCGGGCGGACTGCACGGATTCGATGACTGCCACGGGATTGAGAAAGTACGTGAACATTGCTCGTAATATAAAAAAAGGTCTGACTTATGCCGCGTAACGTTCTACTGCTGCAGGGGCCTGTTGGTCCCTTCTTCCGCAAGTTTGCTTCGCAACTTGAGGGCAGTGGTCACAACGTTGTAAAAGTGAACTTTAATGGCGGTGACTGGTTTTTCTACCGCAGCGGCAACTATCTGAATTACCGGTCGTCGTTTGCCGCATGGCCAGCATGGATCACACAACAGTTTGTCGAACGCAAGATCCAGCGTATTTACCTGTTTGGAGATTGCCGGGCCTATCACCGACAAGCAATCGAGATTGCCAGGAAGCTGGATATTGAAGTCTTTGTGTTTGAAGAAGGGTATGTCAGGCCGAATTACATAACGCTGGAGAAAAATGGCGTCAATGGTAATACCGATGCCTGTCGTAAAGCCGGGTTACTCGACCGCCTGGCGCAGTTTGATGCCAACGATGGGGCGGCTAATGAGACCTCCATTTCGGCTCCGGTGAAAAGTGTTTTCCTTAGCTCGGCCTGCGCGGCTATGCAATACTATATGGCATCGTCTGCGATGCGCCCGATGTTCCGGCAATACCAGCATCACCGTGCGTTGAAAACGCTCAGTGAGGGAATGATCTGGATTAAATCCGGTTTGCGAAAGCAGCTTTACCGCATAACAGAGAGATCAATCAGCCGTCGTCTCAGCCGCGGTGATGAAAAGTTTTTTCTGGTCACACTGCAGGTGCATAACGATATGCAGGTTACCCAGCACTCAAAGTTTGGCAGTGTTGAAGAATTTATAGAGCGGGTGATTATCTCTTTTGCTCAAGCGCCAAAAGACAGTGTGCTGGTGCTTAAACATCATCCGTATGACCGGGGTTACAAAAGCTACAAGACCCTGATCAAGGAACTTGCTGTCAGGCATGGCTTGAAAAACAGAATTCACTATGTGCACGATACCGATCTGCCGCAACTGCTGCAGAACGCGCAGGGTACGGTATTGATCAATAGCACGGTCGGGATCTCTTCGCTTTACCATCATACACCGGTGAAATCGATGGGCTTTGCCATCTATGATTTACCCGGGCTGACTTTTCAGGGGGCGCTGGAAGATTTCTGGAATGATCCCGGTACGGTCGACAAAGACTTGTTCAATAAATTCCGCCAGTACCTGGTGAAAACAACGCAGGTGAATGGATCGGTTTATACCGCTTTGGAGTCGAACGACGGTGCCGCAGGCCTGAAATGGTCACCTGGCATGTTCAAATCACATATCGCCCCGACCATTGCAGTTGCCGATCAGGCGGATGTCATTGATCTCGATCTGCATCGCAAGGTTGATGTGCGGACGATGGAAGGGCCGGTTCAGATTGAGGGTGAGAAGCTGGTGGTCTAGTCGGGCTAGCTAGTGCCCATCCGGAAACAGGTGTCGCGAGGATCACATTCAGGTGCGTGAGATTTTGCCTACCACAGGTAGGCGCTTAGTTGTTCTTAAGTAACTACCTGTGGAACGCTCGTTTTTGGATGGGCACTAGCTATTACTGTTACAGTGGCGCCGGGGTTGCGGTGCTGCGGCTGTGACTTGTATGGCTCGCAGCGGCATGCCCGCCTTTTAGTCTTGCAGTAGCGACAGGCATTGTGTTGATTCGACGTCTCGTCCCTTCCGTAGCAATGGTGTGACGGCGCTATCGCTTGAGGAACTCAGTGAAGCTGCTTTTGCCGGAGCGTACCAGAGCTTCCAGTTGATATTCTACGGACTGCTTGCCGAGCGACTGCTGCAACGCGCCTTGGATTCTGTCGGTGGAACGCGAGTTGATTGCGCTGCTGATGGCATCGGTTCGTTTGCACAGTGACGCGCACATGATGGTTTCCGCACGGCCGCTATGCGCGCATTTGGTGCAACCGCTGGCGTCGACAAAAACATCCATTACCGCCGCTTTTGTGATTACCGAATGCTGCTCCAGACGGAGTAACTCGGCCGTGCCCGGCTGATAGGAATCGGCGCAGTGCGGGCAGATAGCGCTGGCGTCGCCTATTTCTATAATTGCGGCAATGGCCGGGGCCAGATCGTGTTCATTAATGCCCGAGTCGAGCAGCTGTCTGATTGCATCGGCCGAGTCAGAGGCGCACAACAGCAGCGACGCCGGCTGGCGCATTGCGATCAGTTCATTCACGTATGTCGCTTGACTGGTACCGGTGCAGTCAACAAATATCCGGTCTGCATGCCGTGTGGCAAACTCGGCAATGTGACTGGTCTCGTTTGTCATTCGAATCTGATTAATTCGCGGAAACGGCTTGGTGACAAAGCGTTCCAGAGATATCACCTTTTCTTCAAGAGTGTTTGATTCACCCAGCAAGGCATAGTACAGCATGTGCAACTGTTCTATATTCCTGCCACACACCAGCGTAATGCCACGAGCGGTGCTCTGGTAATGGCGTCGGATAGCATCGATGGTATGCGCAGCTATCGGCAACTGATCAAGCGTCTCCGG
Source organism: uncultured Granulosicoccaceae bacterium (assembly GCA_938003855.1). Lineage (GTDB taxonomy): Bacteria > Pseudomonadota > Gammaproteobacteria > Granulosicoccales > Granulosicoccaceae. The sequence goes on along the minus strand of CALKXD010000147.1, from coordinate 63,623 downwards.
AATGGCATCGATACGGGTGATGGTCAGTGTCAGGCTGCAGCCCAGGGCGGTCGGGAAGTAGCTGGCTTCCAGCCGGCATTGCCTGCCGGCGATCCGGGTGGCGGTAATTACCTCGCCACCGAGCTGGTGTTGGTACGGCGCCCCGGTGGCAGCGTGAAGTTGCGCCAGCAGTTCCGGTAACATCGATTCTGAGGTGATTCTCAGTTCGTCGAGTTTGCCCTGGATTCTGCTTCTGACTCGACAGATGTCAGCTTCTTGTTGCAGATGGATTTCGCAGTGGCCGTGTTTCAAACGCGCTTCGATGATATCTTTCAGGCAAATGAATGGATCAATATTCCTGTCATTGGCAGCGTCGAGCCACTCGTCGAAGTCGAGTAACCCGGGACTGTCAGTGACGGCGGCATGCATTGATGATCTGCCTGCCGCGTCGATTGCCTGTGTGTTTTTACGCATTGCGGAGCGCGCCTGAAGAACCTCGTCGTAGCGAGGTTATCGGCAGAGACGGTCAGACATGTTGGCGTCTGACGGTGTATACCCGCTCACAAAATTGCTGAATCTGCCTACGGTGGCGGTGATGCTCCGCCACCGTATGGTGGTTTAGTTGAAATAGATCGGTTGAACTTCGCCGCTGGCTATTTTTCCCTGCCAGAGTGCCGGGCCGGTCTGGTGGACTGCTTCACCCTGGCTGTCTACCGCCACGGTCACGGGCATGTCTTTGACGATGAATTCGTGGATGGCCTCCATGCCGAGTTCTTCAAACGCAACAATCTTTGCCGAGGTGATCGCACGTGAGACCAGATACGCAGCACCTCCAACCGCCATTAAATACACCGATTGGTGTTTTTTGATGGCATCGAGTCCGGAGGGACCGCGTTCTGCTTTGCCCACCATGCCGAGGATGCCGGTTTCGGCCAGCATCATTTCAGTGAACTTGTCCATTCGGGTCGATGTGGTTGGTCCTGCAGGTCCGACCGCTTCGTCACGTACCGCGTCGACGGGACCGACGTAATAAATCAGTTTTCCGGTGAGGTCGACAGGCAGGGGCTTGCCTTGATCGAGCAACTCTTTGATGCGCTTGTGCGCCGCATCACGTCCAGTCAGTAGCGTGCCGCTGAGTAACAGGGTTTCCCCGGGCTTGAAGGAGCGGGTTTCTTCTGCAGTCAGCGTATCGAGATTTACCGCACGTGCGGTTGGACCGACGTCCCAGGTGATTTCAGGCCAGTCGGACAATGATGGTGGTGTTTGCAGGGCAGGGCCGCTGCCGTCCAGAACAAAATGTGCATGGCGGGTGGCGGCACAATTCGGGATCATGCTGACTGGTAATGACGCTGCGTGGGTCGGGTAGTCAGCGATTTTCACATCGAGAACCGTGGTGAGCCCGCCCAGCCCCTGTGCGCCAATGCCCAGCGCGTTGACTTTCTCGAATATCTCCAACCGCAGTTCTTCAATTCGGCTGGCGGGTCCGCGAGCTTTCAGTTCGTGAATATCCACCGGGTCCATCAGCACCTGCTTGGCAAGCACGGCAGATTTTTCTGCTGTGCCACCGATCCCGATCCCCAGCATACCCGGCGGGCACCAGCCGGCACCCATGGTTGGCACGGTCTTCACGACCCAGTCGACAATGCTGTCACTGGGGTTCAGCATCGCCATTTTAGATTTATTCTCCGAACCACCACCTTTGGCGGCAATGTCTATTTCAACTTTGTCGCCGGCAACGATTTCCATATGGATGACCGCCGGGGTGTTGTCTTTTGTATTGCTGCGAGCGCCGGCCGGATCGGCCAGAATAGAGGCGCGCAGTTTGTTATCGGGGTGCAGGTAGGCGCGGCGTACACCTTCGTTGATCATGTCGGCCGGGGTCTTGGAGCCCGCCCAGCGGACGTCCATACCGACCTTGACAAACACCGTCACGATACCGGTGTCCTGACATATAGGTCTGTGGCCTTCGGCGCACAGTCGTGAATTCAATAAGATTTGCGCCATGGCATCTTTGGCGGGCTTTGATTCTTCACGTTCATAGGCTCGATGCACAGCGTCGATGAAGTCTTTCGGGTGGTAGTAGGAAATAAACTGCAGCGCGTCGGCGACGCTGTCGATCAGGTGATCTTGTTGGATGGTTGTCATGCGCGCTCGCTTGTTGTGGGAATCTTTCTAATATAGCGCTTGTTCGGCATCTTGGCACCATACTGCTACCTGCAAGTGACTTGACTCGGTCGCGGCGTGTGGATAAATTGCGCGGTATGCCGTCAAACTCAGAGAAAATGGTCCTAGCAGGTACATCACAAACAGCGTGGTTGCACAGTTGGCATTGGCGAGGGTTAATTGACACCCGTTGCATCCGCAAAGCCTGTACTACTCCCCCTGATCCTGCCGAAAACCACGAGCTCCCTAATGACAGTACCTCCCGCCACCGATCGCCTTCAAGCCTTTTCCGGCCAATCACTACCGCGTAAGGTAGTTACCCGCGAAATTCTCGCTGACCTCGATACTCCGTTATCGGTGTATCTGAAAGTTGCCAACCGTCCGTGCAGTTACCTGTTTGAATCGGTTACCGGGGGTGACAAGTGGGGACGCTACTCAATAATCGGGCTACCGTGTAGCGATGCCATCAAAGTGGTTGGACATACGATTGTTCATGAACACAACGGGTCCGTTGTCGAGCAGCAGGAAGTGATTAATCCATTGCAATGGATTGAACAGTTTCAATCTCGTTTTGATGTTGCCGAGGTCACAGGACTGCCGCGGTTTACGGGCGGTCTGGTGGGGTACTTCGGGTACGAAACTATTCGCTACATTGAGCCAAGCCTTGTCGCGTCAGAGCAACTCGACCCGCTGGGCACTCCGGATATCCTGCTGCTGATATCAGATGAGGTAGTGGTGTTTGATAATTTGTCTGGCAAGTTGATTATTGTTGTGCACACTGATTCAGAGTCTCAAGCACAAAGTGGAGCACGTCTGGACGAGATTGAACGTCAGTTGCGCGCACCCATGCCGCCACTGGCTGTGCATCAGTCGCGACACCTCGATGACAGCAGTTTTGTTTCTATGTTTGGACAAAACAGTTTTATGGCAGGCGTTGAGCGGATTCGCGAGTACATCACCGCGGGTGATTGCATGCAGGTGGTGTTGTCACAGAGGCTGACAACCGATTTCAGTGCACCGGCGATTGATCTTTATAGAGCATTGCGAATGTTAAACCCGTCCCCCTATATGTACTATCTGGATCTGGGGGATCATCAGGTGGTTGGATCATCTCCCGAAATTCTAGTGCGCCTGGAAGATGACATGGTAACCGTCCGGCCAATCGCCGGTACCCGGCCACGCGGTGCGACCGAGCAGGAGGACGTCGAGCTGGAAGCGAGCCTGCTCAGTGATCCAAAAGAACTGGCCGAGCATTTAATGCTCATTGATCTGGGCCGCAACGACACCGGTCGTGTGGCGCAGACAGGCACCGTCAAGCTAACAGAGAAAATGCTGGTCGAGCGCTATTCACATGTGATGCATATAGTCTCTAACGTGATTGGTCAGATTAAAGACGGTATGACCGCAATGGATGTTATTCGCGCGACCTTTCCCGCCGGCACTGTCAGTGGCGCGCCGAAGATCAGAGCGATGGAAATTATCGACGAACTCGAGCCCGTCAAGCGTGGCGTTTACTCGGGTGCGGTCGGCTATCTATCCTGGAATGGCAATGTGGATACGGCCATTGCTATACGCACCGCGGTGGTGAAAGACGGTGTGCTATCGATACAGGCCGGTGCGGGTATCGTCTATGACTCAGACCCGAACAGTGAATGGGAGGAAACTCTAAATAAAGCCAGAGCCGTATTTCGCGCTGCAGCACTTGCCGAGGGTGGGCTCGATAACTCGGGAGGATTGCCGCGATGCTGATCATGCTCGATAACTACGACTCGTTTACCTACAATCTGGTTCAGTATTTTGCGGAGCTGGGCGCTGATGTCGAGGTGCATCGCAATGACTGCATCACCGTGCAACAGGTGTGCGAGGCAAAGCCTGATCATCTGGTTGTGTCTCCGGGGCCGTGTACTCCGGAAAAAGCCGGTATCTCGGTGGAATTGATACATCGTCTGGCAGCGCAGATACCGGTTTTCGGGGTTTGCCTCGGGCACCAGTGTATCGGGTCGGCGTTTGGTGCCACCATTGTCAACGCCGGACAGATTATGCATGGCAAAACATCTCCGGTGTATCACAACAACCAGGGCGTGTTTAAAGACCTGCCAAGTCCCTTTACCGTCACACGCTATCATTCACTGGTGATAGAGCAACAGACTTTGCCCGAGTGCCTTGAAGTCACCGCCTGGACGCAAAACGAAAATGGTAATATTGAAGAAATCATGGGTGTGCGTCACCGCACTCTGGATGTAGAAGGGGTACAGTTTCATCCGGAATCTATCTTGACCGAGCACGGTCACGCCATGTTAAACCGCTTTCTGATGAGAACAACCGTATGACTGAAGACGCGGATATCCGCCAGTTGATTGCAAAGGTAACCGACGGTCACGACCTCGATGCCGCCGAGATGGTGCAGGCCATGCGGCAAATAATGTCTGGTGGTTGCAGTGATGCGCAAATCGGCGGTTTGCTGGTTGCTCTGCGTTGCAAAGGTGAGTCTGTGGTAGAGGTTGCGGCCGCCGCTGAGGTAATGCGTGATCTGGCCAGTGGAGTGAGCTGCCAATCGTCAGACCTGCTCGATGTAGTGGGAACCGGCGGTGACAGCAGCAGTACGTTTAATATCTCAACCACCAGTGCGTTGGTGGCTGCGTCGGCGGGTGTGAAGGTCGCCAAGCATGGCAATCGAGCGGTCTCCAGCAGTTCAGGTGCTGCCGATTTACTGGAAGCCGCCGGTGTCAATATAGAGTTGGATGCAGAGCAGGTGGCTTATTGTGTTGATACAGTCGGGCTCGGTTTTATGTTTGCGCCGCGTCATCATGGTGCCATGCGGTTTGCCATTGGCCCGCGCAAGGAACTGGGTATGCGCACCATATTTAACGTGCTTGGGCCGTTGACCAATCCGGCATCTGCACCGCGTCAGGTGATGGGCGTTTACAGTCGACACCTGGTCGAGCCGATGGCGCAGGTGTTACAACGGCTTGGCAGTGTCGGCGCGATGGTGGTGCACGGCGAAGACGGTATGGATGAAATTACCATTGGTGCATCGACGCATGTGGCCGAACTGAAAGACGGCGATATCGAAAGCTACGTTATAGAGCCAGAGAACTTTTCGATGGCGAAAACGGACATCTCTGCCATTAAAGTGTCGAGTGCTGTAGAAAGTCTGGCGATGGTAAATCAGGTGCTCGATAATATCCCCGGGCCGGCTCGCGATATTGTTGCTCTGAATGCCGGGGCAGCGATCTATGTTGCAGGTATTGCTGAAACGCACCAGCAAGGTGTCGAGCGTGCCCTGCAACTGATTGCCGATGGTCATGCAAAAAACAAGCTGGCCGAACTGATTACCTGCAGCAATGAAAAGCGCTAATGCCGATGGCTATTGATACCCCGGATGTTCTAAAAAAAATTCTAGCGCGCAAAGTAGAGGAAATTGCCGATAGCTGCGAGAGAGAATCCTTAAAGGCACTGTCTCAACGCGCTGCAAACGCATCGCAGGTCAGAGGTTTCCTGCAGTCCATGCAGGATAAAATTGCCACCGGCCAGGCTGCGGTAATTGCAGAAATCAAAAAGGCCTCGCCCAGTAAAGGGGTAATACGGGAGCACTTTGACCCGGCGGCTATAGCAAAAAGCTATCAACAGGGCGGAGCCTGCTGTTTGTCGGTTCTCACTGATCGTGATTTTTTTCAGGGTGGGCCTGAGTATTTGCAGCAAGCTCGCAGCGTTTGCGATCTGCCAGTCATCCGCAAGGATTTCATCATTGATCCCTATCAGGTCTATGAAGCACGGGCGATGGGGGCTGACTGTATTCTACTGATCGTATCAGCGCTGGGTGATGCCGCACTTCGGGAGTTGTACGGACTGGCGCAGCACCTTGAAATGGATGTGTTAATAGAAGTGCATGATCGTGATGAGCTTGATCGTGCGCTGCAGTTGTCGCCACCGATGATTGGCATAAACAATCGCAATCTGCGCACCTTTGAGGTAACGCTCGACACCACACTGGCGATGCTCGATCATATTCCGCAGGACTGCCTGCTTATAACTGAAAGTGGCATAGTGACCGAACAGGACGTCACGGTCATGCGTACAAACAATGTTCATGCATTTCTGGTCGGAGAAACGTTTATGCGTGCCGATTCGCCCGGTGATGCATTGCACGAACTATTTCACTGAAGCTCTGCAGTCTGCCGACACAAATGTGCGGCAGAAAGGCAGGAAACAGAATGGCAGTTAGTGCCCGGCAGACTAGCGTGTGCCGAAGATCACCATGGTTTTGCCGCGAGCGTGTATCAAACCGCGGTCTTCCAGATCCTTCAATACGCGGCCGACCATTTCACGGGAGCAACCGACGATGCGGGCGATTTCCTGTCGGGTGATGCGAATTTGCATGCCGTCGGGATGAGTGATTGAATCGGGCTGCTGTGCCAGATCAAGCAGGGTCGAGGCGACACGTCCGGTAACATCCAGAAATGCGAGATCGCGGACCTTAGTGCTTGTTTTACGTAGTCGTGCTGCAAGCTGTGTTGAAAGTGCAAAAAGAATTTCAGGCGACTGTTCGGCAAGCCGTTTGAATTGCTCGTAATTTATTTCAGCAACTTCGCACTTATTGCGCGCAACAACCCAGGCGCTGCGTTCGCTTTCTTCGTCAAACAGACCCATCTCACCGAAGAAGTCACCATTGTTCAGGTAGGCGAGTACAATTTCCCGACCTTCATCGTCCTCGATCACAACACTCACCGAGCCATCGACCATGTAATAAAGGGTGTCAGGTTTGTCACCATGGTGGATAATGGTGGTTTTTGCCGGGTACTGGCGTCGGTGGCTGTGGCGCAGCAACGTCTCTATCCATTCAGCTTTTTGGGGCGTGTTACGTGGTGGAAGCATGTGTCCGTTCTCCGGGTATTTCACTGGTTCAATTTCCGGAAGGACTTAGAGCAAAAACTGTTCACAGCAGCCCAATTAATTCCAAAAATGAATGAATATATGTGAACCAGTGCAATATGATGTCCAATTCCGGACCAATTCTATTTCCGAAGGGAGGGCGTAATCGTGCATGTGCGTGTTAAATGGCTGGATCACATGAGCTTTGTGGGTGAGTCCGGCAGTGGTCATAGTATTGTTATGGATGGCTCACCGGAGCATGGAGGCCGTAACATGGGCGTCCGTCCGATGGAGAACCTGCTGATCAGCCTTGGCGGGTGCTCGGCCTTTGACGTCATGTCAATGCTGAAAAAGGGCCGGCAGGACGTGGTCGACTGCGAAGTGTCGATAGAGGCGAGTCGGGCCGATTCAGTACCCGCCGTTTTTACCCGGATTACCATGAAGTTTCTCGTCACGGGTCACTCCTTATCTGAGAAGCAAGTGCAGCGTGCGGTGAATTTGTCGGTTGAAAAATACTGTTCCGTCACTAAGATGTTGGAGAGCACTGTGGAGATCGATCACGAGGTGACGGTTATTGAGAAGTCAGAAAACTGACGCACGGGTAAGTAATGAAGGTAGAGATTCTCTGACATGTCAGAGCAGGGAGTCTTTTTTGCAGCCAGACAGTGATCGAATTCTCAAATAGTGTGTCACATATAATACAGGCAGTTGATTTACCCGGTATGTGCGGGTAACATGCATCAAAAGCTCAAACGCTTTAATGATTTCCTCCTCCATCCTCCTACGGTTGGTTAGACGCAATCCTCTGGATCGCGTCGCTTTATTCTGAAACCCGCAACTGACGGTTGCGGGTTCATTTATCCCCTTGGCAGTATTTGCCGCCTTCGCGTTCGAACGCAGAGCGTTACGCTGTGCAGGCCGGACAATCGGGCTGCAATGATGCGTTGACTCCCCGCTGAGTCGGGGGTTGGGGTGATTTTTGCCACCAGTTGGCAGGTCAGTTAGAAAAATTGCTTTCAGCGGTGGTCCGGGAATCCGGAAAACATCGACGGAAAGTGGCATTCAGGGTGGTGCGGGTGTGCAGGGGAGACTCTGTTTACTGCGGATTCACCCTGATACGACGTATTTACGTACTATTTTCTTGTACAGAGCTTGTGCGAAGATGAGTCTTATCCTAAAATGGAGGGCTTTTCCGAGTTAAAGTTACTCAATTTTGGGTCACGGAGTTTCAATGAAAACCTTTAGCGCCAAACCGGCCGAGGTAAAACGTCAGTGGTACATCATTGACGCAGAAGGCAAAACGCTGGGCCGTCTGGCAAGTGAGTGCGCACGGGTATTGCGTGGCAAGCACAAGCCTGAGTACACACCTCACGTCGACACCGGTGATTACATCGTTGTGATCAACGCAGAGAAAGTGGCTGTTACGGGCAAAAAACGCTCTGACAAAATGTATCATCACCACACGGGCTATATCGGCAACCTCAAGTCAGTCAGCTTTGAGAAGATGCAGGAAAGAGCGCCCGGGCGTGTGATCCAGCTGGCAGTGAAGGGCATGTTGCCGAAGAATGCACTGGGTCGGGCAATGATACGCAAATTGAAGGTATACCCTGGCACTGCACACCGACATGCGGCGCAAACACCAGAAACACTGGAACTCAGGTAACAGACAATGGCAGAACAATATTACGGCACAGGCCGGCGCAAAACTTCCAGTGCTCGTGTGTTCATGAAAGCTGGCAAGGGCGACATCAAAGTAAACAACCGTCCGCTTGACGAATACTTCGGCCGCGAAACCGCGCGCATGATTGTTCGACAGCCGCTGGAAACTCTGGAAGTACTGACCAACTTCGATTTCAACATTACTGTAGCCGGTGGTGGCAACAGTGGTCAGGCCGGTGCTATCCGTCATGGCATTTCAAGAGCGTTGCTGAAATACGACGAAGAAAACCGTTCAGCGCTGCGTAAAGCGGGCTTCCTGACTCGCGATGCGCGTGAAGTTGAGCGTAAGAAAGTTGGCCTGCGAAAAGCACGCCGCGCTACTCAGTACTCGAAGCGCTAAAAGCCGCGACTGGAGACAGTCGCTGGCAAATCCAGAAAAGCCCGCAATGCGGGCTTTTTTCGTTTCTAATTAAAAAAATCACCCCCCCCTCCGTGCTGTGGGGGTAGCGCGACTTCCGTTGAGCATCGCGGCACAAGGCCCGCCAGGGATATGAGCTCGCCACAGAATGCTGCGGGCCCACGCAGATGCTAGCGCAGTGAAAAGGCTGGACCTAACTCCCGCAGCGAGTTGAGGTTGTGAGCACTGGTGTAGAGGTCAAGGTGGGGAATGACCGCATCCATACACCGATCTACCGCAAGCGATGTGGTCGCCTGCGTGTTGCGACCCAGAAGCGGGTTTACCCAGACAATTTTACGCGCACGTTCCTTCAGTGACAGTACCTGCTCGACCAGGTGCTCGGGTTCGCTGCTGTCGTAGCCGTCGCTGAAGATAAATGCGATGGTGTGTCGATTCACCGCGCGTTGTGCGTACTGCTGGTTAAACTCGGTAAGCGAATCTGCTATGCGGGTGCCGCCAAGCCAGCCACTGGAAAGATCTTTCATCTTTGCTTCTAGCCTGTTGGTGTTTTTATCTTTCAATTCGCTGCCGATGTGGACTAAGTCGGTATGAAACGCGTAAGCATCGGTGTCGGAGAAAGCCTGCAGCAGGCCGCGCGCGAAGCGTAGAAACAGGTAACTGTATATTTCCATCGACTGGCTGACGTCAAGCAACAGTAAAAACCGTGCCGGTGTTTTGCGCTTGCGTTGAAAGCTCAGTTCAAATGGCCAGCCGCCATGGCCGAGGTTTTTTCTGGTGATGTTGCGCGGATCGAGCCGGCCTTTTTTACGGGAGCTTTGCGTGCGACGGCGGGTGCGCCGTTGAACCTGGCGTGCCAGATCATCGACCAGGTGTTCGACGTTGCGCATATCGTTTGCATTGAATACGAATCTGAAATCCCGCTGGGCAAGTACTCTGGCATCGCTTGCACCACCGCTTGTTGTATCGACGGTGTCAGCTTTGTTGGCCTCCGTTGCTGTGTTTTGCGCTTCTGATTCGGAGAAGTAAGACAGGCCTGACGCTCCTCCTCCGCTTGTCGCTGACTGGTATTCCATGTGCACATCTTCTGGCTCGATACCCATCAGCCAGTAGCCGTTGAACAGCGCGCTGAAGTCCTTCCAGTTACTTTTTGATTTACAGAAAACGGCGCGCAGTGAGGAGCGCGTGTATTTCCGGTCGTACAGATACGGGGTGCAGAACAGTGCGTGTGCGGTGGATATGTCGTTGGCCGTGATTTCGAAGCCATTCAGTCGCAAATGCTCGACAAAGACGGTGAGCCGTCGTCTGATGATCGACACCGGGTCGCCGGTGGCATTGGCCTTTAGGGTCGTCATTGTGGTCAGGTTGTTTCGGGCCGGGTGATCTTTTTCAACCACTCGGTGGTGGCTAATTCCCGGTCTGCGCGGGTCTTTAGCAGGCAGCTCAAGGTGGCTTCAACCTGCGGCAACGAGTGGTCAAGGTCGGTGGTGTCCAGGTGCATCAAAGCGGTTGCCCAGTCGAGTGTCTCGGCAACGCCGGGGATCTTTTTAAGATGCTCCTGTCGTATTTTCTGTACAAAATCCACAATAGAAGACGCCAGTTGCCGGTCGAGGTCCGGCAACTGCGTGTTGAGTATCTGCAGTTCCTTGTGCTTGCCGGGGTAATCGACAAAGTGGTAGAGGCAACGCCGTCTCAGCGCATCACTCAGGTCGCGTGTGGCGTTGGAGGTGAGTATCACGGTAGGTTTGTGCACGGCTTTGATGGTGCCAATCTCGGGAATGGTGATTTGGAAGTCGGCCAGTAACTCAAGCAGGAAGGCTTCAAATTCATCATCGGCGCGATCGATTTCGTCTATCAGCAGTAGCGCCGGCTGAGTGGTGCTGATGGCCTGCAGCAACGGGCGTGGCAAGAGGTAGTCACGGCTGAATATTTCCGCTTCGATGGTGCTTTGGCTGGCGGAGTCTTTTTCATGCAGTCTGACGGCCATTAACTGACGCTGGTAGTTCCACTCGTACAGTGCCGTGTTGACGTCCAGGCCTTCGTAGCACTGTAAGCGTATGAGCTGATGCTGAAGGGTTTCAGCCATGGCTTGCGCGACCGCTGTTTTGCCGACGCCGGCATCGCCTTCGAGCAGCAGCGGGCGCTGCAATACCTGGGTCAGGTGGATCGCAGTGGCGAGATCGGTATCGGCGATATAGCCGGCATTGCGGAGCGCTGTCTGAAGGATATTAATTTCTTGCATGGAACTCTATAATCTCGACGTCTGGAGGGCGCGTAGGAATGGCGGCCGGCGCGGTTCTTCCAATGTGACCACAGCGATAGCGATCAATACCTGCCGATCTATCACAAGCCGTTGGCGAAGCGGTTGGCAACCCACTGATGAAAGTGCAGCGTGTGCTGGTCCATCACAGGGGAAAATACTCCGCCTTGATAGGCGGGAGAACTGCGCCCCTGCTGCATGCCTTCGACGGCGAAGATGTCCTCGCTAAATACCTCACGCCAACCCTCCAGTATTGATTGCCGGTGTGATTCGTGTGTGTCTGCATCCGCAACATCGCCAAGAAACAAAAGTTGTACGCGTTCTAGTGATTCGGTTTCACTGAGCGGTAGGATAGTCATGGTAAAAAAATGATCCGACTGCAAGCCTAACAGCGTGTTGGGGTACAGCACCGGGTATTCGGCGTATTTCAGTTGTTCCTTGGGCCATGTACTTAGATTGCCGTCAGCACCCGCTGGTGATGTATAGCTGCTGGAGCCCTGGCCACTGAAATTTTGTCCTCTTTCGATATCGTAGTGCTGTGACAATGGTGAGTAGCTGTTCAGCCCCGGGTGCACCCACGGCAGGTGGTAGGCTTCAAGAAAATTTTCAATGGCAAGTTTCCAGTTGCTCTTTACGACCAGCTCCAGCTTGCCGTGTGTGGCTGCTGGTTTGAACTCATTCAGTGACTCGGCCGTGACCCATTTGCTCCAATGCTGCATCAACGGGGCAAGGAATTCATCGAACGACTCACCGCTATTGCTCAGGTTAATAAATATATTGTCCATCCAGACGGTGCTTCGGATCGGTTTCAGGCCATTGACGGTTGGATCAAAATCTTTGTGCTCGTTGATGTCTGCCCCGCCAAGCGATGGGGTGCCGATCAGTTCACCGCTGAAATCATAAGCCCAGCTGTGGTATTTACACCGAATCAAACCGGTGCCGAGCTTGCCGGCTTCGGGCACCAGTTTCATGCCGCGGTGGCTGCAAACGTTATGAAAAACCCGCACAGTTCCAGCTTTGTCCCGGGTGATCAACAGAGGGTAGCCCATCAGGTCAACCGGCACTGCCCAGTTGACTGGTACATCGGTGCCAAAGCCGATGCAGGTCCAGCTCGGGGCGATAACGGTGTCTCTGTCCTGCTCGAAGGCACTGTGCTCGGTATAACAACTATTGGGCAGGCCGCTTGCCGATTCGATCGGCAAATGCACTCGTTGCAGGGCTTCTTCTACAGGACGGCGTGTGTTCATGCTGGTGTACTCACGGGGTGCGATCAATAGAGTGTTCAGGTGGGAATATAATATAAAGTGGCTGGTGGCGAATAGTATTGCGTTAGCTTACGTGGATTGGGTCGGATGACGGTGCGGTGGCGCGTTGTGAGCGTCGGTTGGCCAGGTCGCCTGAATTGCGTAGCTGGACAAGTTCTGCGACGATCGACACCGCAATTTCCGCTGCGCTGCGGCTGCCAATTGGCAATCCCACCGGGCCATGCAGTCGATTGGTGTGTTCCTGGTCGACGCCAATGCCGACCAGCCGTTTGCGGCGTCGGTCGTTGTTTGCCTGCGACCCGAGTGCCCCGACAAAAAATGCCTCAGAGGGCAGGGCCTCAATCAGTGCCGAGTCGTCGAGGTTAGGGTCGTGGGTCAGTGCCAGCACCACGCTGTGTTGATCGGTTGCATACTTCAGCACAGCTTCGTCCGGCAGCAGGGTCGTGATCGTACAATTCGGCACACTCCAGCTACTGGAAAACTCGGCGCGTGGTTCGCACACAATAATCTCGTAGTCGAGTGCCTGAGCAAACTGGGCAACATAACGTGACAGCTGGCCACCGCCGATCAGCAGCATCCGCCAACCGGGGCCAAATACTTTGCGCAGGTGGGTGCCGTTGAATTGGAAATCGGTGTGGCGGTCTACCTCGACCAGGGTTGTTTCAGCGGTATCCAGGGTAATGGTACGTGCGATGCGTTTTCGCTCTGAGACCAGCTCGAGTACTCTGGACAGCTCGCTTGAGTTACTTAGTGCTTCGAAGACAAGTTCCAGTTGCCCGCCGCAGGGCAGGCCGAATTTTTTTGCTTCTTCGTTGCTTATTTCATGGGCGAATGAGGTGCTGCGATTGTCATTGTCTATACGTATAGCCAGTTGTTTTTCTATGCAGCCACCGGACACCGAACCGACCAGATGTCCATCTTCGCGAACCGCTGCAAGCGAACCCGGGGGGCGTGGTGAGGAGCCCCAGGTTCTTGCCACGGTGATAAGCTCAACCTGGTGTCCCTGGTCGAGCCACTCAATAGCCTGAGAAAGTACTTCGGTATCGCTGTTTTTCATCGGTGGTGGTTCGCTAATCGTGGTTTTCCGGAGCTGGTGCCTACACTACGGCTAAGCCGGGTCTCCGGCAACCAGTGGTTGTCGATACCGTCGCTTGAGTTGCAGCATAGAGAATCGATAGTCGGCCTCGATATACTGGTGGAAATAGCGTTGGCTGATCAGTGCGCTGATGTCGGTCAGATGGTCAGTGAAGAGTCTGCCCTGCAGATGTTCCCAGGCATGATGTATCAATGCAGCAGAAATACCGCTGATGGTCAGCGTAAAGGGCTCTCCATGCCGGTCAAGCGCGGATAACTGAATTTCAGCCGGTCGCTGCACGTTGGCAACCATGCCCGGTACCGAGATGCAGCTGTCGTAGTAATTGAAGAAATTATCACTCAGAATTTCAAGGGTCGGATTGATCGCAATGATCAGTGGCAGTTCTTCGCGATACGGTTGATAGAGCGTGTTGCTTACTTCGATGGCGAGTAGCTGTAGTGGCTGGCCCAGTTGCACAGCGCTGAGCTCCATGCAGTCAAAGTGTCTAAGTGTGTCAATCAATTGATCGACCAACTGCTGAAACTCCGGGGTGGCAATGGTGCCCGGCTCAACCGCGCTGGCTGTCTGCAGTAACTGAGGATGGCCGAGCGGCAGGACATCGAGGGCATTTTGCGGTGCGTCCGGATGAGGCTTGTTGCCGGATACCCGCGCGAGTAGCGTCGCATCCTGGTAGCGGTTGTTGAAAAAAAATATTGATTTCGATGTGCCCTCGACAACCAGCCCGCATTTTTCCAGCACCCTGAACGAGGCGGTATTGCCCGGCAGCACAAAGGCGAAGATGCGATTGACTGACAGATCGTCCATAGCATGTTGCACGACGGTATTGCAGGCTTCGGTAGCGTAGCCTCGCTGCCAGTAATCGGTACCCAGCCAGTAGCCTACCTCCGCCGAGTTTGAGTCGTTGGAGAAAGTTAATGTGATACAGCCGATCGGCGGTGAGTTGTCCCTGAGGGTAATCGCCCAGCTGGCTTTGAGCCGTTGCTTGAACATAGACTCATGCGACATCAGCCAGCTCGATACCTGCTGATTCGTGAAGGGATGCAACAGCTTGTTGGTTTGCTCAGTGAGTGCCGGGTCCGCGATCAGGTTTTCGACGCTGCTTTTGTCCGACCATTGAAACGGCCGCAGATTGAGCCTCGCGCTGTTTATTGTGCTCTGTTTGACTGGGTTAGCCATACCGGATAGTGCCGTACTCAAGTAAGAAGTCGTTGTAGAAATGGTGCAGTGCGGGAGGTTTTGGATTTGGCAATTTTTGCCGGTTGCCCGCGTGCAACAATGCGCCCGCCACCGGAACCACCTTCCGGGCCCATATCAAGTATCCAGTCGGCGTTGGCCATTAAATCCAGATTGTGTTCAACCAGAATAACGGTATTGCCCGATTCAACCAGTCGGTGCAGTACCTGAATCAGTTTTGCCACATCTGCCATATGCAATCCTACTGTGGGTTCGTCCAGCACGTAGAGAGTATGGTTGAGTTTTCGTCCTCTGCGTTCTTCTTTACCGGTGCCCGCTTTGGCGAGTTCTGAGACAAGCTTTATACGCTGTGCTTCACCGCCCGAAAGCGTCGGGCTGGGTTGTCCCAGCGTCAGATAGCCAAGCCCGACATCTTTTAGTAGTTGCAGCGGATGGTGTATGTTTTTGTGCGCAACAAAGAACTCCACGGCAACATCTATACTCATGGATAGAACGTCGCCTATGGATTTGCCCTTGTACAACACACTTTGCGTTTCTGAATTAAATCGTGCGCCATTGCAAGTGTCACAGGGCACCCTGACATCAGGCAGGAAATTCATTTCGATCCGCGTCATGCCCTGGCCTTCACAACTGGCACAGCGCCCTGCGCTGACGTTAAACGAAAATCGACTGGCGGTATAGCCGCGAATTCTAGCTTCGGTAGCGTCTGCAAAAATGCGTCTGATGTTGTCCCAGAAGCCGATATAGGTGGCCGGACAAGAGCGGGGTGTTTTGCCAATCGGGGTTTGATCGACCTCAAGTACTCGTGATATCACATTCCATCCGTCGATGCTCTTGCACCCGAGTGGCTTTTTGCGTTTTGCCTTTTTAGTATCCTGAAGCAGTAGCTTCAGGTTGTCACCGAGTACTGATCGCACCAATGTGCTTTTACCACTGCCGGACACCCCGGTGACGCAACTGAGCTTACCTATCGGAAGCCGGGCATCGATATTTTTTAGATTATGCAGGCTGGCGCCCTTAATATTGATCCAGCCGTAGTCTACTTTGCGCGGTGGGAATAATGGATGTACTAATGGCGCAGACAGTGCTCTACCGGTTACTGAGTCGCTGTTTTTCATCAGCTGCTTTAGTGTGCCGCGGGCGACGATCTGACCACCCTCGATACCGGCACCCGGCCCGATATCAATAACATGGTCGGCACGCCTGATGGTGTCCTCATCGTGTTCAACCACCACCACCGTATTGCCATGGCTTCTGAGGCTGTCGAGTGTATCGAGCAACATCCGGTTGTCGCGGGCATGCAGGCCTATGGTTGGTTCATCGAGGATATAGCACACGCCTTGCAGATTAGAGCCGAGCTGTGAGGCTAGCCGTATGCGTTGTGCTTCGCCGCCACTCAGTGAAGGTGCTGCCCGGTCCAGTGTCAGGTAGGTCAGTCCAACCTTTTGCAGAAAGTGCAGGCGCGAGCGTATCTCTTTAAGAATATCACGTGCGATATCGACCTCGCGTCCGCCTGGTTTGAGTTTGTCAAACCAGGTTGTCGCGGCTTCGATCGATAAATTGTTAAGTTGCGCGATGCTCAGTTTTTCGTAGCGTACCGCTAACGCCACAGGGTTGAGCCTCTGACCTTCACATTGCGGGCATGCACTGATGGTGTTGTCGTTCTCCAGCCAGTCTTTTTCTTCTCCGGTTTGCTCTTCGTCAAATTCCGGTGCGTAAACACCAGTGCCAAAGCAGCTGTCACACCAGCCGTGCTTGGAGTTATAGGAGAACAGACGCGGGTCCAGTTCAGGGAAGCTGCTCTCGCAGCTCAGGCAGGCGCGCTTGATTGAAAACAGCTTTTCAGTTTTAGATTTCCCGCGACTGGCGCGGCTACTTTTTTCAATGTCTATTTTCAACACACCCTTGCCGTAATCCAGTGCGCGTTGCAATAGTTCCAGTAACTTTGCCTCTGTCTTGTTTGAAACTGCGACACGACCTACCGGCAGATCGATGTCGTGCTCTGTGAAGCGATCAAGACGAGGCCAGTTCTCTGTAGGTAGATTTTCGCCATCGACCCGGAGTGTGTCAAAGCCCTTGCCGCCGGCCCATTTTGCTAGATCGGTGTAGTAGCCTTTGCGTGCCACAATTAGCGGAGCATGGATGACGACCGTTTTGCCTTTCCAGTCTTTGCTCACCTGTGCCTGAATGCTCTCGAGTGATTGTGCTGTGATTGCTGTGCCGCAGTCAGGACAGTGCTGAGTGCCCAGCTTGACGAACAGCAGGCGCAGAAAGTGATAAATCTCGGTCATCGTGGCCACGGTACTCTTGCGCCCGCCACGGCTGGTTCTCTGTTCTATTGCAACGGTCGGGGGAATACCGTAAATCGCATCGACATCGGGGCGTGAGGCCGGCTGTACAAATTGCCGTGCGTAGGCATTCAGAGATTCCAGATAGCGTCTCTGTCCCTCTTTAAAAAGAATATCGAATGCCAGCGTGCTCTTGCCACTGCCGCTCAAGCCGGTGATGACGGTGAATTTATCGCGCGGTACCTGTACATCGATATTTTTCAGGTTGTGCTCGCGGGCATTGATCACACTGATGCTGTTGGCGTCGTAGCTGTTACGGGACTCTGCCACGAGCTGGCGTCCGCCTGTGGTTTCTGCAACGTTGGCCGCCCGGGCAAACTCATTCAAAGCTTGTGCGTACTCCCGCAGTGCGCGGCCGGTGTGACTTTTTTTGTTGGCGACCAGTGTGTCCTGGTTGCCGCAGTCCAGTAGCTGACCGCCGTGTGTGCCACCTTCCGGACCAAGATCTATAATCCAGTCGGCATTGCTGATGATGTCGAGATTGTGCTCAACGACGATTACTGAGTGTCCGTCGTCGAGTAGTTGTTCGAGTGCGTCGAGCAGCTTGGCGATATCGTCGAAGTGCAGCCCGGTAGTCGGTTCGTCGAACAGAAACAGTTTTTTCTCACTGGCATTTTTTGATGCTTTTTTAGCTTTTGCCAAATGGGCAGCCAGTTTAAGTCGCTGCGCCTCACCACCGCTGAGGGTGGGCACCGGCTGGCCGAGGGTCAGATAGCCAAGCCCCACCGAAATTAACGGCGCCAGCGCTTTGTTGATGTCTTTGTGGTCAATGAAAAACTCCACCGCATCATCAATGGTCATTGCTAATATTTCAGCAATATTAAAAGCCTCGTTTTTCGTCGGGTGCACCAGTTTTATATCAAGGACTTCATCGCGATACCGGCTGCCGTTGCATGCATGGCAACGTATATAGACATCACTGAGAAACTGCATTTCAACGTGTTCAAAGCCGTTGCCCGAGCAGCTCGGGCAACGCATGCCTGAATTAAAACTGAAGCTACTGCCGGTGTAACCGCGTCGTTTGGATTCAGGGTCCAGGGCAAACTGATTGCGGATGCCATCAAAAGCTCCGGTATAGCTCACTGGATTCGAACGTGCTGATTTTCCAATAGGCGATTGATCGACCAGTACAACATCGTCAATGTGCTTTACCCCGGACAGTGATTTATGCACGCCGGCGATCTCGGTGGGCTTGCCTAATGCGCGACACAGTGCCCGGTGCAACGTGTCTTGTACCAGTGTCGATTTTCCCGACCCGCTGACCCCGGTGACACACACCAGTTGCTGCAAAGGGAATTCAACGGTGATGCCCTGCAGGTTGTTTTCACTCGCCTCTTTTAGAGTCAGCATCTGCGGCGCTTTAGCGGTCGTGCGGGTTATGCGCTGTCGTCGTTGCAGTTTTTTAGTGCCGTTTAGATAGTCTGCAGTGAGTGATTTTTTTGCTGATGCGAGCTTTGTTGTATTGCCGTAGTAGGTAATGTCGCCGCCGGCGCTGCCCGGTCCCGGCCCCATATCGATAACCTTGTCAGCAGCCAGAATGATTTGCGGGTCGTGCTCAACAACGACAAGTGTATTGCCCGAGTCGCGCAGGCGCTGTAGCACACCGATGACTCGATCAATGTCCCTGGGGTGCAGACCGATGCTGGGTTCGTCCAGCACAAAAAGCGTATTAACTAAAGAGGTACCGAGTGCGGTGGTGAGGTTGATCCGCTGGACTTCACCGCCACTGAGGGTTCGGGACTGTCGGTCCAGTGTCAGGTAGCTCAAGCCGACTTCACACAGATAGCGGAGTCGGGTGCAAATTTCGTCGAGCAGCAGAGTGGTCGCCTCGTCGATTGGTTTGGCGAGTTCCAGGCTGGCAAAAAACTCGGCGCATGTGCTGAGCGGTAACTGCATCACATCGTGCAACAGCAGGCCCGGTAGTTTTTGAAATCTGGATGTTGCCAGTGTGTTGCTGCGTGGTACGAATCTATCTGCGGGTGTTAATACTGCTTTCGCGTTGGCGGTGGAGCCGAGCCTCCACCATAAGGCCTCGGGTTTTAGTCGGGCACCGTCGCAGGTTTCGCACGGTGTGTAGGAGCGGTATTTCGACAACAACACACGTACGTGCATTTTGTAGCTGCGGGTTTCCAGCCAGTCGAAAAAGCGCTGCACTCCATACCAATGCTTGCCGTCCCATTCACCATCGCCCTGCAGGACCCATTTCTGGTGTTTACGTGACAGATTTTTCCATGGCACGTCTGTGGGTACATCGTGTTTTTTGGCGTATTTGAGTAAGTCTTTCTGGCAGATTTCGTTGGTTTTGGTTTGCCAGGGTTTGACTGCGCCGCCGGCCAGTGTCAGTGATTCATTTGGAACCACCAGACCATAGTCGATACCCATTGTACGCCCGAACCCGCGACATGCCTCGCAAGCACCCATCGGGGAGTTAAAGCTGAACAGGCTTGGTACCGGTTGCCGGAATCGGGTGTCGCAGGTGGCGCAGACAAAATCGCCGGAGAATTTTTTACCACGACCGGGTTTTCGATCAGCGTCAAGTGAATAGACAGTGGCTGTGCCGCTGCCGTGCTTGAATGCCGCCTCCAGTGCTTCCGTTATTCTGCCGGTATTTTCTGCGCTAACGCGAACTCTGTCCTGTATCACTTCTATGGCATCTGGCTGGCGTTTATGCAGGCGCGTGTAACCCTGTCGTTGCAGCCAGCCTTCGATTTCATCAGCGTCAAAGTTGGCCGGAACTTTTACCTTGAATGTGATCAGCGCTCTGCTGTCTTTGCCGGCGGCGGTGATTAACTCTTTGGCTACATGCTCGGGCGACTCACGTATCACTTGCCTGCCACAACCCGGGCAGTGCAGATTGGCCGCGCGGGCAAACAGTAACTTAAGGTGGTCGTTCAACTCGGTCATGGTGCCGACGGTCGAGCGGGAGGTACGCACCGGATTGGTCTGATCGACGGCAATTGCAGGTGGGATACCGGTGATGCGGTCGACCTGCGGTTTGTCCATGCGATCAAGAAACTGTCTGGCGTAAGGGCTGAAGGTTTCCACATAGCGGCGCTGACCTTCGGCATAGATGGTGTCGAACGCCAGTGACGATTTACCAGATCCGCTGACACCGGTAATCACCACCAGTTCACCGTGTGAAATCTCCAGGTCGAGATTCTTCAGGTTGTTCTGGGTGGCATTTTTAACAACAATTTTTTTTATCGACATGAAATCAGTTGATCGCGGTGTGCAAAGCAGGTAAACGACCAGTATATTGATCGGTCAGTCGCTTGTCGCGAACTTGTGGTTCGATGACAGGTGTCGGTGTATCGTTATTACGCCAGTGCCCCAACTGTCGTTGAAGGCGACGGTGGCGTTCCGGTGCAATGACTTTTACGTGGCGACTACTTTTTTAAACAACCTGGTTTTCAGCATGAAGAATCCCCTTAGCGCAGCGCAAATCGCAGCATTTCAAAAGGACGGCTATCTCATAGAAAGAGGGTTGGCTGATGCGGCTACGGTAGCGTCGTTGAATCGCATTATCGATGACTCAGTGCGCCCTGCACTGGCACCGGTTGAGTATGAAGCCGATGTCCACTATCCCGGCGCACCGATCAGCAAGAGCGCCCCCGGTGGGCAAACACCACGGCGGCTGCTGAATGCCTACGCACGCGATGTTGTTTTTCGGGACTGGGCGCGAAGCGAGTCGGTTGTCAGCCGCTTGCGGCAGATGCTCAGTTGCGACAGCGTTATGGTGTCGCAAAATCACCATAACTGCATCATGACCAAGTACCCGGGCTTCAGCAGTGTGACGTCCTGGCATCAGGATATACGCTATTGGTCGTTTGATGAGCCTGAGCTTGTCAGTGTTTGGCTGGCGCTGGGTGATGAATACCCCGACAACGGCGGGTTGCTGTTGATTCCCGGTTCTCACACATTGGATCTGCCGCGCGGGCGTCTCAATGCGGCGCTATTTCTGCGTGATGATATCGAAGAAAACCGGTCGCTGCTTGATCGTGCCATCCCGGCTCAACTGAGTGCCGGGGACACGCTGTTTTTTCATTGTCGTACTTTCCATGCGGCGGGCCGTAATCAGAGTGATGGCGTAAAAAAATCACTGGTCTACACCTATCACGACGCATTGAATCGTCCGATCCCGGAAACACGCTCTGCCAATCATGCTGATATTGCCGTTGACGAGTAGCGGTACATCATTGACCGCTATGGTTTTTGCAGTATTCGGGCGTTTAGTCGCGGGTGGTTTTCTCAACCTCGCCGCCGTCCCGACCGACCAGCAGAATATCCGCGGGTCGCAGCGCAAACAGACCGCACGTGACAACGCCGGCTAACTGATTGATGCGCTGCTCAACCGCTGTCGGGTCGCTGAGGTTCATGTTGTATATATCGAGAATTACATTGCCGTTGTCAGTCGTGAAGCGGTCGCGTAACTCGGGATCTCCGCCGATCTTGACGATCTCTCTGGCCACATAGCTGCGCGCCATCGGCAGCACTTCAATTGGCAGCGGAAACTCACCCAGCCGGTCTACCTGTTTAGAGCTGTCTGCAATACAGACAAACCGGGTGCTGGCGGCGGCGACGATTTTCTCGCGAGTCAGTGCGCCTCCCCCACCTTTGATTAGTTCAAGTCGGGGGTTCACCTCGTCTGCACCGTCCACATAGAGGGACAGCGTACCGGTGGCATTCAGGTCTAAGACGTCGATGCCGGCACTGCGCAGTTTTTCGGCCGTGCTGTCTGAGCTCGCCACAGCCCCTTTAATTTTCATTGGATTGCGAGCCAGCGCTTCGATAAAAAAATCTGCCGTAGACCCGGTTCCCACGCCAATGATGCTGCCGTCGATAACCCATTCCATGGCGGCTTCAGCGGCGGCTTTTTTCATAGTGGCACTGGACATAGTTTGGGTTTCTCTCAGAGGTTAGGGTGAGATCGCACTGGCAGGGCGCTACCTGCTGCAGCATATTTTCTATCGCGCAGGCGCCCGGGTGAGGAATTTGACGTCAATGAGCTTCCACCAGTACCACACATTCGCTAGAGTGTACCGGACCCCCTGAAATGCCGTTGCTGATGGATCACTACCTAAAAAAAATACTTACCGCGAGAGTGTACGATGTTTCCCGCGAGACGTCGCTCGAATTAGCGCCCAATTTAACGGCCGCAACCGGTAACCGGGTGCTGTTGAAGCGTGAAGATTCACAGTCGGTTTTTTCGTTCAAGTGCCGGGGGGCGTACAACCGGATCTATAACCTCAAGCAGCAGTTCCCGGACACTAAGGGTGTCGTCTGTGCATCAGCCGGCAATCATGCTCAGGGAGTCGCGTTGTCGGCGGCCAAGCTCGGGCTCATTGCCAAGATTGTGATGCCGCAAACGACCCCCCTGATTAAGGTCAACTCGGTGCGTGCCCTGGGCGGCGAGGCAATATTACATGGCGATGCTTACGACGACGCCTATGCCCACGCCTGCGAACTGGAAGCCGCCACCGGCTACCCGTTTATCCACCCGTTCAATGATCCCGATACCATTGCCGGGCAGGGGACTGTCGGGGTGGAAATCTGTCGGCAGAATCCTGGGGCGATTGATGCCATCTTTTTACCGATCGGCGGTGGTGGGCTGGCATCGGGGGTATCGTTGTTGATGAAATACCTCAGGCCTGAGACCCGCATTATCGGTGTCGAACCTGTCGATGCCGCGAGCATGAAGGCCTCGATGGAGGCGGGCTGCCCGGTAACGTTGCCGGAAGTGGGTATCTTTGCCGATGGTGTCGCGGTGAAAAGCCCGGGTGATGAAACGTTTCGCATCTGCAAGGACACCATCGACGAAATAATCACTATTACTGTCGATGAAATGTGTGCCGCAATACGTGATGTGTTTGACGATACCCGAACCCTGATGGAACCGGCAGGTGCCCTCAGTGTGGCCGGACTAAAAAAATACGCTGCCGAAAAGGGTGTCGTTAATCAGAATTTAATTGCGATCACAACGGGGGCCAACGTTAACTTTGATCGCATGCGTCACATCGCCGAGCGAGCCGAAATTGGCGAAAATCGTGAGGGGCTGTTTTCGGTCAGGATTCCTGAGCAGCCCGGTAGTTTCCGGCATTTTTGCGAAATACTGGGCAAGCGCAGTATCACCGAATTCAACTATCGTCGTTCGGACAGCGAGACGGCGGTGGTTTTTGTTGGCGTGCAATTAACCGGAGGGCAGACCGAACGACAGCAGATTATGCAAACGCTGCAGGACGCCGGCTACGACGTCGAAGACCTTACCGAAAATGAGCTGGCCAAGCAGCACGTCCGACACATGGTGGGGGGGCGTGCGTCATCCTGCGTTATGGAAGGTGCCGGGAAAGAACGGTTGTACCGCTTTCAGTTTCCAGAGCGGCCGGGTGCGTTGTTTACCTTTCTGAATACCATGGGGCGTGACTGGAACATCACGCTGTTTCATTATCGCAACCACGGAGCCGCCTATGGGCGGGTGCTGGTGGCAATGCAGATTCCGACGCCCGATAACAACGACGACTTTCAGCAGTTTGTCGACAACCTCGGCTATCGTTATTGGTGTGAGGACGATAATCCGGCGTACCAGACTTTTCTGCAGTGATGCTCCGCTGTCACAGAGCTATCGGACCGGTGGGGTTGCCTTCAGAGCCAGTCGAATAAGTTCAGAGCGCCGGTCGGTTTTGGTTTTTGACAGAATGCTCTTTACCTGAGATTTGATTGTGTCAATCTGTACATTTCGCTCATCGGCGATACGCTGGCTTGTCCAGCCGTCGACCAATAGCTTGCACACGGCACTTTCAGCACGGGTCAGCTTGTAGGCCTCAGCGACTCTTTTGGTATCGAACTCAACCGGGTTGAGGGGATCAATTAGGGTAATCATCGTGCCGCCGAGTTGCTTGGCGAGTTCGGAGGCTGAATCCCGCAGCGGTGAAATTTCCAGCAACAGCG
This sequence comes from uncultured Granulosicoccaceae bacterium, assembly GCA_938003855.1. Lineage (GTDB taxonomy): Bacteria > Pseudomonadota > Gammaproteobacteria > Granulosicoccales > Granulosicoccaceae. The sequence continues at coordinate 39,427 of CALKXD010000147.1, read as the reverse complement.
GATGATCGCTGCCGCATCGAGCAATACTGTGCAGGGATTCGGCAATGTTTTCATCACCGATTGCCGTGGCGCTGGTCTTGGCGATGGCGAACCTGACGGCGCGATCGATATCGGTATCTTTGCAGTGCAGTTTGCCGTCCTTACCCAGAGAAATACCGTCTTTGGCGTCCAGAATTCGATCTGCTTCGTTGTTGCTGACGATAATGTTGCCGGTGCTGTTGGCAATGCAAATGCCCACATCGACGTAGTCGAGCGCGCTTAGCACCGCGTTGTAGCGTTCTTTCAGGAGTGAAAAAGTACGCCACATTTCCACAGCTTTAGCCGCGTGAGGCAGTAAAAACCGCATCTGAGTGAGAGGCTTTTCCGGAATAGTGCTGAGGTTTTGATCAAACTGAAAGGCAATGTTGTCGTTCCAACAGAGATTGTCGTTCAGTGCGCAGCCTGCTTTGCGGACGATGCCCATGTACTTCTTTAAAAACACATAGTCTTCGCGGGTTTCGATGTTTTCGCCGTTTTGCCAGAAGTCCGTGTCGCAGAGTATGGTTTGCTTGGGGTGTTCATAGACAAAATCCCAGGCTTTCTGGTCATACTTTTTAAAGTACTCGATGTTTTGCTGCATGTGTTCAGGTGCCAGGCGTCGCCACAAGCGGCTGCCGGCAGCGAATCGCCAGCGCGAAACCTCGCTGTTTTCGTGAAACATGAGATTGGCGCTTTTGGCGCCGACGCTTTCCACACAGGCGTCAAGCGCGGGGCCCCATAACTCCGAGTTACTGGCTGCGTCGTAGATAGATGTCAGTGCAATCGTGGTTTTGTTGTCCACTCTGATTTTTACCTGTCAGCTGGGATTACGCTAATCGGAATAGTCCGAACTGCAAACGTTGGTTCCTGAGTGTACGAAAATAATAAGCGGCTGAAACGAATGCCGATTGTATCGAAGTTTGGTTCGGGTGGCTGATTATCAGTTCCGAAAATTGTTGATCGGTTGAATTGCCGCCGCCGCAGGCTATCTCCACCGGAGAGTGTACCTTGCTCTGTAGCAGTAAGGGGGACAGTTTTTGGCAGGATTTTCGTTATTTGAGCAGGGCTGCCGGCAACGGGTGGCCAGAACATTGTCGTCTGGGCCGTTTTGGACAGGTTGCAGGTGATCCCCCGACCCGACTTGGAGCGGGGGTGCACTGCTTGTAGGCGGATGTCCTCCACCTGTGCCGTCGTGAGCCTTTTACCTTGAACCAATTGGTTCAGGTGGGAGCAGCTACTGTTGTATCAGGCTCCCCGCCGTGGCGGATATGCACAACAACAACTAATAACCAGTTCCCGATGTAGCGAATTAGGCTCAAGGGATATTACGGGTTCACTAACGAACACCGCAGAGGACACCCTAACTTAACACTTGACCGCCACACATCAGTGGATGGTGCGTGGGTACCGGGTCGCTTTATCGCTTTGCGAACCGCTAGCCGATATCTTGAACGATACTCGAAATTTTGCTCTTGGTGAGTATTTTATCAATGCGGTCGTTCATATCGATAATGCTGTTTGTCGCTGATTCCAGTATTTCTGAATCTTCTTGGTCTTCCTGAATCTCGTTGGCGAGGTTCAGTGCTGTCAGCACGGCAGCTTTCTCAGCGTTGATGTTGGCGCCACGCTTGGCAATGCGCATACGGCTGTCAACATCCATGGCGGCCTTGATCAGATTTTGCTTTTCTGCCGGCCCGCACTTGATCTGGTATTCCTTTTCGAGAATATTTACTTTGACCGTGACCAATGACTTTTCCGTATTTACCGGCATTAGGCGGATTCCAATGATTTGAGACGCGTTATAATAGCCTCAACTTTGGACTTGGCGAGGTCATTTTTCTCAATAAGTCGAGAGCGTTCCTCTACCAGGTTTCCCTGCTGCGCCCGCAGTGACTCATTCTCTACCTTCAGTCGATCGGCCATATCGATAAGCTCGGTCAACTTGTTCTCAAGGCTGAGAAGTTGGTCTTTGAGATTCTTTGGGTTGTTTTCCATCGGCAAGATAGTATTTTGTGGTAGCAGCCGGGTCAATGGTAATGCAGCATTGGCCTGATTACATGAACAATAGTTAACCTGAATAAAAACTGTAGCGGTAACTCCTGTGAATGTATGAGGAAAACCCTCAAAAACAATTTTAAATAAGGTTTGTAAACAGCAATGACATTACCCGCATTTTCACAAGTAGATGAAGCCTTGTCGTCAGGAGGCTCAGTGGTCAGAGCCGCTGAGTGTCACGGTGTATTGTGTGGAATCCTGTGCGCATCGGGGGCCTCCGATATGCAAGGCTGGGTGGGTTACCTGTTTGAGCAGCGCGACGAAAACAGTAATATCACCGAAAGCGCGTTGCAGATTTTGCACGATGTACATCAAAGCACGCTCAGCGAGATCAACCACGAGAATCTGGAATTCACCCTGTTGTTGCCGCCCGACGATGAACTCCTTGTCGAGCGTTTGCTGGCAGTATCAGACTGGTGCAGTGGATTCAGTCTGGGTCTGTCGATGGGCGGGTTGCAGGATAAAATGCTTGGCAACGAAGAAGCCCGCGAATTCCTCGAAGATCTGCAGCACATCGCCAGCGCCTGCTCTTCAGCCGGAGAGGACAGCGAGGACCAAAGCGAAGAGTCACTGTCCGAGATCGAAGAGTATATTCGCATGGGGGTGTTACTGCTTAACGAAGAGCTCCAGCCGCTGGCAACCTCGCCGACCATTCACTGACTCCGTCCGGTTGGTGGCGGTCAATAGCATAGAGGTAAGCTGCTTCGTGGTTCAGTCAATGGACTGCTCTGTGGCGACGCATCTCTGGCGTCAGAGAAACTGAGTTGCCGCCACTTTTGGCCCGGCTGGTCGGGTCTCCTAAGAGCCGCGAGCCGTGGGCGTTGCGTGTCGGGATGGTTTGCAGTCGCCTGCAGCGCCGAGAAATTGTTAAAGTAGCGGGGTGCAGTAATCACTAATCTTCCAGACTATGACAGGGTCATTGATGCCGGACTCCCGAACTATTCGACGAGAGCGTGCCCGTCGACGCAAAAATCTGATGCGTGCGATAGGCAAAGACTCAATCGCAATCATTCCCTCCGCACCGGTAAAGATGCGCAGCCGGGATACTGATTACCGCTACCGACAGGACAGCGATTTTTACTACCTGACCGGCTTTGAAGAGCCCGAGTCGGTTGCGGTCCTGATTTCCGGCCGGCGGGCAGCAGAGTACATTGTGTTCTGTCGTGAGCGCGACGAGCATATGGAAACCTGGAATGGCCGACGTCTGGGTGTCGATCAGGCCCCCGATGTGCTGGACGCTGATGACGCGTTCCCGATCGATGATATAGACGATATTCTGCCCGGGCTAATGGAAGGCCGCGACAGAGTATTTTATTCGATGGGGCGCGAAACTCTGTTCGATAACCGCATCATTGGCTGGATCAACCAGCTTAAAGCCAAGTCCGGATCAGGCGCCAGTGTTCCGAGTGAGTTTGTTTCTCTCGATTTTCATTTGCAGGAAATGCGACTGTATAAGAGTCGCACTGAACTCGCCGCCCTGCGCAAAGCGGCGAAGATCAGCGCCGCCGGCCATGTGGCAGCGATGCAAGTGTGTCGACCCGGTTGTATGGAGTACGAACTTGAAGCCGCACTGATTGCCACTTACCGGGCCGGTGGTGCCGAGCACTCATTTCTGCCCATAGTTGGCGGTGGTGCTAATGGCTGCATCCTGCACTACACAGAAAATAACATGGTGCTGCAAGACGGCGACATGGTGTTGGTCGATTCCGGTGCTGAGTGGAATTGTTACGCAGGCGATATCACCCGGACCTACCCGGTGAACGGACAGTTTTCAGAGGTGCAGCGCGAGATTTACAGCATTGTGCTGGAGGCGAACCTGGCGGCTATCGATAAAGCGGTGGTCGGAAATCACTGGAATGATCCCCACACCGCGGCGGTCCGGGTGATTACACGCGGACTGATGGATCTGGGTATCCTGAAAGGGGAATTGAAAACCCTGATTAAAGAAGAGGAATATCGCCGTTACTTTATGCATCGCACTGGACATTGGCTGGGGCTGGATACCCATGATGTCGGCGAGTACAAGATCGACGGTAAGTGGCGTTTGCTGGAGCCCGGTATGGTGCTGACAATAGAGCCGGGAATTTATCTGCCTGACAAAACCTCGGTGCCCAGGCGGTATCGCAATATCGGTGTGCGTGTTGAGGACGATGTGATCGTGACCGACGACGGTCCGGAGGTAATTACCGCTGGTGTCGTGAAGCAGATCGATGAGATAGAAGCACTGATGCAGGCAACGTGATAGAAACATGGCATCATCCCGATGATTGCCAATGTGCCCGCACGGAGCGTGTTTGCAATTACTATCGCCACTCTGAATACTTCTGCGCTTTGAATAATTAAAAATATCCCTCCCGGTGGCTGTTTCGCAGGGAATAAATTTACCGCACAGGCCACTGGTGGGCAGTTAAAGGGCTTTATGATGGTTAATTCGAGTAACCATGTGGTTATTGCCGGTGCCGGTATTGTCGGTTCTGTGCAATCGCTATTGCTCGCGCGCAGCGGGTTTGATGTGACGCTGGTCGAGGCGCGCCAGACTGTGCCCGATGCCGGAGGCCTCAATGTTCGCACTGTGGCGTTGTCGTGTCGCTCGCGGCAATTGCTGGAGAATAGCGGTTTATGGCCGGAATCTCTGGGATGTGCCATTCGAGAAGTACACGCTTCGGAGCGTGGCGGATTTGGATCGGTCAGGCTCACCGCCAACGATCTGGATGTCGATACTCTTGGGTATGTGATTGCAAACGCTGAGCTCGAGGCAAGCTTGATGCAGCAGATAAAAGATCAGCCGAATATAGATTTTGTGTGTCCCGGTAAGGCCACTCTGGTTGCCAATTCGGATCACGATGTGGCTTTGCAGATCGGCTCGCGCAAGTTGACGGCGGCGTTGCTGGTCGCGGCGGACGGCAGCCATTCAGCGTTGCGCGACAGCCTCGGCATTGCTGCATCCAATAAGGACTACGGGCAATTTGCCACCGTCGCCAACATTCGTTGTCAGCGCCCGCATCAGCATATCGCCTACGAACGCTTTACCGAATACGGTCCGCTGGCGATGTTGCCGTTTGGCGACCGCCAGATGGCGATGGTCTACAGCGCCACCCGTGAGTGTACCGATCACCTGCGCGGCTTGACCGATACTGAATTTTTGGCATCGATTCAACGGTCATTTGGCGGCAAGCTGGGCCGTTTGCAGTCGGTTGGCTCGCGCGTGGTGTTTCCGCTTCAGTTAATTGTCAGTTCTGCCCAGACGCTTGGTTGCAGTGTGTTGATCGGTAACGCGGCCCGTACCATTCATCCGGTCGCAGGCCAGGGACTCAATCTGGCTTTACGAGATGTCTTTGAGCTGGCGGCACAGATCAGCCCGGGGCAGCCGATAGCCGCCGCGCTGGACCGTTTTTCGATCAGTCGACGTGCTGACCAACAGCAGGTGATCAGCCAGACTGATCGACTGGCCAGAGTGTTTCTCAAGCAACCCCGATTGATCGACAAGCCGTTTTCTCTGCTCAGAAGTACCGCTATGGTGATGCTTGACGGCATCCCAGCGTTTCGAAAAAGATTCGGCGCTGCCAACGCCGGCTTGCGATTGCCGTCAGACAACTCCGGCTTGCTTCGGCACTGACGGGGTCTGCTTTGTCAAAGTGGTGTCTCTGCAACGGGGCAGCGGTTTTGGCGACTGTTTCACAGTATCGCGCGGGTTGGCGGTTTGACGATCCAGTCGATATCAAGTTCGCTGGTACCAAGCCGCCGACTTTGGGTACGACGCGTGGAGTGGCCGGTTGTGGCGGGTTCTGCGTATCGTGCCCATAGCTGTCGAAACCACTGCGCTAAAGCGTACGGACGTTGCCCATGCAAGAAGGCTCGCCGGAAAAAGTTTGTTCCGAAGAAACATCCCGCGGGAAAGCCTGTTCGGGGGATATCAGAAACCTGCTGCGCGCCTACAACCTGCTGGTTGCCACCCGCGACGATGAGCGTGCAATAGTCGGCAGGGTGTCCAGACACTGGTTGCAGTCAGAGCGCGAAGACTGGATTGCGCTGGCGGATATCCCGCTCGGCGTACTGAACACGGTGCGTGGCAGGCAAGTGCTCTGTGATGCGTTGATGCCCGACCTTGATGCCAACCCTGAATCCATTGATCCCGTCGCTTTGCAGATACAACTGCAATACAGCGATAAGCTCGTCAACAGCAACAGCCTGGCTAAGCTCGAGCCCGCGATTGCAGCGGATTTGCTGCTCGGTGTGATGCTGCTTGGCGTGCAGAAGTACGGTAATCGTGGCAGTGGTTCGATCAAGCTTGATAACGATCTCATCACCGCGTCGATGGTGCGTAACACGATAGGTTGCATTGATCGTTATTCAGCAGTCTTACCCGGGCAATATCACACGGTTGATGCGGACAGTTTGCGTGAGTTGTTCGGCGAGAAGGTCGTCGCACATCTCGATGTGCTGACCAATATACAGCGAAGCTTTGACGAAGCATTTGCCGACAACAGCTGCCATCTGCTTGAGCTGCCGCGACCCTACGCCACCGTTATGGCGGCAATAGAGGCTTCCCAGTTGCGGCTGGTCGCTCGTGCTGCGGGTGATGAAATTCTCGCTAACTTAAGCAAGTCGCTGCAACGTGAAGCGCAAGCCGCCGGTATTTGTTGTGATGGTGATTTTCCTGAGCGTCAATGGCTCGATCTGCATTACCGTCGAACCCAGGCCGCGCTGGCGTTGTCCGGGGTGGACTACTGCGCCTTGTGGGAGCCGCTGGAGCAGACCCTGATGGCGGCGGTAGCGGATGTACTCGATGATTCCACCAAGCGACGGCGGCTGGTTGGCAGGCGCGGAAAAGCCGTCTACGACGTGCACAAAAACCTGCCCCTGGCAGAATCGTTTAATGCTGGTGAAAACTACAATTCACTGGCGACTGTGCACATCGCGGCACTGGAAATGATGCAGTATCTAGAGAAAGGGCGACGCAAATCGGCCTGCACCATGCTGGGTCATTCGCTGCGGATTGCCGCCGTCGCCGAGCGATTATTCGGTGAGGCACTTGAGCCCTCTATTGCCACCACTGCGCTGTTGCATGATGTCGTCGAAGACGGCTCGCGGCCGGTCGCCGGTTACGATCAATCTCTCAACAATATAAAGCAGCGCTTTGGTGGTCCGCTGGCTGCGATGGTGTCGGAGCTTACCGATTGTGAGTCAACGATTGCCGCGCATCAAAAGGCTGAGGCCACCCTGCGCTGCGACTCCCTGATCCTGCCTCAGCAGCAGTATAACTTTGATCGATTTACCGAAATGACGCTGCAACCAACAGCAACGCATGAGCCCTACACGCTTGGCGGTATCATTACCAAAATTATTGATACCGCAATCAGTGAAGAAGAGGGGATTCGCGACCCTGATATCATGTCGAGCTGGTGGCGTCACAGTGGTATCCGGATTTACTGGTCGTATCATGTGCGTGGCAGAGTCGTGCGTCCGCTATTGTGCAAGCTGACCAATGAGATCAAGCGTCATGAAGCCGGCGAGGGTGTCGCTACCGCGGCCATGAGCACCGAGCTGGTCGGCGGCCTGCGACGATTGGTCGATTATTCGATTTGCTCAGCGGATCAGTACGCTGTGCAAAATCTGGCGATTATCGCTGATGAGTACGGGTTGGGTCCCGATCATCGTCAGCAACTGATCAGTACTTTTTTCGACGCCTCGATTGATCAGAAAGCCTATCGCAGTGAGATCGTTCCTTGTCTGCTTGACGAGCGGCGACTGCAACAGCGCATCCGTGACGGGCAGGTGCCAGCGGAAAACTACGTCACCATGTATACCAAGCGCGCTGGCGGTAAAGCCCGTGCGGACGCCAGTACTTTTATTCAGTATCGCTCTGCGGCGCTGCAGCGAACCCGGATTGCTATCAGTCTCGAACTCGAGCAGCAGACCGTAGAATCAGCGCTTGGCGATATCGTTTCGCTCTACGACTACCGCAAAGCTGCCTGAGAATCCGCAGTACTGAGCTGTTGCTTTCAACCTGCCTGTTGTCGGCGTTGCCGCTGCGCCGATGAGTTACTTGCTGGCGTTGCGTACTGATCAGTGCCGCTGTCAGGTGACGCCAAATCCCTGACTGCAAACACTCAGTTTGAGTTGTGCTGCCTTTGCGCTATCTTCCAGGGTGGTGCAGTGGGTCGGTGATGTGCTGTTAAGGCGGTACAGCATACAAAAATTCGCCAATCCTGTATCATGCTGAAGCCCTGACGTTTTCCCTGTCGGGTCACCTTGAACTCCATTCCTCAATCCGGCGCAACATGCAAGAAGTCTATAACAAGAGTGCGGTAGAAAAAGCAGCCCAGACCTTCTGGGACGAGAACAAAAGCTTTGAGGTAACTGAGGATCCGACGCGAGAGAAATTCTATTGTCTTGCGATGTTTCCGTATCCCAGTGGCAAGCTGCATATGGGGCACGTGCGAAACTACAGCATCGGTGATGTGATTTCGCGCTTTCAGCGCATGCTCGGTAAAAATGTACTGCAGCCGATGGGGTGGGATGCGTTTGGTCTGCCAGCGGAAAACGCGGCGATAAAAAATCAGGTGCCGGCAGCGGCATGGACCTACGAAAACATCACTTACATGAAGGATCAGTTGCAAAGCCTGGGTTTTGCTTATGACTGGTCTCGCGAGCTTGCTACCTGTACCCCGGAATACTATCGCTGGGAGCAGTGGTTTTTTACCAAGCTGGTGGAAAAAGGTCTGGCCTATAAAAAAATGGCCGTGGTCAACTGGGATCCGGAAGAGCAAACCGTGCTTGCCAATGAGCAGGTGGTGGACGGTCGGGGGTGGCGCTCCGGTGCATTGGTCGAAAGACGTGAGATCCCGCAGTGGTTTATCAGTATTACCTCTTACGCCGAAGAATTATTAAACGATATCGATACCCTGGATGGCTGGCCTGATTCCGTGCGTACTATGCAGCGTAACTGGATTGGCCGCTCGGAAGGTGTCGAGTTTGAGTTTAACGTGGATGGTGGCGGCACACTGGGCGTCTACACCACCCGGCCGGATACCATCTACGGGGTCACCTATGCCGCAGTCGCGGCTGAGCACCCTTTGGCCAAGGCGGCGGCCGGGAGTAACCCCGAGTTGCAGCAGTTTCTGGAAGAGTGCAAGCGTACGGATACCTCGGAAGCCAATATGGAGACCATGGAAAAAAAGGGTATGCCGCTGAATATTTTTCTGCAGCACCCGTTATCCGGTGAAAAAATCCCGGTGTGGGTCGCCAATTTTGTACTGATGGGCTATGGCACCGGCGCTGTCATGGCTGTGCCCGCGCACGATCAGCGCGATTGGGAGTTTGCCGAAAAATACAATATTGAAAAACGTGTGGTCATTTGCGATGACACTGGTCGTCCCGCAGACATCAGCGAAGCGTCGGTGAAGGCTCACGGTGCATTGTGTAACTCCGCTGAGTTTGACGGCCTCGATTTCCAGGCGGCCTTCGATGGCATTTGCAGCAAGCTGGAAGCGCAGGGGGTAGGTAAGCGCAAAGTTAACTATCGGCTGCGGGATTGGGGCGTGTCACGACAACGCTACTGGGGTTGCCCGATACCGATGGTCTACGATGCCGACGGCGAAGTGCATGCCGTTGCCGAATCTGATCTGCCGGTGATTCTGCCGGAAGACGTTGCCTTTTCCGGGGTTAACTCACCGATCAAGTCAGATCCGGAGTTCTACGAGACTACCGTACCCGGCACGGATCAGCCCGGCACCCGCGAAACCGATACCTTCGATACGTTTTTTGAATCGTCGTGGTACTACGCTCGCTACTGCTGTGTCGACGCTGACTCGATGCTTGATGAAAGGGCCAACTACTGGCTTCCCGTTGATCAATATATCGGTGGTATCGAGCATGCTGTGCTGCACTTGCTGTATGCCCGCTTCTTTCACAAGCTGATGCGTGATGTGGGACTGGTGACATCGGATGAGCCGTTTACCCGACTGCTGACGCAGGGCATGGTAGTGGCAGAGACTTATTTTACGGAAGATGATCGTGGCCGTAAGGAGTACGTGGCACCCGCTGATATCGAAGTGAGTCGTGACGACAAAGGTAAAGTCGTCGCTGCAAAAAGCCGGCACGACAACTCACCGGTGTCGATTGGCGGGATGGAGAAGATGTCGAAATCCAAGGGCAATGGCGTCGACCCGCAAACCCTGATCGATCAGTATGGCGCTGATACCGTCCGTCTGTTTTCTATGTTTGCCTCGCCACCTGATCAGTCACTGGAGTGGAATGATGCTGGAGTCGAAGGCGCAAACCGCTTTATAAAACGGCTGTGGAAGATTACCCATGGATTTATTGCTGCCGGGTTACCGGCTGAGGCAATTGGCGAAACCCACAAAGCTGCGCTCGATGATGATCAGCGTGGATTGCGACGCAAGACCCATGAGACGATCCGCAAAGTCACCGACGATATGCAGCGACGCCACACATTTAACACGGCAATTGCCGCGATTATGGAGCTGCTCAACGACGTTAATCGCTATCAGAGCAGCGCCGGGGCGGCGCCAACCGCTATCGACCGATTGATTATCAAAGAGGCACTGGAGTCGGCGGTACTGATGTTGTCGCCGGTAACGCCGCATGTTTCGCATGTGCTGTGGGCTGCACTCGGTAACAGCAAGGCGGCCGTCGATACCGATTGGCCAGTGCTCGATGAATCCGCACTGGTGCGCAGCGAGCTCGATATAGTCGTGCAGGTAAACGGAAAACTGCGCAGTAAAATCACTGTGCCCAGTGGTACGTCCAAGGCCGATTGCGAAGCGGCAGCGCTGGCGGACGAAAATATTCAGCGACACACTGATGGCAAAACTGTACGCAAGGTAATTGTCGTGCCGGAGAAGCTAGTGAATATTGTCGTCTCATGACTATCGACCGGATTTTCGGGGTTGCAAAGACTCGCCGCACTGCACTGGCATTGCTGGCGGTGGCACTGTTGTCTGCCTGTGGTTTCCAGTTGCGCGGCAGTGGCCGGCAATCGGGCAGTCAGATCGTCGGTGAGGTGCATATTCAGGATCAGGGCGGGGTAAGTATTCTGCAGCAGTTGCGCAATGGGCTGACTGCCCAGCAAGTACAGTTTGCGCTGTTTCCCAAAGATGCTGATACGGTTGTGATTCTCAGTAACGAGGTGCTGTCCCGGCGGGTAGCGTCGGTCAGTGCTGCCGGACGTGTTCGTGAGTACGAACTCCTGCACGCCGTCGATCTGCTGACACTACGCTCGCGTGACGGTATCAAAGCGGGTGAGCTATCGCTCGATGCTGAAAATCTGCCTGATCCACAAACCGTTTCGGTAATACGCGACTACACCTACGATGAAAAAGACGTGCTCGCCAAGGATGACGAAGAACGCATTCTGCGTGCCGAAATGAAGGAAGAGCTGGTTCGTCATCTGGTCTTGCGTATTTTTGCAGGATCAATGTAAGCGAACGGTACAGTCCTTGGATAGCCACTTGATTGTCGATACGATTGACCAGTGATGACCAGTCCGCCACCCCAGCCACAGATGCCCGTCGTCGCCACCCCCGCCAAGTGCTATTGAATCCATTTTGACCACACCACAATACCCTTTATACCTACCCGGTTCGTCGTGCATATCAACTGCACCCGGCGAGGTGTAACTGTGGCTGAACCTGTGAAAAACCGCATCAGCAGGATTTGTGAATTGCTGCAGGATGCCGCTGGCAAAACCAAAGTGCTGACGCATCTGCGCTGGAGTGGCCGGATCAGGGATAACTTTCTCAGCAGTGCGGCACTCGAATTGCCAGTGGTTGAGTATCCGGCATATGACGCCGGGCCGGTACTGGAGCGGGTGGCTGAAGCCCGTCGGCTGATGCAGCATTCACCGATTGATGATTGGCTCGAACGGCAGGCGCTGGCGCTGGAGCGAAGTGCTCGTATGTTACTGGCCTGTGGCACGCCGGAATTTTTTGACTGGTCACGCTCGATATACGGCGCACCGGGTGATGTTCTGTTGGATGGGGTGAGTACCGCGTTGACACTGGCGGGAGACTTTGATGATGCTTTGCAGCAACTCGATGGCTTTAATGACAAGCATTTGGCTCAGGTTGATTATACCAGCGCTGAGCTGGCTGAGCGGCTTGAGCATGCGGTGGCTAAGATGTTTGCCGAAGATGCGCCGGAGATACTTGTGGTCGACGAACTGTCGGCCAACGCGCTGGCGGGACGGGTGCGAATCAAGATTCGCCAAGATGCGACTTTCAGTGACAAAGATATTGAACAGTTGATTCATCACGAGGCCGGTATCCATGTAGCGACCTCGCTGAATGGCATGTATCAACAGCACTTACCGATATTGGGGTCAAGCCATCCCGGTACTACTCGTACTCAGGAAGGCCTGGCGGTTTTTGCCGAGTTTATTACCGGTTCGATGGATCTTGATCGACTACGGCGCCTGTCGGACCGGACTATTGCGATTCAAATGGCCGCAGATGGTGCCGATTTTATAGAGGTATATCATTATTTCATGGAGCGAACCGGGTCGGCCCAGCAGTCGTTTGAGAACGCCAGGCGTGTGTTTCGTGGTGGTGTATTGACGGGCGGGGCACCGTTTACCAAGGATATTGTCTACCTCGACGGCTTGATCCGTGTACATAACTTCCTGCGTGCACTGGTTGCCAATGGACGCACTGACTGCATGTTGCTGTTATTTTGCGGCAAGCTGGACCTGGAAGATATGCCGGTATTGTGCGAGTTATCCCAAATGGGTTTATGTTGCAGTCCGCGTTACTTGCCATCATGGGCCAGTGACATGCGTTTTCTGTTAAGTTACCTGGCTTACTCCGGGTTTTTAAATACGATAAATTTCAAAAAGGTGAGTTCGCACTACGAAAATTTGCTTCGTAGCGCTCCTCTTGTTGAAATGGGCGGTTGAAGATAAACATGGTTGGTCGATGAGCACAGCAAACCTCCCTTCGGGCTTGCAGGAAATAGTAAATCCCTTTGACAAAGGTGCGGTACTGCGCGCCTGCGATATTGAGTTTGATGAAGTAACTCTGAATCGCGCGCAGCAGTACGCTGACGAGGGTCGTATCAGTAATCTGCAATTTAATGGCAACAATACCATTACTGCCAATGTGCAGGGGTCTGATGAAAATGCCTATGAATTGAAAGTGGTGATCACCCGTGGCCGGGAAAATCTCAGCCTGCGTGGCACCTGCAGTTGTCCGGTGCGGCTCAACTGCAAGCACGTCGGTGCTACCCTGCTGACCTGGCTCGATCAGGACAAAGAGCAGGACAGCAGTGCCGACTCCATAGAAGTCTGGCGTAACGCACTGCACGACCAGCGCGATCAGGACGAAGGTTCACTGTCTGCCGATCTGGTGGTCGTGCTATATCGAATCCGACAGATTTCTTTGCAGCAAAGTGTACGCTATGAAGTCGCTGCTTATTCAGCGCGCAAGTTGCGCAGCGGTGGTCTGGGTAAGTCGTCACCTCTGACGCTTGATCGGCGCCACTTCGATGCCACTGATCTCAGCAGTCGCGATGCCCGAATCTGCAACGCACTGATTGGATTAAAAGACAGCCCGACCGGTCTGCATTTAATCGGTGAGCACGGTTATATGGTGTTCCGTTGGATGGTAGAAAGTGGCAGTTGCTACTACGAGGCGTTTGATAGTGAACCTCTCACACTCGATATCAACCGACCGATCTGTGCGGACTGGGTTGAGCAGGAAGACGGCAAGCGCAGCTTGCAGCTGAGTCTGGTCGATAGTGATCATCCGTTTGTCTGTCTGCCGACCTCGCCTCCCTGGTACATTCTGCCTCGCCTCGCCAAGTGTGGCGTTACCGAGACTGATGTGCCGCCTAAGTTTTTGTCCGCTGTGCCCTATCTGCCGCCGGTGGCTGAAGCCGATGCGATGCGCATTTCGGAGTTGATGGTCGAATCGCTGGAATCCGTCGATCTGCCACTACCGGCAACAATCGATATTCGCCAGATTGCCGGCGTTAAGCCGCGTGGTGTGGTGCTGTTAACAGCCAGCAAGGATGTCACTGGCACCCATCGCTATGCCGAAGTCATGGTCGACTACGACGGTGCCCGCCTGCCACACATGATGGCGATTGGTGATGAAAAAGAATTTCTCCACCGCCAGGGTAACGGCGAATTTGTTCGTGTGATCCGGCGTCCGGAAGATGAGCTTGCCCTGATGAATGAGTTGACCGGCTCTAACATGCCCGCGTGGGTGACGACACGCCATCATCAGGGCACGATACAACTGGATATCGAAGCCAAGACCTCGCGCGATATGGTGCTCTGGCAGGATCTAATCGATGGCAAGCTGGCTGAACTCAAACGCAACGATTGGATAATCGAGCGCGCGCCCGAGTTTGAATTCCGCATAATCACCTCGACTGAGTGGCAACTGAATGTCGATCACTCAGCCGCCAATCATTGGTTTGATCTCGATCTGAACTTCATCATTGACGGTCAGCCGATTGCGCTGATTCCCGTACTGGCAAGTTTTCTCGAGCGAGTTGGCGCAGACCTGCAGCGCTATCTTGATGACCCCGAGTCCAGTGCCACAGTGTGGCTTGATGAAGAAACACTGATCGAGTTTCCAATTCGGCATATCCGCCCGGTACTCGAAGTCCTGGTTGAGATGCACGAGCACGAAGATGGCAAGTTGCGCTTCTCAGACCTGCAATCCACAGTAATCAATGATATCGCCGAAGGCATAAATGCGACCGGTGAAGTTAAGCTCGAGTGGGAAGTGCCGGGTCGCCTGGCGGATATTCTCGATCGCATTAAATCGTTTGACGGTATCGACGAAGTCCCTGTGCCTGAATCGTTAACCGCTGACCTGCGGGACTATCAGCGCGACGGGCTGAACTGGTTGCAGTTTTTGCGGGAGTTCGGCTTTAGCGGCATTCTGGCCGATGACATGGGACTGGGTAAGACAGTGCAGGCACTTGCCACTGTACTGGTAGAGAAAAACAGCGGGCGTTCAACTCAGCCGTCGCTTGTCGTTGCGCCGACCAGCTTGATGGGGAACTGGCGTCGCGAGGCCGAAAAGTTTGCGCCGGAATTAAAAGTGATGGTGCTGCACGGTATCGAGCGGGTCGAGTTTTTTGAAAAGCTTGGTGAGTACGACTTACTGCTGACCACCTATGCACTGCTGTCGCGTGACCTCGAGATTCATCAAAAAACCGAGTACCACTACCTGATTCTCGATGAGGCCCAGGCGATTAAAAATCCTTCCACCAAGCAGGCCAAAGCGGTCTGTGATGTGAAAGCGAAGCACAAGCTGTGCTTGACCGGTACACCGGTGGAAAACCACCTCGGTGAGGTCTGGTCGCAATTCCGGTTTCTGATGCCGGGCTTTTTCGGTGATCAAAAACACTTTAATAAAACCTTTCGCCATCCGATTGAAAAGACCTCGCAGAACCTGCCGGCGGTGGCACTGACCAAGCGGTTGAAGCCCTTCATATTGCGTCGTAGTAAAGACGCTGTGGCCTCTGAACTGCCGGCCAAAACTGAAATTCTGCACCGTGTTCCGCTGTATCCGGAGCAGGCGGTATTGTACGAAGGCATACGTGCTTCTATGGAATCACGGGTCCGGCGTGCACTGGCGGAAAGTGGTTTGGGGCAAAGTCATATTACGGTGCTTGATGCATTATTGCGTATGCGCCAGACCTGCCTGGATCCGCGATTGGTAAAAATGTCGCAGGCGCGCAGCGTCACGCAGTCAGCCAAGCTCGACTCACTGATGGAAATGCTGCCTAATTTTGTCGAAGAGGGCCGGCGGGTATTGCTGTTTTCGCAGTTCACAGAGATGCTGTCTCTGATTGAAGACGAAATTAAAGCGGCGGGTATTTCCTACACCAAGCTCACTGGTAAAACTAAAAAACGTGATGAGGCGGTTGATGAGTTTCAATCGGGTGAGGCCTCGGTGTTCCTGATCTCACTGAAAGCCGGTGGGACCGGTCTTAACCTCACACAGGCGGACACGGTTATTCTCTATGACCCATGGTGGAACCCGGCGGTTGAAAATCAGGCGATAGATCGTGCTCATCGTATTGGTCAGGATAAGCCGGTGTTTGTGTACCGGATGATTACTGAAAATACCGTGGAAGAGAAAATTGTTGAGCTTCAGGAACGCAAAAGACAGCTGGCAAATATAGTTATAGAAAACCGCGATCAGAGTATTCAGAGCCTGGCTGCAGACGATATTCTGGAACTCTTCTCGTCAGATTAGTTACCCGTCTGGTTTATTCCGATGGCCTGTGGAGTCGCAGGACGGCTCTGCAATCGCCATCGATGCTCAGGCACCGCGGGCAGATGTATCTGAGAGCCGGTGCGATGGCAACCCGGCAATTCTAAATTTGATCGCGACAATCCAGCGGTGCGATCTGTCGCTTCTCAGGTGACCGGCTACCCGGTCACCTGACAACGCTGGCTACTTCTTTTTTTCGCTGCTCTTTTTTGCTTTGGATTTGGCTTTGGCGGTTTGATGCACTAACGGGTTTGCCTTGTCCAGCCGTGGATGGTTTGCCTTGAAGCTCTCGTGAAGATTCTTTTCCTTGTCCATAGCGCTGAGTGTTTCATAGATCGCGTGAATCGAGGCGAGCACATCAGACGTGTTGGCACTTTCAGAGATCGTATGCATGTTGCGAATCGGGAAGCCGACTGAGGTAGCTGCACAATCGATGCTGGCCAGAACACCAGCCATACCATCGGTGCCAGTGTCGCTGCCACAGACATCCAGCTGGACGGGTATGTCTTTTTTCAGCGCGGTGGTTTTAATTCGTGCATTCAGTTGCTCACTGACAATAGCACCGGTTGAAAGGGTAAAGCCTTTGCCCATCTCGAGCGGTGACATATTGCGATCGCCGATATTGGGTGCAGCGACGTAGTCATGGTTGACGTCGACGGCGATAATCGCATCCGGCTTCATAACACCTGCCATGACGCGACTGCCAAAACGTCCTATTTCTTCGTGGGAAGCAAACGCAAACAACGTTCGAACATTCTTCAGTCCACCGGCACTGGCAATGAGCCTGGCGACTTCAGCGCCAACAAAGCAGCCCAACCCGTTGTCCAGGTAGGCACCATAAAAAGTGTTTGGACTGAAGGAGCGCTTGATCGGGCGATTCAGTAACAGCGTATCACCCGGTCGAATCCCCAGTTGCTCGATCTGTGCGGCTTTATTGTCGCCGTGAATTTGCAACTCCAGATAAATCTGCTTCGGGCTGATGCCTTTGTCGCCGGTTCGTTGCGCCGGCTCAGAGAAATGAATCGCTCCCAGCGCTTCAACGGTACCGCCATTCAATGCCCGGTAGGTGCCGGGTTTTTTCGGGTCTTCACTGTAGAGAGTGACTTCGTGACCGATTAGCGTGCAGGGCAGGAAGGCGTCGGTGTTGATCCAGATTTTGCCGTCAGCACCGATCTTACGGACCTGCATGCGAATTTTGTCGGCATGGCCGATAATCATCACGGTGAACAGATCCTCCTGATCCGGATGGGTATCCCACACCACACCGGCGTTACCCTGGAAACGATGCATCTCCCAGGTCTTTGGTGAGAACTCGTCAAAGCAAGGCTTTATCACGCCGTGCGTCATCGCGCTTTCCATGCCGACAGGGCTGGGTGCTGCGATCATGTCCCGCATCAGGTCGAATTGCCAATCCGGCATTGCCTCGGTCCAGGCTCTGGTGTCTGTCATTTTCTTTTTCCGTTGTTAGTGTATCTGGGCAGATAGTGGTGATTGAGACGACTACTCCTGTGAGTGGCCGGTCAGTTCATACAGGCGAGTCAGCTGCTGCTGCAGTGTCGCGATTTCGTTTCTAAGCGCATCGATGTCATCGGCTGACTGGCGCCGGGGGCTGCTGGCGGTTGATGCGGTAACGACTTCCGGCGGGCCGCACAACAGGTGGCCATAGCGATCATCGCGCTGCCCTGATTGTCGCGGTATCATCACGGCAATCGGCTCACCGCCCTGGGTCATGCGTTCCAGACTGACCATCAGGTCCTCACGATTTTCAAATTCATACAGGCGCTGTGATCGTGTCATTAGTTCGTTCGGGGTTTGTGGCCCCCTCAGCATCATGACAGACAACAGTGCCTGCTGTTTTTTACTTAAAGACAGTTCGTGACCCAGACGCTGCTCGTATTTTTCGCTGCGTGCGCCCATTTCATAGCGAACAAAGCGGCGTTGTTCGAGCTGCCTTAGTGTTCTGACCACCTCGCCTTGTTGGTAGTTGCTGACCGGCTCACGGTTGGATTTCTGATTGCAGGCACTTATCAGGCTGTTGACCGTAAGCGGGTAGGCGTCAGGCGTACTGAGTTGTTTTTCAATCAGTGCGCCTAGAATTCTCGATTCCATCGGGGACAGCAGGTTGTCTTGTGCAGCGTCCCCGGTGGCATCGTCTGCTTCAACATCTTGCACGGTGTCAGGTAGCGGCTGCTCGCTCAAGGTCAATCCTCTGTTATCGCCAGTGTGCTGGCAGTGGGGTCTGGATAGTTACCGTTAAAAGTATAGTCGCGGATTAGCGATTCGTTGTCCGAAACCGTCCTTGTCGCGTTGCCTGTGGCGCGATTAGCCGGTAATGGTTCAGGGCTTGCCAAGTGTCGTGCGTAGTTGCTCGACCCGTTTGCGGTTAGCGCCCATGTCACTGTAGCCGACCCGGGACGAGGAGCGAACCTGAAATGTCCCGGGTATGCTGTCGGCGGTGACGATGAGATCGTCGATAAAGCCGAATACTGTGCTGGCAAAGGTAGCGGTGACAGAGTTTGCGTCCGTAGTCTGGATCTGTCCGCCGAGGGCCTCGATGGCGGCGACTACAGATTGCATGGTGGCACCGGCGCTGCGGATCGGTTCGATGTAGTGGCTGCTGTCTGCCCCGGCGGTGCTTGAAACACAGTTTGGTTTGCTGCCGCACACAGGCAGGGCACCGTCGATCAATACCGGAGGAGACATCTGGCTGGCTTTGCGCGCCTGCATCCACAGCAACAGCGCCACAGCAATCACGGCTAGCAGTACAACCATTAAAAGCGTTTTCATAATAAATACTCCGTTTAAACCCTGTTTATACAGTGATATGGCAAGAAGTTAAGCTTTAAATTACAATAAAAACAGCGCAATATCTGTTGATACGAAGATCGCGTTCGTTACTGGTATTCTGTTGCCAACTGCCGCTACAAGCTGGAACTCATAATGGCTGACCATCCGCACCATCATGCACACGATGCCCCACCCAGCGAGATAGAGCAGCGAGTCAAAAAGCTCGAAGCGTTGCTGCTGGAAAAAAAACTGGTGGATCCGCAGACGCTCGACGCACTGGTTGATACCTACGAACACCAGGTCGGACCAAAAAATGGTGCACGGGTGGTGGCGAAAGCATGGGTCGACGACGCGTATCGGCAGCGGCTGATGACTGACGCGACCTCCGCGATCATGGAAGTCGGCTATCAGGGCCGGCAGGGCGAGCATATGGTCTGCGTCGAAAATACCCCTGAGGTTCATAACATGGTGGTCTGCACGCTGTGCTCATGCTATCCCTGGCCTGTGCTGGGGTTGCCCCCGGTGTGGTACAAAGCGTCCAGTTACCGGGCACGAGCCGTCAGTGAACCGCGTGCTGTGCTGAGTGAGTTTGGTGTCACACCGCACGCCGATGTCGAGATTCGCGTGTGGGACTCAACGGCGGAAATACGCTACCTGGTCCTGCCCATGAGACCAGCCAACACGTCGCATCTCAATGAACAGCAATTGGCTGAGTTGGTGAGCCGTGACTCAATGATCGGTGTTGCACTTGCCGACAGCCCGGCGTAGTTCCGATGAACGGCGCGCATGATTTAGGCGGTAAGCACGGTTTTGCACCGATCGATTTTTCGCAGACCGATAACTTTGCCGAAGACTGGGAAGCGTCGGTGTTCAGCCTGACCTTGGCCTGTGGCCTGCTGGGGCAGTGGAATCTGGATCAATCGAGGTTTGCCCGTGAGCAGATGGACCCTGCCCACTATCTGAGCAGTAGCTATTATGAGCACTGGCTGCATGGGCTAGAACTGTTACTGCTGGAGCGCGGCATAGTTAGCGAAGACGAACTTTGCAGCGGCCGAAGCGAGCGGGCGGCTGATTTCACTGCCGTCACCGCAGATAAATTACCGGCGATACTGGCTGCCGGTGGGCCCACTTTGCTAGACACAGAAAAGAGGCCTGCTTACCAGCCCGGCGATGTTGTGCGGGTAACGCACGATAATCCGGTAACGCATACGCGGGTACCGGGTTATGTCAAAGGCCGAACCGGTAAGGTAGTGGCACATCGCGGTGCCCACATATATGCCGATGAACACAGTCGCAGTGGCGCTAAGGTAGCGGAACACCTCTACACAGTGTGTTTCGATGCTTCAGAACTCTGGGGCGAGCACAACACGGACGGTAAATCGGCGGTATACCTCGATTTATTCGAACCCTATCTGATCAGTCAGGCAACCGGTGAAGGAATCGCATGAATACCGAACTACTGAAAGGCTTGCCGACAGATCAGGGCGAACCCGTGTTTGATGAACCCTGGCAGGCGAGAAGTTTTGCGATGGCGGTGCAGTTGCATGAGTCCGGCTTGTTCACCTGGAATGAATGGGCAGAGACTTTGTCACAGTGCATTGCCAGTCAAGAGAAGTCTGCGGCTATTTCCAGCGGTTCGGACTACTACACGCAATGGCAAACCGCGTTGGAAATACTGGTTGATCAAAAAACCGCCGGACGCTGACATAGCCGTTCAGGGCAAGCGGCGCTCCGGCGTCTTAGGTGGCGCGTGTACGCTGGCGTTGTTGTGGTGCTTTGTGGCAACTGTTGCGTATCCGGGCCAGCAGGGGCCTCAACAACCCCTTGATAGCCAGGCAGTGCCACAACGCTGGTGGAAGCCCGCCGCCGTGCAGAACCTGCAATGGTACTGGCAATTGCAGGGTGCTGTTGACACCTCTCATAACGTTGCGGTCTACAATGTCGACATCGATACCCCGCAGGTGGTTCTGGATAAACTCAAGGCCCGTGGTGTCCGGTTGATTTGTTACATGAGTGCGGGGACCGTTGAATGGTTTCGCGACGATGCCGTGAACTTCCCCCGGTCGTCCATCGGTCAGGGTTACGATGGCTACCCGGATGAGCAGTGGTTGAACACCGCTGATATCGACGCGCTCTCAGCGGTGATGCTGGCCAGACTGGATCGTTGCCAGGCGAAGGGCTTTGATGCCGTGGAAGGTGATAACGTTGATGCGTTTAATCTAGAGACTTTTGACCGCAACGGGCGACTGCTGAGTGTTGGAACTAATTTTGGAATAACCGCCGAACAGAGTATTGCCTATATTCGATGGCTGGCTGCCGAGGCACATGCGCGGGGCTTGGGTTTCGGCTTAAAAAATGCCGAAGAGATAGCGCCAGCGGTGTTGGACGACGTCGATTGGATGCTCACCGAAAATTGCTTTGTCGATAACTGGTGTGACGGGGCCAGCATCTTTATCGACGCGAACAAACCGGTTTTCATGACAGAGTATCAGGAGCGGCTGCAGGATTTTCGACCGGCCTGTAAGCTGGCAAAAACACTCGGATTCAGTGCGATCTGGACGTCTAGGGAGCTTGATCGCGGTGGCCCGTTCCGTCGTTGCCGGTGAAACGGCGGGTGAGCATTTGATCTGACCGCAAGCGTCCCGCATTGCCGCTACCGCACCGCGCAGGGCGGTGACTGTTGAGTATTGACGCCATGATGCGTGTTCGCACCAGACAGTGCTTCAGCCCTTATCACTAGATCGCACCATACAGAACGGCACCCGGTAAACGTGGCTTATCGTGTTTACCTGCAGGGGTTCTAAGGGCGAGGGTTTAGTGGTTGTATGGTTGCGCGTGTGTCTATAACACATCTGGAATGCAGTATAAAATAGCGCTAACCCGTGAAGCCACGGGTTGCCATCTTCAAGCAGATCTAGGCGGCAGCGTACTGCCGAGTCTGTAGTTCGCGACGTGCCTGTGCTTCTGCTGTGTATTTCGATGTAGGTCTGATGAGCAGGCGGCGAATACCGATTTCCTCGCCGGTATCTTCGCAGTAGCCGTACTCTCCAATGCGGATGCGATGGATGGCTTTATCTATATCCCGGATCAGATTGGACTCCCGTTCCTTCATATGGACTTGAATCCAGTACTGCTCTTCCTGGGTGGCACGGTCCGATTCATCGGCGGGCCGCTCGACGTCAAGATGGCTGATCGTGGAATCTTCATCGGCAACCAGAAGAGACTGACGCATATCCATAAGACGTTGACGAAAAAACGCTAATTGCTCGTCATTCATGTAGTCGTCTTCTGGGGCAGCGAGGATCTGTTCTTCCGTCAACATTGATACTTACCTCCGGTAAATAGATTATTTGTTATCCGCAACTTACAAGCGATATTGCAAGCTTTACATTCACTTGATGCAAATGGGGCTAGCGACCGGTGGTGAAACAACTTTAGGGTAATTAACATGCTGAGGTTCGCATCGCGTTTAATTAGGGAATCAGTAGTGAGGCTCAAAAGCTTTTCTGCAACATTCAGTATGTGCAAACGACTTACCAGCCATCGTTTTCTGGGTTTCTGGTGAGCATGATTCGCGCCTGATTTCAGCGCTGCATAGATGATCACAGCTGGCCGTTTGTGCGAAAAGCGGGCCATGTTTACAGAAAGCGACCGCGCGCTATTGCATGTGTCAGTTGTCGAGAGAGGATGGGGTGTTGTTAAAGATGGGCAGTACGGTGATGGTGGCTTTTAGATCAGTCCGCCAGTGGGTCCGGGTTGGAAAACGCCGCGCTAGTGCAGATCACCAAAGCGTGCCTGCAGAATAGAGATTGCCGCGAAGCCGGCTGTTTCTGTACGGAGTATGCGCGGGCCACAGCGCAGAGGCGTGATGCCGGTGGCTGTCGCCTGTGTGATTTCTTCATCACTGAAGCCGCCTTCCGGCCCGACCAGCAAGGTGCAGTCGGGTGATGTGAGTTCTATGTCGGCAAAGCTGTGCGTAGCCTCGGGATGCAGTAAATAGACGTTGTCGGAGTCGAGCGCTGTTAGCCAGTCGTTGAAGTCCGCCAGCGGATCAATAATCGGGATGGTGCTGCGATTGCATTGTGCGCAGGCGCTGATGGCTATATTTCGCCAGTGGTCGAGCTTCCGTGATGTGCGATCCTGCGGTATCCGACGCACAGACCGCTCGTTGGAGATCGGGCTGATCCGATGCGCGCCGAGCTCGGTGGCTTTTTGAATGACCAGATCAAGCTTCGCGCCTTTGCCAAGTGACTGCACCAGCGTAATCTTCAGGGGGGATTCGGACGGGTTGGGCTGGCAGCTGGTGACGGTAACGGCGGTGGCCTTAGCCACATTGCTGATGACGGCACCATAGTTGTAGCCATCACCGTTGAACAGCACTAGCTGGTGGCCGGTTTGCATGCGCAGTACGCGGGTCAGGTATTTTGACGCATCGTGGTCGAGCGTTATGAGGTCGTTCGGCGCAAGCCGCTGATCAGTGTAGAGGCGGGGTATTCTCACTATTTTTTAAGTGAATTAATTTGTCGCCGCAATTCTTCTTTTTCCGCTTCACTCATCGCAGACGGCAGTTTGGCCAATCCACTGGCGTCTGCTTTTAATTCGCGACGCAGTGATTCTTCATTGAGCTTTCGGATCGCGTGACTGGCAATACTTAGAGGGTCTCTAATACCGGACTCTGCGGTTTCTTCGAGGTTTGCCATTGCCAGTTTATTGAGAATGTTCCATTCAGGCCGGTCACGGAAGTTTTCCAGTATCCCGCTGCTGGTGACGTCGGGTTGGGATTCGACCAGAGCGATTATAGTTAACAACAGCGAAGCCCCCGGAATCTGGTCAGAGAAGTCGAATTCTTCGGGGTCGATCTTCAGCACCACAGACGGGTCGTTTAATATAGCGGTCAACGCTCGCCGTACAGGCGAAGGCTGGTTCGACGGGTCGTTGTCTCTGGGTTGAGCTACTGGCGGGCGGGGCGGGGTGCTGGCGGGTTTATCTGTAAAAACGGTTACCCCGACGATTTGCTCGAGTTGCCCGGCGACCAGATCACGGTAGACACCGGCAGGTATTTTATTTATCAACGGTTTTGCCAACTCAGCCAGACGTGCCTTATGCCCGGTGCCGGTGGTTTCACTGCCTTTGCCGGCCTGCAACTGAAGGCCCTGAAATAGAAATGCAGAGGCTTCCAGGGCTTCACTGCTGACCAGATTGGTAAAATGCTCCGGGCCATGTTCAGCGACGACATTGTCCGGGTCTTTGCCTTCCGGTAGAAACAAAAAGCGTGCGTCACGCCCTGACTTCAACGAGCCCAATGCCGAGTTCAGTGCACGCCATGCCGCTTTTCGGCCCGCGTTATCACCGTCGAAGCAAAATACAATTTCGTCGGATTCCCGAAACAGCAGTTCAACCTGCTCACTGGAAGTAGCGGTGCCGAGGGTTGCCACGGCGTATTTGATACCGACTTGAGCCAGCGCAATGACATCCATGTACCCCTCCACCACAATAATGCGATCCGGGCTATTGCGGGTTGCTTTGCGCAATTCGTAAAGGCCGTAGAGTTCGCGGCCCTTTTGAAACAGTGGGGTCTCAGGTGAGTTGAGGTACTTTGGTTCGCCCTGGTCCATGACGCGGCCACCGAAGCCGATAACTCTGCCGCGGCGATCACGAATCGGAAACATAATGCGGTTGCGAAAACGGTCGTGAGTTTTGCCGCTGTCGTTGCGCACCAGCATGCCGCTGGTGAGTAGCGATGATTCTGCGTTTGGTATATTTTTGACAAGCGAGTGCCACGCTGATGGCGCAAAGCCCAGCTGAAATTCCAATGCGGTTTCACCGGTGATACCACGATTTTTCAGGTAGCTGACGGCCTCGCCGGAGTCTCGTAACTCGCTCTGGAAGTAGTCAGCACTTTTTTTAAGCGCCTCATATAGGCCCTGTTGCGAGGCGCTTATCGGTACCAGTGCGTCTCGTGGTACGGTCATACCGACACGGTCGGCCAGATACTCCACGGCATCGACAAAATGCATATTGTCGAATTCCATTAAAAAGCTGATCGCTGTGCCGTGCACGCCACAGCCAAAGCAATGGTAGAACTGCTTGGACTGACTGACCGTAAAGGACGGCGTTTTTTCTCCGTGGAAGGGACAGCAGGCTTTGTGGTTTGCCCCCATTTTTTTAAGCGGCACGTAGCGGTCAATCACCTCGACGATGTCGACGCGAGCTAAGAGGTCATCAATAAATGATTGTGGAATCCTGCCGGCCATAACGACAGGTTACCGGAACAGAATCGGGTTGTCGCGCATGCGGTTATCAGCGCGGCGCAACGGCGGGTATGCCCGCCATTTTGCTTGTTGCTGCCTGTTCTTGCTGTCGGCCAAGCTAGGCCGCTCGTTTAAGTGTAGACAACAGAGCCGTCAGCTCAGCGGCTTTCGGGGTAACCAGCCAGAAGCGGGAGCTAAGGCTGTAGAAGTTGTCGACAATCTCCTGTGCCCATTCACTGCGGGTTTCTGCGATGTGTGTTTCCAGTAACCCCTCCAATACGTGCCGATAAGCCTCCATGGATTCCGGGTGGATGCGTTGGATGTCGATCAGTTCGTGGTTGTAGCGATCGACAAATAAATTATTGCGGTCGAACACAAACGCGAATCCTCCAGTCATGCCGGCGCCGAAGTTAACTCCGGTTTCACCAAGCACTGCAATGCAGCCTCCGGTCATGTACTCACAGGCGTGATCGCCAACGCCTTCGACAACAGCTGTCGCGCCTGAATTGCGCACCGCGAAACGCTCACCACCCAGGCCTGCAGCGTATAGTTCACCCCCGGTAGCGCCGTACAGGCAGGTGTTGCCCAGGATGGTTGTTTCATTGCTCCGGAAGCGTGACCCGGCTGGCGGCTTGATCACGATTTTGCCACCGGCCATCCCTTTGCCGACATAGTCGTTGGCGTCGCCATCGAGATAGAGGTTTAAACCACCGGCATTCCATACACCAAAGCTCTGACCGGCGGTACCGGTCAAATGGATGTTGATCGGGTTATCGGCCATACCCAGATTGCCGTGCTGTTTGGCGATCTCGCCAGACAGTCGAGCGCCGATGGATCGATTAATGTTGGCGATACGGTAGTGAAAGTCGCCGCCACTTTGCGCTTTGATTGAAGGCAGACACTCTGCCACCATCTGCGTTGCCAGTTCGGCTTTGTCGTAGGGGCGGTTGCGTGTTTGTGTGCAGAACCGCGGTGCTTCACGGGGCACGCCGCCATCAGACAGCAATCGACTGAAATCTATTTTTGCATGCTTGGCGGTAGTACCCGGGTTGGCGATCAGCAGATCGGTGCGACCGATTATTTCATCAATACTGCGGGCACCGAGAAAGGCCAGTTGTCGCCGTACATCTTCGGCGACAAACTCCATGTAGTTGATTACCTTTTCTACGTCGCCGCGAAAGTGTCGCATGCGTAGTACCTTGTGCTGTGTCGCCACACCGGTTGCGCAATTGTTCAGATGGCAAATGCGCAGGAACTTGCAGCCCATCGCGATCATTGGTCCTGTGCCAAAGCCAAAGCTCTCGGCGCCAAGCAGTGCGGCTTTTATAACGTCGAGCCCGGTTTTTAATCCACCATCGGTTTGCACACGAACTTTGTCCCGCAGATTATTGGCTCGCAATATCTGGTGCGTTTCCGACATACCGAGCTCCCAGGGCGAGCCGGCATACTTGACGCTGGTCAGTGGCGATGCACCGGTACCGCCGTCATAACCCGAAATAGTGATCAGATCGGCATAGGCTTTTGCAACACCGGCAGCGATAGTACCGACGCCGGCTTCGGCGACCAGCTTTACCGATACCAGTGCTTTCGGATTGACCTGTTTTAAGTCGAATATTAACTGCGCCAGGTCTTCTATAGAGTAGATATCATGGTGCGGTGGTGGTGAAATCAAGGATACACCGGGCATCGAATAGCGCAGACTGGCGATCATGTCGTTGACCTTATGGCCGGGCAGTTGTCCGCCCTCTCCGGGTTTAGCGCCCTGTGCGATCTTTATTTGAATCACCTCTGCATTCACCAGGTAGTGCGGGGTCACACCGAAGCGCCCGGAGGCGACCTGCTTTATTTTTGAGGTTTTACTGGTGCCGTATCGCTTCGGGTCTTCGCCGCCTTCACCGGAATTGGAGCGTGCGCCAAGTGCATTCATGGCTTCTGCCAATGTCTCATGAGCTTCCGGTGACAGTGCTCCGAGTGACATACCGGCTGAGTCAAAGCGTTTTATAATATTGGCTGCCGACTCTACCTGATCGAGTGCTATCGGTGCTGAGGCGGGGTTAAGGTCGAGCAGATCGCGCAAGGTGGTCGCACCGCGATTGTTGACCGCGTCGGCGTAAAGCTGGTAGTCGCTGTATTCGCCACTGGTGACGGCATGCTGCAGGCTGTTGACGACATCCGGGTTATAGGCGTGGTATTCGCCGCCCTCGATGTATTTCAATAAACCGCCTTGTTTGGTTTTTTTACGCGGGTTAAATGCTTCCTCTGCAAGCTTGCAGGTATCGTCAAAGAGATCATCGTAGTCGGCGCCCTGGATGCGACTGGTGGTGCCTGTAAAGCAACGATCAACAACCGAGTCGTGCAGGCCGACAATTTCAAACAGCTGCGCACCTCGATAACTCGCAATGGTGGAAATCCCCATCTTTGACAGAACTTTCAGTAGTCCTTTGTTGATCCCCTTGCGGTAGTTCTGTTCCAGTTTTGGCAAGTCCGAACTGCCAATATCGTTGCGGCGAATCATGCCCTGAATGGTGTCGTAGGACAGATAGGGGTAGACGCAGGTAGCGCCATAGCCGAGCAGCACGGCAATATGATGCGGGTCGCGTGCGGTGCCGGTTTCTATAATCAGGTTGGCATCGCAGCGCAAGCCTTCGTTGATAAGCCTGTGGTGGACAGCGCCGGTCGCCAGTAGTGCGTGCACAGGCACCTGATCGGCGGTAATGTTGCGGTCACTGAGAATGACGATGACAGTTTCACGGGCCACCGCCGCATGCGCTTGGTCGGTGATATCAATGATGGCCTGTTCGAGGCTTTTTTGTTTTGGATCGAAGTTTAGATCGATGTGTACGCTGCGATACTCGGGCTCATCATTCATTGCCACAAGCGTCTCGAATTTTTCGCGCGATAGCACCGGAGAGCGGACCAGTAGACGCCTGGCGTGGTCTACTGTTTCTTTAAACAGGTTTTGCTCAACGCCGAGGCAGGTTTCGAGTGACATCACGATAGATTCCCGCAGTGGGTCTATCGGTGGGTTGGTCACTTGTGCAAACTGCTGGCGGAAGTTTTCATACAGTGATCGAACGTTACCCGACAGCACCGGAAAGGGGGTGTCGTCTCCCATCGAACCGATCGCTTCCTGGGCATCTTCAGCAAGTACCCGAAGCACCTGGTCGCGTTCCTCGTAAGTGACACCAAACATTTTTTCGTAAGTTTGTAACTGTGACTCATCGAGTGGTGGCGAGCTTGGTGGCGTGTCGCGTAGTCGCGAGCGAAGATGATGAGAGTGCTTTTGCAGCCAGCGGGCAAATGGACGGCGTGTTTTCAGGAGGTCATTGATGTTTTCGGGTTCTAGAATGTCGCCGGTTTCGGTATCCACGGCAAACATTTGTCCGGGCTGCACACGGCCCTTGGCGACAACGTCTTCGGGTTCGTAGTCGTACACACCGATCTCGGAGGCCAGAGTGATTTGCCTGTCGCGAGTAATGACATAGCGTGCAGGTCGCAATCCGTTTCTGTCGAGCACGCACGAGGCATAGCGACCATCGGTCAGGACAACTCCTGCGGGACCATCCCAGGGTTCCATGTGCATTGACGCATACTCCAGCCATGCGCGCATGTCAGCGTCAGTTGAATTCATGTTGTGCCAGGCAGGGGGCAGCAGTAATCGCATTGCCCGAAAAATATCCATGCCGCCTGCCAGCAGTACTTCCAGAATATTGTCCAGGGACATTGAATCAGAACCGGACAGTGACACCAGCGGTAATAGTTCTTTCAATTCCGGAAGCAATTCACTGTGGAATTTAGAGGCCCGTGCATTGGCCCAGTTGCGATTTCCGCGGATGGTGTTTATCTCGCCGTTGTGAGCGAGGAATCTAAATGGTTGTGCCAGACGCCATTCGGGCAGAGTATTGGTTGAGAAGCGCTGATGGAAGACGGCGATTCTGGATTCCAGTGTCGGGTCGTTGAGGTCTTCAAAAAATACCGGCAGGCGATCCGGCATCATCAGTCCTTTATAGAGGATGACATCGCACGACAATGAGCAGACGTAAAAATCAGCGTCTTGGGAACGCAGTGCCAGCTCTGCCTTGCGCCGGGCGACATATAGATTGCGATTAAACTCGGCGCCATCCATGTGCCGCGGTGCGGTGACGAATATCTGTTCTATCAGGGGCAGTGATTTTTTCGCTTCAGTGCCACAGGCGTCCGGGTTGGTTGGCACCACACGCCAGCCTTCAACGGTTAGACCCCGATCAGTGATTTCAGAGTTCAGCAATGCGCGGGCACGCTGGGCCTGATGGGAGTCAGTGCTGAGGAATATCATGCCGACAGCAAAGTTGCGGCCAACAGTGAAACCTTGCTCGCTGGCTTTTTCGCGTAGAAATCCAGCCGGTTTTCGCAGTAATAAGCCGCAACCGTCGCCGGATTTTCCATCTGCCGCTACAGCGCCGCGATGCGTCATGCGGCCAAGTGCGTCGATCGCTGTTTTGACCAGCTTGTGACTTGGCGTGCCGTCGATCTGGGCAATCAGGCCAAAACCGCAGTTGTCGTGTTCGAAGTCAGGGCGGTAAAGGCCATGCTCCGCCAGTTTGTCCAGTGCGTTCATTAGAACCCCTTAATAGTTGTTCCGCCAGCGGGGTGATATTTTTATAGTGATGAGTCGATGCTGTCGCGGCATCGGCGTTGCCGCCAATGGCGACGTTTAGCAGGTAAAATATCCGCGGATGAGAATTTTCTGCTGTGTACCGGAAACGGCGTTACCGCCGTTTGTTATCAGATTTTTCAGCATTGCGTTGTGGCCCGGTGTCGCACTGGCTACATCCGGGCGCACATCAGGCGTTTAGGTTATGGCTTGTTTTTAATTGCCGCCTGCAGATCGCTGATGGGTCGAATCCATACACCGAATTGCTTAGTAGCTGGTTGCATATTGGCAACCGCCTCGATAGCTTCTGTGCGGGTTTCGTACAGACCTGCCAGTAGCCCGAACACGGGGTTTTTGCTGTTGGTGGTCAGAAATGGGTAGATCGCCACCGGGTTTTCTGTTTCGAGCGCCTGTGCCAGTTCAATGATGTAGTTTCGCTCTCTGGAGGTAGCCAGCTGAACGGTAAATTTGGTGGGAGCCTGAAACAATACCCAGCGTTCGTTTTCGATGGCCTTTTGCACGGCAGGGGGTTGGTCGGTGGCGAGCCGGGTTCCTGAACCGGACTGTGCGGTGTCAGCGTCGAGCTCGGGTACTGTTACCACAACCCCGTTGCTGCCAGCGGCACCAGTGTCCACTGCTACAGCCCCGGACGAGGTTGGTGCGGAGTCGACGGCTATGGCAACGGCTACACTGACGGGTTCGGTGGTGGCGGTGGAAACAATCGTGTTTTCAATGGCGTTTTGTGTGTCGGTAATATCGACAACCACTGACTCGGGCACTAGCGGTTCCGGTTTACGGTCAGCGGCAGTGACTTTCTTCGGGGCCTGAACGATGACGGGCTGGGCGGTCGGCTCGGGCACAATTACCACCGGTTCAGGCTCTGTAGTTGTCGTGGCATTTACATTGGCGATAATGGTTTCTGTTTCCACCGGCTCGTCGATCACCACGGCTGGTGCTTCAACGACGAGGTCTTCGGTGATGGGTGCGGTTGGTTCGGCCTCGACGGTTGCCACAATCGTTTCTTCGAGGGTCGGGGTGACGTCGGTTGCCAGGTCATTCGCAGCGTCGGGAAGGTCTTCCGGCAGTACCAGTCCGTCGTCTTCCTCGATCACTTGCTGGGCGTTGTCGGCCACCATCGGCAGTGTGGCGTCGTTGACAGTGACCGATGTCTCAGGGGTAACCGTGTCGGTATTAACGCTGCTGACGACAGTGTCGGTTTGCTCAGGGACCAATGCGATATCGCTCGAGGGTTCGGTAACAACTACGTCATTGGCAGCGATCGAGGCTTCTGGTGCATCATCGCTGATGAACATCGATAAGCCCCACGCAATCAAGGCTACCGCGGCAGCGCCCATAGCCAGGATTGGCCAGCCCAAAGCAGCCAACAGACCTTTGCTGCCGGGGGCGACGCCGCCGGCATAGACGTTGTTCAGATACTTCGCGGCCAGCGGGTTAATTCTGCCCGGCAGGCCGCTGGAGTCGTGGTGGATTTTTTCGACGGATTTATCAGTAAATGGAAAGACGTCGGTATGCCCGACTTGATTCAGCCGGTTAGTCAGGTAGCCGCGCACGCGGTCAGTGTCCATTGGCTCTAACACGGTTGTGGCGTGGTCGAGAGTGAGGTCTTCGAATTCATCGGCAATAGCGCTGAGCTCGTCTTTTAAACGAGGCTCGGCTACCAATAGCAACCGGGCATTTTTTTCGTCACCGATGGTGAACGAGGGCATGATGTCGATCAGTTCGGCGATTTCTTCGATGGGCGCAAGATGAGCATCGTCGATGGCAAGGATGACATTGAGTTTTTCCTCTGCGAGGTCCTCGAACAACGGGATGAGCGCGTCGACGTGGTCTGAGATTGACTCCGCCGGCTCGCCGCCCAGTTGATTCAGTACCGCCGCCAGAAACGCCACGGCCTCGAAGTTGTCAGCGCCTTTTGCGACAAAGGGCTTGATAGAGGATTTGCAGGTTTTAAGCAGTTGTGACAGGAATACCGTCTTGCCAACACCTGCTTCTCCCAGAAACAAGTGCAGCGGCTCGCCGAACCTTAAGTGCTGCTCGAGGGTGGCGCTTGTCCGCTGCGATGTGGAATCGGTAAACCGACTGCGTTTTTTATTGTCAATGAAAGGTTGATCGTTGAGACCGAGTTCTTCGATGGCCTCATCGTGCAGGGTGACCTGAGCATTGGCTTCGTCAACTGTCATTGTTCTACCTGGTGCGTTGGTGAATATCCGAGTGGAATAGCCACTCATCGGTGTAGCAAACGTCTTTGCTGCCATGTCTACTGCTGTTGTTGGCCTGGATTCCGGGCCAGTCCTTTAAACAACTGCAGCGGTGAGTCAACTCTGCGTAGCAGTAACTTGAGCAAATGTCTGAAAATTATCGATTAATTCATTGAGAAAACAGTATTTTCAGGCTGAGTAATACAAGTTTAGATTACACAGTGGCCCACGGCAACGCTACAGAGCCTGCAGTAATAAACACTCTTGATCATAGGTGGCAAATAAACAATTGCAACAATCAACTAAATGGTTCAGTGGTTGGCATCGACTGGGGTGGTGATTCAGGTTGTTGAGCCCGAAAAGGCCGAGTCGAGGGTCTTCGCCAGGATGTTCTGATCGTAGTCGTTGGATAAAAATGCTTCGCCGATGCCTTGCATCAAGACTAGCGTGAGGACGTTATCGCGTACTTTTTTATCACGGGACATTAAATCGAGGCATTGTTTCCCGGTCATCTCAGCGGGGGGGGTTACCGGCAGGCCTGTTTTGCTGAATATTGATTCTATGGTGGGCAGGCTGGACTGTGGCAGGTGGCCGAGAGCGACAGAAAATTGCGCCGCCAGGCACATGCCCGCGGCAATCGCTTCGCCGTGCAGCCAGACGCCGTAACCACAGGCGTTTTCGATGGCGTGGCCAAAGGTGTGACCCAGGTTGAGCAGTGCTCGCTGGCCTTTTTCTCGTTCATCGCTGGCGACGATTCGAGCTTTGTTTTCGCAGCAGCGTGTCACTGCCTGCGTCAGGCTTGCCGGCTCAAGCGCCAGCAGGTTGTCGAGATTGGTTTCCAGCCAGCTGAAAAATTCGGGGTCGTCAATCAGACCGTATTTTATCACCTCTGCGAGTCCGGCCTTTAACTCCCGCTCGGGCAGGGTGGTCAGGGTTTGCATGTCAGCGATCACACAGGCGGGCTGGTGAAACGCTCCGATCATGTTTTTACCCATCGGGTGGTTGACACCGGTTTTGCCACCGACTGAGGAATCCACCTGTGCCAGCAAAGTGGTCGGCACCTGAATGAATCGCACGCCGCGTTGATAGGTGGCCGCGGCAAAGCCGCAGATGTCACCAACCACACCGCCGCCAAGGGCGATCAATGTGCTGTTGCGGTCGAAGCGATCGGTCATCAGTTGATCGTATATTGACGACACAGTCGCCAATGTTTTATGTGCTTCGCCAGCCGGCAATGACAAGTGTGTGCAACGGTAGCCCGACAATGCTTCCGTCAGCGCAGGCAAATAGTGCGGGGCGGTATTTTCATCGCTGACGATCAGCACATTGCGTCCGCTGATGTGCTGCCGGTAGATGTCGGTCGATGCGATGATGTTGCTGTCGATGTACAGCGGATAGCTGCGATCGCCAAGATCGAGGGTTAGCGCTGGATTAGGTGCGGTCATGGGAGTTCAGGCTTTAGGTGTGCTGGCAGAGACAGTGGCTTGCCGGGAGTTGTCGCGTTCGTATTTTTCAACCATACGACAGATCCGCTCAACCACACGACGGTGTCGTTGTCGGCTGGTGCTGACATGCAGGTGTGCGACAGAGCGATAGATCGGATCGCGCTGGCGGCTCATTTCAAGCAAGGTGGCGCGTGGGTCGCCGTGCTGCAGCAGAGGCCGGGTGTTTGTACGTGAAGTCCGCTCGATCTGCACATCTATATTGACATCGAGGAATACCACGATCCCGCGGCTATGCAGCCGCTGGCGGTTTTCTTCGCGCAGCACAGCACCGCCACCGGTGGCCAGAATGATATTTTGTTTGCGGGTCATGAGGTCGATCATGCGCGCCTCTCGACGCCGAAACCCCGGCTCACCCTCAAAGTCGAATATCGTCGGGATATCGACACCGCAGGCGGCCTCGATTTCACGATCACTGTCGTGGAAGGGGCGGCACAGCCGTCGTGCGAGGTGCTTGCCCACCGTAGTTTTGCCGGCGCCCATCGGGCCGATCAGGAAAATGCTGGCCATAGTGTTGTGTGAAAAGATGATGGCTGAACATTACAGGATTGAGGCTTAAATTTCAGACAAAAAAAAGCCGCGATAAAATCGCGGCTTTTTTACCTGGACCTCAGTGCCGTCTAGCGATCGAGCTGGGAAGTCCCGTCTTTCACAATCTTCGGTGTGACAAAAACCAGCAGTTCGGTTTTGTCGTCTTCTGAAGAGCTGTGCTGGAACAGTTTACCGATCAGTGGCAGGTCGCCAAAGAACGGTACCGCTTCGCGCTGCTGAATGATGGTCTGCTCGTAGATACCACCGAGCACGACCGTTTCACCATTGGCGACCAGTACCTGGGTATTGACCTCGCGGGTGTCGATGCTCGGTACCCGCGTATCGCCGGCGCCGAAGACTTCCCCGACCGTGTCTTTGTTGACGGTGAGGTCCATAATGATGCGCTCATCCGGTGTGATCTGCGGCTTCACCTTCAGGCCCAGAACGGCCTTGCGGAAGGATATAGACGCGGCGCCACTTGATGCTGCCTCGAGGTACGGAATTTCAACACCCTGCTCGATGTATGCTTCGTGCTGGTTCGCCGTGATCACACGTGGACTAGAGATCACCTCGCCACGCCCTTCTGCCTGCATAGCCGATAACTCTAGCTCGAGCAGCGTTCCGAAGGGGAGTTTGGCAAACGCCAGACCCAGACTGCCGGCACTATTAACCGAAGGCAGATTGACGTTAAAGCGATCAACGCCCAGTTCACCGCCAGTCAGCAGACTGTTGACAGCGCTCGAAGAGCCGGACAGTGCGACACCCTGGTTGTCGTTGTTTGTGGTATCGCGAGAGACACCGAAGCGTACTCCCATCTCGCGGTTGAAATCGTCAGTGGCGATAACAATCCGTGATTCAATCAATACCTGTCGAACCGGGATATCCAGTCGAGTCACCAGTGCGCGAACCTTACCGAGTACGTCCGGGGTATCGTTAACGAGTATGGTATTGGTGCGATCATCGATGGTCACACTGCCGCGGTCGGACAATACACCGCCGGACTCTGATTTAAGAATTGCAGCTACTTCGGTCGCCTTGGCGTAGTTGACCTGAACAAATTCTGTTCGCAGAGGTTCCAGTGCGATTGCCTGCTGGGCCGCTTCCCGCTCAGAGGCTTCCTGTGCGGCGATCTCTCCGGCGGGAGCGACCATCACAACGTTGCCCGAGCGTCGCTTGTCGAGCCCTTTGGTGCGAAGAATAATATCGAGTGCCTGATCCCAGGGAACATTCTTCAGGCGTAGTGTCAGCTTGCCGGATACCGTGTCACTGACGACGATGTTGAGATCGGTGAAGTCAGCCAGCAACTGCAGTACGGATCGAACTTCAATATCCTGAAAGTTCAAAGACAGTTCTTCACCGTTGTAGTCACCTGAATCCAGGCCGGTAGCCGATGGCCCTATAATTGGCCGGGGTGCCGGTGGTGCTTCGGGCGTGTAGGCGACATCCTGCATCTTCGGCTCAACCAGTGGTGCCTGCTCGACGTATTCGTTGAGGTCAGGGCTACTGTCTATAGTGACAGCATCCTGCAACGGTGATTCATCGATAGTCACCTGCGGGTCAGCGGGTCCATCGTAATTGAGTGGCAGGCTGCTGGGCATTTCGACCATGGTGCCGTCATCTGCGATGGCGTCAGCCATTTGCCCGGCAACCGGCTCTGCGCTGTCGTCCTGATTCAGAATCAGTGGTTGATCGTCGCCAATGGCGTCGGACAGTAAGCCTTCGGCGTCAGTATCCAGAGTAACAAGCAACCGGTCACCGTCAACTGAGGTTTCGTAGTCGGTCATTTCCCCTAGATTGAGCACGACGCGAGTACGGTCATTGGCCTCGACGATGTTAACGCTGTCCAGGTTGCCAATGCCGACTGGCAGGACGCGTTTGTCTATCGCGTTGGTTGTTCCCATCAAATCAATAGCGATTCGGGCCGGCTGTTCGATCTTGAAGCTTTTCGGGTTGCCGACTGATTCACTCAGTTTGAAGGCAATCTGTTGCTGGTTTCCGGGCAGCGTTTTATAGCTGATATCGTCAAGGGTAGCGGCCAAACCATGTTGCGCTATGAGTGTGGTACTCATGGCGAGCGCCAACAGCCTCAGCTTGCCCAAGTGCGAGCACCTGGTTGTACCGCCACTGCATGGTGTGCCGCAGACTGTTGGTTTATTCACCGTTTTTCTCCGTCGCGTCATGTTACTTTTTTTCTTTGCCTGGTCAGTCATTGCGATCACTCGTCCTCGCCTAGAGCCAACTGGGCTTCACGTTGAATCCAGCCGCTGATACCGTCAGGTATCAGCTCGACCAAATTAATCTGGTTTTCCGAAACTTGGACTATTTTGCCGTGATTCTGGCCTGCGTAATTACCAGGCTGAACACGGTGAATGGTACCGTCCGGGTCTTGTACAAGCGCCCAACTGGACGCTCGCTGCTTAAGAATGCCCACCATTTTTAATGCATCCAGCGGGTAGGCTTCGAGTGTCTCGCGACGACGGTTGTCGCTAGGGCGTGGTCCGCCCAAAGACATTGTCGCCGTTGTTGCTGATAGCTCCGTTTGTGGTTTAAACGGATCTCGTAAGTCCATCTCTGCATACGTAAAAGATTCGTATTGTGCAAAGTCTGGTAGAGGGTCGACGCGTCCCTGGTGTTTCAACCGGGTTTCAGCAACGAAACTTTCAAGGTCGGCCATGTCGCTATTGCACCCGCTCAGCGCTGCCGCCGCGGCGAGCGATACCAGGGCGATACGCAGATTGCCGTACCTGGATGTGGATTTTGTTTGATTCACGCTCTTATCCCTCATCATCTTCAAGGTAGCGGTATGTTGTTGCAATTAAGTCCATCTTCAGTTTCTGCTGCGATTTACTGTTGCGACTAACCGTTTGATTTGTGCCTACCGGTTGTATGGCGATATTGTGTAGAGTCACAATTCTTGGCAGTGATGCCAGTCCGCTGACAAAGTTTCCGAACTGGTGATAGTTGCCGGTGACGCTGATCCGAATGGGATACTCAACGTAGAACTCTCTTGCCACTTCGCTTTCCGGTTTGAAGTATTCCACTTCAAGTCCGGCGGCAACGCTGGTTTGCGATAGATCTATAAGCAGGCTTTCAATGTCGGTCTTGTTTGGCAGTTGCCGGAGCATGACATTGAACGTACGCTTCATTTCGCTGAGTTGTTCTACATAGGCTTCGCGGTTTGCAGCTTTAGCCTGTGTCGTATCAAACAGTGTTTTCAGAGACTCCTCTTTAGAGGCAATCTGCTCCAGATCTTTGAACATCGGCATTACCATCATCCAGATGCCCACACCGACAATAGCGGCGAATCCGAGTGCCAGAACCAGAGCCTTTACGGCAACCGGTGCAGACCCGATCTTTTTAATGTCACTTGGTTCCAGATTCTGCGCATCTGAAATTGCTTGTCCTATATCCACTTTCCAGCCCCCTACTCGTCGCTTATCGCTAGTTGATTGTCGTCGCTGGGCGCAACGGATTGCGACAATCGCAGTTTAAAGCTGCTGATACCGCTATCTTGAGCTGACTGAATAACATCGAGCCCCGGTTGCCTGAACCAGTCTGATGCATCGAGGTTGCGCATCAGTGTTGAGACTCGTGCATTGGAATCTGCTCTGCCTTCAAAAGTCAGTCGATCTTGGTCCTGTTTCATCGACAGCAGATAGACACCATCAGGAACCCGTGCGGCCAACTCCTGAAATGTATGCACAACCTGAGGGCGCTTGGTTTGCAACTCCTGGATGATGTCCATGCGAGCGAGCAGATTGTTTTTGGTTGATTCCAGCTCTTCTATTTCTTTGAGTTCGGCTTTTAGCTTGTCGACTTCGGTCTGCAAGTAGTTGTTGCGAGATTCCTGGTAGTCAATTTTCTGCTGCGCAAAGCGCACACCGCCAAACACTACCGCTGCGCCTATTGCCGCTGTCAGAAGTGCGCTTACACCGAACTCCCTCGATTTGCGATTGCGCTCTTCTTCGCGCCAGGGAAGTAAATTAATTTTCGCCATTAGTCGAAACCTCGGGTTGCCAGGCCGCAGGCAATCATCATTGCGGGTCCGTCAGACTGTAAGCGCTGCTGCGCTACGCCTGATGCGCACTCGATGTTTTGAAAGGGATTGGCAATTGTGGTTGGGGTGCCGATTTGTGCTTCGATCAGTTCGGCAATACCAGGAATCTCGGCGCAGCCACCAGCCAATAGAATCTGATCAACATAGTCATTCTGATCTGCTGAAAAGAAAAACTGTAGAAATCGGTTGGCCTGTTGCACCATCTGATCCTTGAACGGGGTCAGAATTTCGGGTTCATAGTTGTCGGGTAATCCTCCGACACGCTTTACGCGTCCGGCGTCTTCATACGACAATCCATATCGACGCATTATTTCTTCGGTCAACTGCTTGCCACCAAATGGCTGCTCGCGGGTATAGACCAGTGAGTCTTCGCGAAACACACTGAGGCTGGTCATGGTGGCGCCAATATCCAGCACCGCGATAGTTTTGTCTGCCCAGTCCACATCAGTTTGCTGCTGAATCAGCTTGCACGTGTGTTCTATGGTGTAGGGTTCGATGTCAACGACTTTGGCTGACAAGCCACCGATCTCACAAGCGGCGGTGCGTTCCTCTACATTTTCACTGCGTGATGCCACCAGCAGAACATCATTGCTGGCCGTTTGCTCTTCTGAGGGACCGATCACCTGATGATCAAGATTCACTTCGTCAAGCGCATAGGGGATGTATTGATCTGCTTCCAGTTGAATCTGCGCCTCCAGCTCGCTCTCTTTGAGGCCAGCTGGCATCTGAATCACCTTGGTGATTACCATCGCGCTTGGAACGGCGACGGCAGCGAATTTCTTCTTGGAGCCCGATTTCTGCAGAGCTCGCTTGATAGCTTCACCGACGGCCTCGACATCCTGCAAGCTTTTGTCGTTCATCGCGTTAGCCGGAAGTGGCTCGACCGCATAGCTCTCGATACGGTACGCCGTCTTGGTGCGACTAAGTTCCAGCAGTTTGACTGACGTGGAACTGATGTCGACCCCAAGCAGGTTCGATTGTGTATTTCCAAATGAGAAGTTCATGATAGGGGATAGCGCCCGCAAATGTGCTCGATTAAAGATTTAAAACGAAAATTTGGTAGAATTTTCAACAATTTGCAAAGATTTTTTCACAAAAAACTTTGCACTTGCCATAATG